>NZ_JAKRGC010000344.1 GCF_022347745.1 Streptomyces sp. OfavH-34-F
AAGGACCACAAGCGCCTCGCCGGACGGGTCGCGCACGCCCTGGACCTGCCGGCCGGGCCGGACCGGGACGCCGCCCTGCACAGCGCCCGCAAGGCCGCCAAACGCGCCCGGTACGCCGCGGAGGCGGCCCGGCCGGTGCTCGGGAAGCCCGCGAAGAAGGCGGTCAAGCGGCTGAAGGCCGTCCAGAGCCTCCTCGGTGACCACCAGGACGGGGTGGTCGCCCGCGCGGCCCTGCGCGACCTCGCCGTACAGGCGGACGCGGCCGGCGAGCCGTCGTTCACCTGGGGACTGCTGTACGGGCGCGAGGAGGCGGCCGCCGCCGCGGTGGAACGCGAGCTGCCCGCCGTCTGGCACCGGGCGCACCGGGCCCGTCCCCGGCGGCCGTAGGGGACCGCCGGCAGCGCCCGGGGGCGTACTCCGGCGGGCGCGGGGAGGCCGGGCAGCGAGGTACGCTGGATGGTCACCCCTGCCGGCTCTCGAAAGTTCGCGATGTCTGTCGATTCGGTCTTCCCACAGCTCGAAGCTCTGCTCCCGCATGTGCAGAAGCCCATCCAGTACGTCGGCGGTGAGCTGAACTCCACCGTCAAGCCGTGGGACGAGTGCGACGTCCGCTGGGCGCTGATGTACCCGGACGCGTACGAGGTCGGGCTGCCCAATCAGGGCGTCATGATCCTCTACGAGGTACTGAACGAGCGCCAGGGCGTCCTCGCCGAGCGCACCTACAGCGTCTGGCCGGACCTCGAAGCGCTGATGCGCGAGCACGGGGTGCCGCAGTTCACCGTGGACAGCCACCGCCCGGTCAAGGCGTTCGACGTCTTCGGGCTCAGCTTCTCCACCGAGCTGGGCTACACCAACATGCTCACCGCCCTGGACCTGGCCGGTATCCCGCTGGCCGCCAAGGACCGGGACATCGACGACCCGATCGTGCTCGCCGGCGGCCACGCCGCGTTCAACCCGGAGCCGATCGCGGAGTTCATCGACTGCGCGGTCATCGGCGACGGCGAGCAGGCGGTCCTGGAGATCACCGAGATCATCCGCGCCTGGAAGGCCGAGGGCCGTCCCGGCGGCCGCGAGGAGGTCCTGTTCCGCCTCGCGAGGACCGGCGGCGTGTACGTCCCCGGCTTCTACGACGTGGAGTACCTCCCGGACGGCCGCATCGGCCGCGTCGTACCGAACAGGTCGGGCGTGCCGTGGCGGGTGTCCAAGCACACCGTCATGGACCTCGACGAGTGGCCGTACCCGAAGCAGCCCCTGGTCCCGCTCGCCGAGACCGTCCACGAGCGGATGTCCGTGGAGATCTTCCGCGGCTGCACCCGCGGCTGCCGTTTCTGCCAGGCCGGCATGATCACGCGCCCCGTGCGGGAGCGAAGCATCACCGGCATCGGCGAGATGGTGGAGAAGGGCCTCAAGGCGACCGGCTTCGAAGAGGTGGGTCTGCTCTCCCTCTCCTCCGCCGACCACACCGAGATCGGTGACATCGCCAAGGGCCTCGCGGACCGCTACACCGACGACAAGATCGGCCTCTCGCTGCCGTCCACCCGCGTCGACGCGTTCAACGTGGACCTGGCCAACGAGCTGACCCGCAACGGCCGCCGCTCCGGGCTCACCTTCGCCCCCGAGGGCGGCTCCGAGCGCATGCGCAAGGTCATCAACAAGATGGTCTCGGAGGAGGACCTGATCCGCACGGTCGCCACCGCCTACGGCAACGGCTGGCGCCAGGTGAAGCTGTACTTCATGTGCGGGCTGCCCACCGAGACCGACGAGGACGTCCTGCAGATCGGCGACATGGCGGTCAACGTCATCGCCAAGGGCCGCGAGGTCTCCGGGCAGAACGACATCCGCTGCACCGTCTCCATCGGCGGCTTCGTGCCCAAGCCGCACACGCCCTTCCAGTGGGCGCCGCAGCTGAGCGCCGAGGAGACCGACGCCCGTCTCGCCAAGCTCCGGGACAAGATCCGCGGCGACAAGAAGTACGGCCGCTCGATCGGCTTCCGCTACCACGACGGCAAGCCCGGCATCGTCGAGGGCCTGCTCTCGCGCGGCGACCGCCGTGTCGGCTCCGTCATCCGCGCGGTCTACGAGGCCGGCGGCCGGTTCGACGGCTGGCGCGAGTACTTCAGCTACGACCTGTGGATGAAGAGCGCCGCCGCGACGCTGCCGGAGTTCGGCGTGGACGTCGACTGGTACACCACCCGCGAGCGCACCTACGAGGAGGTCCTGCCCTGGGACCACCTGGACTCCGGTCTCGACAAGGACTGGCTCTGGGAGGACTGGCAGGACGCGCTCGACGAGACCGAGGTCGAGGACTGCCGCTGGACGCCGTGCTTCGACTGCGGGGTCTGCCCGCAGATGGACACCAGCATCCAGATCGGCCCGACCGGCAAGAAGCTCCTGCCGCTGACGGTCGTGAAGTGAGCGGCGGGGCGACCGCCCGCGCATGACGGCTCGGTGACGACGGCCCGGTCCGGGAAACCCCGGGCCGGGCCGCTGCGTCATCAGGTGCATGGAAGACGGAAAGCACCGCGCGCCCCTGCCGCGGCCGGGGTACGGCCCCCACCAGGCGCCGGCCCACTACGAGGGCGGGGACGGCTGCCTCACCACGCTGGTCCGCGTCCCGGTCCGGATCGTGGTCGTCCTCGTCGTCCTGCCGGTGCGCATGCTGTGGGACGCCCTCGTCGTCACGGGCCGCGCCGCCGAACGCGTGCTCCTGCGCCCCCTCGGCCGCGCCCTGGCCCTGCTGTGCGAGGTGCTGGTGGCGGTGCCCGCGCGATGGCTGTGGCGGCACGTCTGCGTCCCGCTGGGACACGCGCTGACGTGGCTCGCGCGGGCGCTGTTCGTCCGGTTGTGGATCGCGCTCTGGCGCCGGGTCGTGGTGCCCGCGGTGCGCTACGGGATCGTGCTGCCGCTCGTCTGGGTGTACGTGCATCTGCTCACCCCGCTCGGCCACGGGCTGCGGTGGCTCCACCGCGCGGTGCTGGTGCCCGCCGCCCGCGCGCTGGGGACGGCGGTGCGGTGGCTGGGCACCGGTCTGAAGTGGCTGCTCGGCGCGGTCTTCGTGCTGCCGGTGGTGCTGCTGTGGCGGTACGTCCTGGTGCCCGTCGGACTCGCCGCGGCCTGGCTGGTCGGGCATCTGGTCGTGGCGCCCCTCGGATGGGTGTACCGGCACGTGCTCGCCCCGGTGGGCCGTGGCCTCGCCTGGGCGCTGGACCTGCTGGTCCGGGGGATCGAGGCGTTCTTCCGGGGCCTGGGCACCGCCCTGGGGTGGCTGGTCGTCACGCTGCTCGTGGCCCCCCTCCGCTGGATCCACCGGCACGTCCTCGTCCCGGTCGGCCGGGAGGTCGCGGCCGCGCTCGGGATCGCCTGGCGGGTCGCCGGCTTCGTCTCGCGGGCGGTCGGCCGGGGGCTGCGGTGGCTCGCCCGGACCCTGATCGCCCAGCCGGTGCGCTGGGCGTACCGCACGGTGTGCGTCCCGGTCGGCCACGTCGTACGCGACGCCCTCCTGCTGCCCGCCGGCCGGGTGCTGCGCGCGGTGGGCCGCACGGCCCGCGACACCCTGCGCACGGCGCGCGAAACGGTCCGGCGGGCCCGCCGGGACGCGTGGCGCGCACTGGCCGGCGGGCCCGCCCGCCCCGAGCCGGGGAAACCCGCGGCGCCCCTTGCGCGTACTCTGGACCGTGCAACGACTGTGCCCAGCGCTCCACCCGGACCAGAGGCCACCCCGCTCCCGGAGAAATCCGTGCGGCAGGGATGACCCGGTCGGGGCCGCCGGGTCACCCGCTTTTCGTGGGCGGCGCGCCACCGCGCCCGCCCCGCACCGAGGAGAAGAACCACTGGGCAAGCGACAGCCCGAAGGCCCGCCGCCCGCACCGGCGGTGCAGCGCATCCGACTGCGCTACACCAAGCGCGGCCGCCTCCGGTTCACCAGCCACCGCGACTTCCAGCGTGCCTTCGAGCGGGCGCTGCGCCGCTCCCAGGTGCCCATGGCCTACTCGGCGGGCTTCACCCCGCACCCCAAGGTGTCGTACGCCAACGCCGCCCCCACCGGGACGGGCAGTGAGGCCGAGTTCCTGGAGATCGCGCTCACCGAGCGCCGCGACCCGGACGTCCTGCGCGAGCAGCTCAACGACTCGATGCCGGACGGCCTGGACATCACGGACGCCGTCGAGGCCCGCACCTCGGGCCTCGCCGACCGGCTGACCGCCTCCGTCTGGGAGATCCGCCTGGACGGCGTGGAGCGGGAGGCGGCCGAGAAGGCCGTCGCCGCCTTCGACGCGGCCGAGACCGTCGAGGTCGAGCGCCGCACGAAGAACGGCATGCGGGCCTTCGACGCCCGCGCCGCCGTGGTGGAGCTCCGGTGCGTCGATCTTCCGGCCGATAGGTCGGGTGACAGGGCCTGTGCGATACTGCGGCTGGTCGTTCGGCACGTGACACCTGCCGTGCGGCCTGACGACGTCCTGTCCGGTCTCCGCGTTGTGGCCGACCTGGCGCCGCCGGTCCCCGCAGCGGTGACCAGGCTGGCGCAGGGGCTCTTCGACGAGGAGTCCGGCACGGTGACCGACCCGCTCGCGCCCGACCGCGAGGCAGCCCCGGCCGCAGCAACCACGGCCGCCGGGACCGCCGTCGCGACGGCGCCGGAAGGTGCAGGTTCCGCGTAAGGCGGTCGTTGTAGCGCAGCCCTCGCGCTCGGGAGCCACCTGGGCCGGGCCGCGCGCTGACCCATAAGACTTTCGCCAGGCCGTGCGCACACCGCGTACGGAACCGGCGAGCCAGACATTCAGCTTCCGTGCGGCGCCCGCGCCCCCCGGACGGCGGAGCCGCGACTGTGACGCGGCCCGGGCCGTACCGGAACCGGGCGAGGCGCCCCCGGGAGCGCGACGGGAGAACCGCCCGCATGCCCCAGCCGACGCACGACCAGCCCGCCGCGGAACCGGCCGGCCCGCCCGGCCCGTCCGGTCCGGGCGCGCGGACGGGCCGGGGGATCGTCCCCGTGCTCGCCTTTGCGGGGATCACCGTCGCCGTGATGCAGACCCTGCTCGTCCCCGTCTTCAAGGACCTGCCCGCCCTGCTGCGCACCTCCCCGGCCGACGCGACCTGGGTGATGACCGCCACCCTGCTCGCCGGGGCCGTCGCCACCCCGATCATGGGGCGGCTGGGAGACCTGTACGGCAAGCGCGGGATGCTGCTGGCCAGCCTCGGCGTCATGGTCGCAGGCTCCCTGATATGCGCCTTCACCGACGACCTCGTGATCATGATCGTGGGCCGCTCGCTCCAGGGCTTCGCCATGGGAGCGATCCCGCTGGGCATCGGCATCATGCGCGACGAACTGCCGCGCGAGAGGCTGGGCTCGGCGATGGCCTTGATGAGTTCGTCCATCGGCGTCGGCGGCGGGCTCGCGCTGCCGGCCGCCGCGCTCGTCGCCCAGCACACCAACTGGCACGCCCTGTTCCTCGGCTCCGCCGGGCTCGGCGCGCTGGCC
Source organism: Streptomyces sp. OfavH-34-F (assembly GCF_022347745.1). Lineage (GTDB taxonomy): Bacteria > Actinomycetota > Actinomycetes > Streptomycetales > Streptomycetaceae > Streptomyces. Next base: position 5,477 of record NZ_JAKRGC010000344.1, read on the forward strand.
ATGGCGCTGACGCTCGTCGCGGTCCCGGAGAGCACGCTGCGCGCCCCCGGCCGCTTCGACCTCGTCGGCGCGCTCGGCCTCTCGCTGGGCCTGGTGCTCCTGCTGCTGCCCGTCACGAAGGGCGGCGACTGGGGCTGGGCCTCCCCCACCACGCTCGGGCTGCTGGCCGCTTCGCTGGTCGTGCTGGTGCTGTGGGGGCTGTTCGAGCTGCGCACCGGGGCGCCGCTCGTCGATCTGCGGACCACGGCCCGCCGCGAGGTGCTGCTGACCAACCTGGCCTCCATCATGATCGGCGTCGCCTTCTACGCCGTCTCCCTGGTCCTGCCCCAGCTGCTCCAGCTGCCGGCCTCCACCGGCTACGGCCTCGGCCGGTCGATGGTGGTCGCCGGTCTGTGCGTGGCCCCGCTCGGCCTGACGATGATGCTCGTCGCCCCGCTGTACGCGCGGATCTCCGCCCGCCGGGGCCCCAAGGTGTCGCTGATCCTCGGCCTGCTGGTGATCGCGATCGGGTACGGGGCCGGGCTCGGGCTGATGAGCGCCACCTGGCAGACGGTGCTGATCTCGGTCGTCCTCGGCGCCGGCATCGGGCTCGCCTACTCCTCGCTGCCCGCCCTGATCATCGGCGCCGTGGACGCCTCCGAGACCGGCGCGGCCAACGGCCTGAACACCCTGATGCGCTCCATCGGCACCTCGGTGTCCAGCGCGGTCATCGGCATGGTCCTGGCCCACACCTCGACCCGGATGGGCCCGGTCGAGGTGCCCACCATGAAGGGCTTCCGCATCTCGTTCCTCATCGCGACCGGCGCGGTGGTCGCCGGTCTCGTCCTGGCCTCGTTCCTGCCGTCCCGGCGCCCGGCCGGCGCGCCGGTCCCGCTCGCGGGCGGCGAGGACCTCGCACCCCTCCCGCTGCCGGGCCGCACCGGCTTCCGGGGGCGGGTGCTGGACGCGGCGGGGGCGCCGGTC
>NZ_JAKRGC010000345.1 GCF_022347745.1 Streptomyces sp. OfavH-34-F
CAGCGTGCTAGGCCGCTACACAACGGGGGCTTGTCCTACAACTTGCTGTACTGCGCTGGGCTACCAGGACTCGAACCTAGAATGACGGTACCAGAAACCGTAGTGTTGCCAATTACACCATAGCCCACTGAAACGCAACCCCTGAGGGTTTTGTTTCTGTCTGCGCTTCCCGGCCGGATCTTTCGGCCCGCCCGGGCGGCGCAGAAAGAACATTACCCGAAGGTGTCCGGCGCTCCAAAACGGGTATCGCCCGCGAGCAGTCCGGGCAGCTGGTCGAGCCCCGTGATGCGCACCAGTTCGGGCCGCCCGCCGCGGCCGAGCCGGTCCAGCCAGACGCCGGCCAGACCGGCGGCCGTGGCGCCCGCCGCGTCGATGTCCGGCTCGTCCCCCACGTACAGCACCTCGTGCGGTTCCAGGGCCAGCGCCGCGCAGGAGGCGAGGAAGGCCTCCGGCGCGGGCTTGGAGACGCCCAGTTCGACGGCGCACAGCAGCGATTCGAACCGGTCGCGCACCCCGAGCGCCGTGAGCTTGCGGTGCTGAGGGTCCTGCGCGGCGTTGGAGAGCACGGCGTGCCGGTACGTCCCCACCAGCGCGTCCAGCGCCGGGACCACGTCCGGGAAGAGGGCCCAGGCGCTCTCGTAGTGGGCGACGTGGCGCGCGAACCAGGCATCGGCCTCGGCGTCGTCCAGCGGCCTGCCCAGGAACTCCCGGGCCCGGTCCCGGCGCTGTCCCTCCCAGTCCGTCTCCCCGGCCGCGAGCCGCGCCCAGTGCCGCCGGCTGAGCCGCTGCCACTCCGCCACGGCCTCCTCGGCGGTGGCGTGCCCCGGGGGCAGCCCCTCGGCCGCGATGTGCCGGGCCATGCCGGTGGCGGCGGCCGCCGTGTGGTCGAAGAGGGTGTCGTCGATGTCCCAGAGGACGGCTCTGATGGGCATGGCCCCACGCTAACGCCGGAGGCCGGGCCCCGTAGGGGGTCCGGCCTCCGGCGTGCGCGAGGGGGGTTACGCGGCCAGCTGGGCCAGGGCCGCGTCGATGCGGGCGATCGTGCGCTCGCGGCCGAGGATCTCCAGGGACTCGAAGAGCGGCAGGCCGATGGTGCGGCCGGTGACGGCGACGCGGACCGGGGCCTGGGCCTTGCCGAGCTTGAGGCCGTGCTGCTCACCGGCGGCGAGGACGGCGGCCTTGAGGGCGTCCGCGTTCCAGTCGGCGGCAAGCAGCTCGGCGCGGGCCGTGACGAGGAGGGCGTCCGAGCCCTCCTTCATCGCCTTGGCCCAGGACGCCTCGTCGCGCACCGGCTCGTCCAGGAACAGGAAGTCCACGTTGGCGGTGATCTCGGAGAGCACCGTGATGCGGGTCTGGGCGTGCGGGGCGATCTCGGCGAACACCGCGGCGTCGAAGGACTCCGGGGCCCAGGGGGCGAACGGCGCCTTCAGCCAGGGGCCGCACGCCTCGGTGAACGCCTTCACGTCCATGCGGCGGATGTGCTCCGCGTTGACGTGCTCGCACTTCTTGAGGTCGAAGCGGGCCGGGTTGGCGTTGACGTCCTCGATGTCGAAGGCAGCGACCATCTCGTCGATGTCGAAGATGTCGCGGTCCTCGGCGATGGACCAGCCCAGCAGCGAGAGGTAGTTGAGCAGCCCCTCGCGGACGAAGCCGCGCTCGCGGTAGAGGTTGAGGGAGGCCTGCGGGTCGCGCTTGGAGAGCTTCTTGTTGCCCTCGCCCATGACGTACGGCAGGTGCCCGAACACGGGGATGTCCTTGGCGACGCCCAGCTCGATGAGTGCCCGGTAGAGGGCGATCTGGCGCGGGGTGGAGGAGAGCAGGTCCTCGCCGCGCAGCACGTGGGTGATCTCCATCAGCGCGTCGTCCACCGGGTTGACCAGCGTGTACAGCGGGGCGCCGTTGGCGCGGACGATGCCGTAGTCCGGGACGTTCTCCGGCTGCACGGTGATGTCGCCGCGGACCAGGTCGGTGAAGGTGATCGCCTCGTCGGGCATCCGGAACCGGACGATCGACGTGCGGCCCTCGGCCTCGTAGGCGGCCTTCTGCTCGGCGGTGAGGTCGCGGCAGTGGCCGTCGTAGCCGGAGGGGCGGCCGGCGGCGCGGGCGGCGTCGCGGCGGGCGTCCAGCTCCTCCGTGGTGCAGTAGCAGGGGTACGCGTAGCCGCCGGCCAGCAGCTTGTCGGCGACGTCGCGGTAGATGTCCATCCGCTGGGACTGGCGGTACGGGCCGTGCGGGCCGCCGACCTCGGGGCCCTCGTCCCAGTCGAGGCCGAGCCAGCGCATGGCGTCGAGGAGCTGCTCGTAGGACTCCTCGGAGTCGCGCGCGGCGTCGGTGTCCTCGATGCGGAAGACCAGGGTGCCCTGGTGGTGCCGCGCGAAGGCCCAGTTGAAGAGAGCCGTCCGGACCAGGCCGACATGGGGGTTGCCGGTCGGGGAGGGACAGAAACGTACACGGTGGGGCCTCCCCTGTTCGAGCGGAGTCGAGAACTTGGGGAATGCTGCGTTAGCCACGCTTGATCACCTTGTTGGTGAGAGTGCCGATGCCTTCGATGGTGACGGCGACCTCGTCGCCGACGTGGAGGGGTCCGACCCCCGCGGGAGTGCCGGTGAGGATCACGTCGCCGGGAAGCAGCGTCATGGCTTCCGTGATGTGGACGACCAGGTCCTCGATGCTCCGGATCATGTCGCTCGTCCGGCCGAGCTGGCGTTGCTCACCGTTGACCGTGGCCTGGATGGCGAGGTCGCGGGGGTCGAGGTCGGTCTCCACCCAGGGGCCGAGGGGGCAGGAGGTGTCGAAGCCCTTGGCGCGCGCCCACTGCTTCTCCCGCTTCTGGGCGTCGCGGGCGGTGACGTCGTTGGCGCAGGTGTAGCCGAAGATGACGTCCTTGACCCGCTCGCGCGGCACTTCGCGGCACATCCGGCCGATGACCACGGCCAGCTCGGCCTCGTGGTGGACCTCTTCGGAGAAGGAGGGGTACTCGATGTTGTCGCCGGAGCCGATCACCGAGGTGGTGGGCTTGAGGAAGGCGACGGGGACGTCGGGGACCTCGTGGCCGAGTTCGGCGGCGTGCTCCGCGTAGTTGCGGCCGATGGCCACGACCTTGTTGGGGAGCACGGGCGGCAGCAGCCGCACCTTGTTCAGCGGGACCTTGGTCCCGGAGAGCTCGAACTCGGAGTACGGGATGCCCTTGATGATGTCGAGGACGAGACCGTCGGGCCCGTCGCCCTCGACCGCGCCGAAGGCGACATTGCCGTCGATGGAGAACCTGGCGATGCGCACGGGTTGCTGTCGCCCCTCACTGCTTGCTGGGTGCCTGAAGACCTTGACGCTCCAGGCTAGCTCTTTGCCCGGCGGGTCAGGAGCAGAGGCGTGAGGGGCGCCCGTGCGGTGTCACTCCGCGGCGGGCGGGGTGGCGGTGGGGGCCGTGGGGGCCGTCATCAGGATCGTGCGGCGGGGGTTGGCGGTCTGGGCGGGCAGCTGGACCGCGTGCTCACGGAGTTCCGCGGTCTGCAGCGACCCGGCGTCCTTGAGGTGGGTGAGGGTGGTGCGCCGGGGGTTGGCGAGGTTGCGGAGCGTCGGGGTGTTCATCTGCCGTACGGACCCTGTCGTCGGGGCGCCGCTCGTGCGAGGGCGCCGGTTGTCGGTTCTGCCCTCCCAGTAAAGCGTCAGGCTAAACATGTAATTCCCTGCCGGTGGCTGGAACTCGACGCGATCTTTGTGTGAGTTTGCTCACGAACAGCCCGACAATAGGGCCAATTCGGGCGCGTGGTCTGGACCGCCGAAACGGACATGTCACCCCTGAACCTGCCATTCCGCTCCTGATCATGGCGACTGGGACACCCGCCCTCCCGAGCGGAGTCGCACCCAATGGTCCGATATGTCACTGAACCGCCCCCACCGCTTGTCACACGGTCGTCACACGGTGTCACCCAGGTCACAGCCCGGTACCTGGCCCTTGTTGGAGATCCGCCACTGTGCTGAAATTCCACGCACCGCCGCAGGTTTCAAACCGGCGCGCAGGGGGCGCAACGCAGCGCCGAGTGGCGGCGGGAAGGGGAAGAGCGCCGGTCATTCACGACCACCTAATGGGGGCGGCCCAACGCCCCACCACGCCGACACCGTTTTCTCCGTTCACGACGGAGAAGCGCCTGGTCCAGAGGTTGCGACGCTAGTGCAGGGACGTTTCAAGAGGGATGGCAGCGCTGCGGCGGAACAGGAGCCGCGCGGCGGGACCGACCGCGGTTCCTCGCCCCAGCACGCCCAGAACCCCGCACCGGCCGCGGCCGGTGACCACGGCGACCGCGAACGGCACCCCGGTGCCGCCCCGGCCGGCGGCGAGTCCGAACAGGCCACCGCGCCCAGGTCACGGGGCCCGGTCAACACGGGCTCGCGGCTGGCGCTGCGCAACTGGCGCATCAGTACGCGCCTGGTCTCCCTGCTGGCCCTCCCCGTGGTCGCCGCGACCACGCTCGGCGGTCTGCGCATCAACGACTCCATGAACGACATCCAGCAGCTGGAGCACATGCAGCTGCTGACCAAGATGACGAAGCAGGCGACGTCGCTGGCGCAGGCGCTCCAGGAGGAGCGCGACCGGACGGCCGGCCCGCTGTCCAACAACGTGCCGGAGACCGACTTCAAGGTCACCGAGCCGCGCAAGAAGACGGACCGGGCGAAGAAGGCGTTCTTCGGGGCCACCGACGACATCGGCGACACCGCCGGCGACGAGACGCTGGAGAGCATCCACACCAGCGTCCAGCAGATCGCCGCGCAGCTCAGCTCCATCCGCGACATCCGCGAGCAGGCGTACGCCAAGGGCACCCCGAGCCTCCAGACGATCGACGCCTACAGCCAGCTGATCACCTCGCTGCTGAGCCTCTCGCAGGACATGGCGCAGGCGACCAGCAGCCCCGAGATGATCAAGCGGACCCGTGCGCTCGCGGCGTTCTCCTCCTCCAAGGAGTACGCCTCGATCCAGCGCGCGGTCATCGCCGCCGCACTGCCGACCAGCGACGAGCAGAAGCCCGACCTCGACCGCAACGACCAGCAGTTCGGCCAGGCCGCCCAGCGCAAGGAGTCGGCCGCCCGCAACTCCTTCAACGCGATCTACACCTCCACCGGCAAGAACGCCGAGGAGCTGACCGCGACGCTGGAGAACGGGCACCCGGACATCAAGGCGGCGGAGACGTACGCCAAGAAGATCCTGGAGAACCCGACCGCGGTGAGCGGTCCCGCCTCGCGCCGTTCGTACATGAACTGGTACGACCAGGACACCACCAAGATCAACGCCATGAAGCTGATCGAGGAGACCCTCCTCAGCGACATGGAGAGCAAGGCCCGCGAGCTGCGCGACGAGTCGCAGCGCGAGGCGATCATCTCCGGTGCGCTGATCCTGCTCGTGCTCGGCGTCTCCCTGGTCGGCGCGTTCGTCGTGGCCCGGTCCATGATCCGCTCGCTGCGGCGCCTCCAGGACACCGCGACCCGCGTCGCCCAGGACCGCCTGCCCGAGCTGGTCAAGCAGCTCTCCGAGTCCGACCCGCAGGACGTGGACACCTCCGTCGAGTCGGTCGGCGTCCACTCGCGCGACGAGATCGGCAAGGTGGCCGCGGCCTTCGACGACGTGCACCGCGAGGCGGTCCGCCTCGCCGCCGAGCAGGCCCTGCTGCGGGGCAACGTCAACGCGATGTTCACCAACCTCTCGCGCCGGTCGCAGGGTCTCATCCAGCGCCAGCTCTCGCTCATCTCCGAGCTGGAGTCGCGCGAGGCCGACCCGGACCAGCTCTCCTCGCTCTTCAAGCTCGACCACCTCGCGACCCGTATGCGCCGGAACGGCGAGAACCTCCTCGTCCTCGCGGGCGAGGAGCCGGGCCGCCGCTGGACCCGGCCCGTCCCGCTCGTCGACGTGCTCCGCGCCGCCGCGTCCGAGGTGGAGCAGTACGAGCGCATCGAACTGGCCGCGGTGCCCGCCACCGAGGTCGCCGGCCGGGTCGTCAACGACCTCGTGCACCTGCTCGCCGAGCTGCTGGAGAACGCCACCTCGTTCTCCTCGCCGCAGACGAAGGTCCGGGTCACCGGTCACGCGCTGCCCGACGGCCGGGTGCTCGTCGAGATCCACGACACCGGCATCGGCCTGTCCCCGGAGGACCTGGCGGCGATCAACGAGCGGCTCGCCTCGCCGCCCACCGTGGACGTCTCGGTCTCCCGCCGCATGGGCCTGTTCGTGGTCGGCCGGCTCTCGCTGCGCCACGGCATCCGCATCCAGCTGCGCCCCTCCGACTCGGGCGGCACCACCGCACTGGTCATGCTCCCGGTCGACGTCGCGCACGGCGGCAAGCAGCCGGCCCCGAAGCAGGCGCCCGGCCAGCAGGCCCCCGGCGGGCTGCTCGCGGGCGGCAGCGGCGGACCCGGCCAGCAGAACCGGGCCGTGGGCGGCCCCGG
>NZ_JAKRGC010000346.1 GCF_022347745.1 Streptomyces sp. OfavH-34-F
CGGGGCGGCGGCCCCGGCGACTTCCCCGTACCGCCGCACGGCTCGGGCTCCCCTGCCCGGCCTGTGCGGCAGCACCCGTGGGCCGCTTCCCGGCCGGTGCCGGCCCGTGGCCCGGGACCGGCTTCGCGGCGGTACGCAAGATCCCCCGAAGGAGGGACGGGGGACGGCTGCTTCGCCCGGTCGGGTGCCGGTCCGCACTGGCGTACGCGGCCTCTGACGTCGGAGTACTTCGTTCGGGTGAGGGGCCCGGATCGAGTTCTTCCGGTTCGACCGCCGTCTGCCATGGTGTGCCGTGCGCCGACGAGCGACGTGCCCGGCGACGGCGGAGGAACCGCCGGCGCGGCCCGCGCCGTCCGACGACGCGGCGCGTCCCCGCGGCAGGCGGGGCGGTCCCATCCGCAGCCCTTGGAGCCATGGCCGTGCACGTAGCCCTCACCGGCGCGACCGGATTTCTCGGCCTGCGCCTGCTGCGTCGTCTGCTCGACGCGCACCGGTCGGTGACGGTCCTGGCCCACGCGGGCTCCGGCGACGCCCTGCACCGCATCGTCCGCTTCTTCGAACTGACCGGCTCCGCACCGGAGTTCGTCGCCGGGCTCGCCGAGCGGGTGCGGGTGGTGGAGATCGATCTCGCGCTGCCCCGGCTGGGACTGCCCGAGCGGGAGTACCAGGAGCTGGCCGATGGGGTGGGCGCGCTGTGGCACAGCGCGGGCAGCATCAATCTGGAGGGCGACCTGCCGGAGCTGCGCCGCGTCAACGTCGAGGGGACGCGGCACGTCCTGGAGCTGGCCGCCGCCGGCCGGCTGCGGCCCCGCGTGCACCATGTGAGCACCGCGTTCGTCGCCGGGGCGCGGCGTGAGGGTGTGGCGTACGAGGACGAGCTGGACGGCGGCCCCGGGTTCGAGAACGCCTACGAACGCTCCAAGTACGAGGCCGAGTTGCTGGTGCACGCGTGGTCGCGGGAGCACGGCCGGCCGGTGCTGGTGCTGCGGCCGGGCGTCCTGGTCACCGACCTGCCGCCGCACCCGGACCTGCCCCCGCATCCGCTCCAGGTCATCGAGCGGATTCTGCGCGACGCCTGCGGCTCCTGCGGCCCCGGGGCGCGGGACCGGCCGCGGGTCCGGATGGTGGGGCACCCGCACGGGCGCCTCAACCTCCTCCAGGTGGAACACGCGGCCGACGTGATGGTGCGGCTGGCCGGGCGGCCCGCTTCGGGCGGAGTCGACACGTTCCACGTGGTCCATGACCGCGATGTGCCCGTGGCGACCGTCGTGGACGTGCTGGAGCGGCTGGTTCCGCTGCGGGTCGAGCTGGTGTCCGGCCGCCCGGCCGCGCCCTCGCCCCTCGAAGCGATGCTGGACTTCTACCCGGGCATGACGGCCTATCTCGCGCACCGGCGGCGGTTCGACGACACCCGGGTCCGGGCCCAGCTGGGTCCGGGCGCCGCGTCCGCCCCGGTGGACGCGGACTACCTGTGGGCGGGGCTGGCTCCCCGGTCGTGGACCGTGTCCGGACCGCCGGGCCCGGCCGCGACCGCCCCGCCACCCGTGCGCCGCAGCTGAATCCGGCCGCGCCCGCCTCCCCGCGTTCCCGACCGTTCCCGTCCGTTCCGCCCGTCCCGTGGGAGCCGCCTCGTGTCCGTCCTCACCGCCTCCGGCTCCTCCCTGGTGCCGCCGGATGCCTTCTCGCCCGACGCCATCGCCGCCTGCGCGCGGCACATCCGGGAGCCCGTCCATCTGGTCGGCGGCCCGGACGGGCGGGAGCTGGGGCTCGTGCGGGGGCCGGTGCCGTCCGGGCGGGTGCTGGGGACGCTGCCGCCGCTGTACCCGGAGTGGCTGGGCGGCCGCACGTTCTGCGAGGCGCACGGGCTGCGCTTCCCGTACGTGGCCGGGGAGATGGCGAACGGGATCGCGACGACCGCGATGGTGGCGGCGATGGCCCGCGCGGACATGCTGGGCTTCTTCGGCGCGGGCGGGCTGGGGTACCCGGAGGTCGAGCGGGCCGTGCACACCCTCGTCCGGGAACTGGGCGAGCGGCGGAACTGGGGGGTCAACCTCATCCACTCGCCGGCCGAGCCGGAGCTGGAGTCACGGGTGGCCGAACTCCTGGTGCGGGCCGGGGTGCCGTGCGTCTCCGCGTCGGCGTACATGGAGCTGACGCCGGCCGTCGTGTGGTGCGCGGCCCGGGGGCTGCGCCGGGGCCCGGACGGCGAGGTGGTCCGGCGTACCCGGATGCTGGCGAAGGTGTCCCGGCCGGAGGTGGCCGAACGGTTCCTCTCGCCCGCCCCGGCCGCCCTGCTGGACGCCCTGGTCGCGCGGGGGCGGCTCACCCGCGAGGAGGCGGACCTGGCGGCACGGGTGCCGGTGGCCGAGGACGTCACCGTGGAGGCGGACAGCGGAGGCCACACCGACAACCGGCCGCTGTCGGTCCTGCTGCCGAGGATCGCCGCGCTGCGCGACACGCTGTGTGCCCGGTTCGGCTACCGTCGGCCGGTCAGGATCGGTGCGGCGGGCGGGCTCGGCACGCCGGACGCGGTGGCCGCGGCCTTCGCGCTCGGCGCCTCGTACGTGGTCGTGGGGTCGGTGAACCAGACCGCCGTCGAGGCGGGGCTGTCGGACGAGGCCAAGGCGATGCTGTGCGAGGCGGACATCGCGGATGTGGCCATGGCCCCGGCGGCCGACATGTTCGAGCTCGGCGTGCGGCTCCAGGTGCTGTCCCGGGGGACGATGTTCGCGCGGCGGGCCGGCCGGCTCCACGCCGCGTACCGTGCGCACGGCTCGCTGGAGGAGATCCCGGACGCGCTGCGCGCCACGCTCGAACGCGACGTGCTGCGCGCGTCGTTCGACGAGGTGTGGCAGTGGACGCGGGCGTTCTGGGAGCGCCGCGACCCCGCCGAGATCGCCCGGGCGCAGGCGGACCCCAAGCACCGGATGGCGCTGGTCTTCCGCTGGTACCTGGGCAGTTCGAGCCGCTGGGCGATCGAGGGGGACGCCTCGCGGCGGGCGGACTACCAGATCTGGTGCGGCCCCTCGATGGGCTCGTTCAACCGGTGGGTGGCCGGTACGCCGCTCGCCGACCCGGCGCACCGGGACGTCGTCACCATCGCCCTGCACCTCCTGGAGGGCGCGGCCGTACTGACCCGCGCCCATCAACTGCGGGCCCACGGTGTGCCGTTGCCGCCCGAGTCCTTCACCTACGTGCCCGGTGGACCGGCGTGAGCGGCGCGGCCGTCCCCCGGCGGACCTTCGAAGGAGAGACCGTGCCCCCCTCATCCCCTCTCCGCCGACATCCCGTCGCCGTCGTCGGGGTCGGCGCCCTGGTGCCCGGCGCGTCGGACGCGGCCGGCTACTGGCGGATCGTGTCCGGCGGCCGGGACCTGATCACCGAGGTGCCCGCGTCCCGCTGGCGGGTCGAGGACCACTACGACCCCGACCCGGCCGCCCCCGACAAGACGTACGCCCGCCGGGGCGCCTTCCTGCCGGAGGTCGACTTCGACCCGATGGCGTACGGGGTGCCGCCCACCGCGCTCGCCTCGACGGACACCGCGCAGCTCCTGGCCCTGATGGTCGCCGACCAGGTGCTGGCGGACGCCGGGGGCCGGGCCCGTACGGCCGGGGACCGGACGGGGGTGGTGCTCGGCGCGGCGGCCCTGGAACTGCTGCCGCACATGTACGGGCGCACGCACCGCCCCGTGTGGCTCGCCGCGCTCCGCGAGAGCGGGCTCACCGAGGAGGCGGCACAGGCGGTGTGCGACCGGATCTCGGACCGGTTCGAGCCCTGGCGGGAGTCGTCGTTCCCCGGGCTGCTGGGCAATGTGGTCGCGGGCCGGATCGCCAACCGGTTCGACCTGCACGGCATCAACCACACCACCGACGCGGCGTGTGCCAGTTCGCTGGCCGCCCTGTCCACGGCGGTCGGGGAGCTGGCCCTGGGCCGGGCGGACCTGGTGATCAGCGGGGGCGTGGACACGGGCAACGACATCGGCATGTTCCTCTGCTTCTCCAAGACGCCCGCGCTGTCCCCGACCGGGGACTGCCGGCCGTTCGCCGCCGACGCGGACGGCACGATGCTGGGCGAGGCCGTCGTCATGTACGCCTTGAAGCGGCTGGCCGACGCGGAGCGCGACGGCGACCGCGTGCACGCGGTGATCCGGGGCATCGGCAGTGCGTCGGACGGCCGGGGCGGCGCGATCTACGCCCCGATGCCGGCGGGCCAGGCGCGGGCGCTGCGCCGCGCGTACGAGGACGCCGGCTACGGGCCGAAGACGGTGGAGCTGGTCGAGGCGCACGGTACCGGGACCAAGGCCGGTGACACGGCCGAACTGGCCGCCCTGAACAAGGTGTTCGGGGCCGCCGGCCGGGACGGCGGGCCGTGGTGCGCAGTCGGCTCGGTGAAGTCGCAGATCGGCCACACCAAGTGCGCGGCGGGGGCGGCGGGGCTGCTGAAGGCGGTGATGGCGCTGCGCCACCAGGTGCTGCCGCCGACCGTGAAGGTGGAGCGCCCCCACCCGGCGGCCGCGCTGCCCGACGGGCCGTTCTACGTGAACACCGAGACGCGTCCCTGGGTGCGGCCGCCCGGCCACCCGCGCCGGGCCTCCGTGTCGAGCTTCGGGTTCGGCGGCAGCAACTTCCACGTCACGCTGGAGGAGTACGTGCCCTCCGGCGCCGGAGGGCGGGTGGCCCCGCGGCATCGCGCGGTGCCGGGCGAACTCGTCCTGTTCGGCGGCGACTCCCCCGCGGCCCTGGTGCCGCCGCCGGCGGACGGGAGCCGTCCTCTGGCCGCCCTGGCCCGCGACAGCCAGCTGTCCTTCTCCCCCGCCGCGCCGGTGCGCCTGGCGATCGTCGCCTCCGGCGAACAGGACCTGCGGGAGAAGTTCGACCGGGCGCTGGCCGTCATCGAGCGGAACCCGGACACGCCGTTCGCCACCCCGTCCGGGGTGCGTTACGCCTGCGGGAAGCCGGAGGCGGGCCGGACCGGCTTCCTGTTCCCCGGGCAGGGCGCGCAGTACGTCGGCATGGGCGCCGGTATCGCCATGCTGGCGCCCGCCGCGCAGGCCGTGTGGGACCGGCTGGGCGGCAGCTCCTTCGACGGCCGGGAGCTGCACCGGGTGGTGTTCCCGCCGCCCGCCTTCACCGACGAGGAACGTGCGGCCCGAAAGGCCCTGCTGGACGCCACCGAGTGGGCGCAGCCCGCGCTGGCGGTGCAGGCGCTGGCCCTGCTGGAGGTGGTGCGGGAGCTGGGGCTGCGCCCGGACTGCGTGGCGGGGCACAGCTTCGGCGAGCTGGTGGCGCTGCACTGCGCGGGTGTGCTGGACGCCGGGGCGCTGGTGGAGCTGGCGCGCCGCCGGGGCGAGCTGATGCGGGACGCCTCGGCGGTGCCGGGCGCGATGCTGGCGGTCTCGGCGGACCGGGACCGGGTGGCGGAGGTGCTGGCCGCGGGGGCGTACGGGGACGTCTGGCCCGCCAACCACAACGCGCCCCGGCAGGTGGTGCTCTCCGGTGCGGCGGACGCGGTGGCACGCGTGGAGAGGGCCTTCGCAGATGAGGGGGTGGCGACCAGGCGGCTGGCCGCGTCGACCGCCTTCCACAGCCCTCTCGTCGCCCCGGCCGCCGAACCCTTCGCCGCCCATCTGCGCACGGTGCCGCTGGCGGCGCCCGGCATCGAGGTGTACGGCACCGCCGACGCGGCACCGTACCCCGCGGACGTCGAGGAGGTGCGCCGGCGGATCGCCGGTCAGCTCGCCTCGCCGGTCCTCTTCCAGGACCAGCTCGAGGCCATGTACGCGGCCGGGGTGCGGACGTTCGTCGAGATCGGTGCGGGCAGCGCGCTGACGGGGCTGGTGGGCCGGATCCTCGGCGACCGCCGGCACACCGCGGTGTCGCTCGACGGCCCCCGTACCGGCGTGGACGGCCTGCACGCGGCGCTCGGCGAACTCGCCGTACGCGGTGTCCCCCTGGACTTCGGCGCTCTCTGGGCGCCCTACGAGTCGCCCGAAACCCCAGCGAAGGAGCGCGAGCCCCGAATGACGGTGAAGATCAGCGGCGGCAACGACCGCGGACATCTGCCCCCGCCCCGCGCCGAGGCCGCCGCCCCGCCCGGCGGGCAGGTACTCCGGCCGCCGTCCCCGTACGTTCCCGAGCCCGAACCCCAGGCGGTCCCGATGTCCTCGCACGCCGTACCCCCGCAAGCCGTGCGTCCCGCCGGGGACGCCGCACCGCTGGGCGCCGATCTGTACGCGGCCGTCGACCGGGTGCACCGGCAGACGGCGGAGGCCCACGCGGCCTGTCAGCAGATGCTGGTGGACAGCCATCTCGCCTTCCTGCGGATGACCGAGACCAGCATGGCCGCGCTGCTCGGCGGGGAGGCGGCCGCCGCTTCGGACGCCCCGGCGCCGCCGGCGCTCCCCCGCCCCGCGCCGCCTGTACGCGCGGCGGAG
>NZ_JAKRGC010000347.1 GCF_022347745.1 Streptomyces sp. OfavH-34-F
TAGTAGCCGAGCTTGAGGCCGTGGCCCTCGACGACGCGGCCGGTGTCGGGCTTCTCGGCGCCGCCGAGCAGCCGCAGCAGCGTGGTCTTGCCGGCGCCGGTGAGGCCGAGGAGGACGACGCGGGAGCCGTACACCCGGCCGGACCGGCGCAGCAGTCCGGTGCAGGCGGCGGCGAGCCCGGCGGCGGCGCGCTGCATCAGCGCGCCTTCGGGGAGCCGTGCCATCAGGGCCTGTTCGGCGGCCCGTACGGTGGAGACGCTGTAGGCGGTACGCATGCCTTCCAACGTATGCGGGATGGGCCGCGGGCGCCCGGCCGGGTCAGCCCTCGGCGATCACCACGGCGGAGGCCACCCCGGCGTCGTGACTGAGCGACACGTGCCAGTGCCTGACGCCCAGTTCGGCGGCGCGGGCCGCCACCGTGCCGCGCACCCGCAGCCGGGGCTGCCCGCTCTCCTCCACGTACACCTCGGCGTCGGTCCACAGCAGTCCCCGGGGCGCGCCGAGCGCCTTGGCCAGGGCCTCCTTGGCGGCGAACCGGGCGGCGAGCGAGGCGGTGCCGCGCCGTTCGCCGCCGGGCAGCAGCAGTTCCCGTTCGACGAAGAGGCGCGCCGCGAGCTGCGGCGTCCGTTCCAGCGCCGCGCCGAACCGCTGGATCTCCGCCACGTCGATCCCGACCCCGATGATCACGTTCCCACCCTCGTTGCTCGTCTCACTCCACGGTGACCGACTTCGCCAGGTTGCGCGGCTGGTCCACCTCGTTGCCGCGGGCCGTCGCCAGTTCGCAGGCGAAGACCTGCAAGGGCACGGTGGCGACCAGCGGCTGAAGCAGCGTAGGCGTTGCGGGGACGCGGATGAGGTGGTCGGCGTACGGGACGACCTCGTCGTCGCCCTCCTCGGCGATGACGACGGTGCGGGCGCCGCGGGCGCGGATCTCCTGGATGTTGGACACGATCTTGCCGTGCAGGACGGAGCGTCCGGCCGGGGAGGGCACCACGACGACGACGGGCAGGCCGTCCTCGATGAGGGCGATCGGGCCGTGCTTGAGTTCCCCGGCGGCGAACCCCTCGGCGTGCATGTACGCGAGTTCCTTGAGCTTGAGCGCGCCCTCCAGGGCGACCGGGTAGCCGACGTGCCGGCCGAGGAAGAGGACGGTGTCGTGGCCGGCCAGGGAGCGGGCCAGTTCGCGGACGGGCTCCATGGTCTCCAGGACCCGTTCGACGGAGCCGGAGATCTCGGAGAGCTGGCGGATGACGGTGCGGATCTCGTCGCCCCATTTGGTGCCGCGCACCTGGCCGAGGTAAAGGGCGACGAGGTAGCAGGCGACGAGCTGGGTGAGGAAGGCCTTGGTGGAGGCGACGGCGACCTCGGGGCCGGCGTGGGTGTAGAGCACGGCGTCGGACTCGCGGGGGATGGTGGAGCCGTTGGTGTTGCAGATGGCGAGGACCTTGGCGCCCTGTTCGCGGGCGTGCCGCAGGGCCATCAGGGTGTCCATGGTCTCGCCGGACTGGGAGATGGCGACGACCAGGGTGTGCGGGTCCAGGATCGGGTCGCGGTAGCGGAACTCGCTCGCCAGTTCGGTCTCGCAGGGGATGCGGGTCCAGTGCTCGATGGCGTACTTGGCGATCATCCCGGCGTGGAAGGCGGTCCCGCAGGCGACGACGATGACCTTGTCGACCTCGCGGAGTTCGCCGGGGGTGATGCGCACCTCGTCCAGGTGGAGGGTGCCTTCGGGGTCGATGCGGCCGAGGAGGGTGTCGGTGACGGCCTTGGGCTGTTCGGCGATCTCCTTGAGCATGAAGGAGGCGTAGCCGCTCTTCTCGGCGGCCGAGGCGTCCCAGTCCACGTGGTACTCGCGGACCTCGGCGGGCGTGCCGTCGAAGCCGGTGACCCGAACGTCGTCCCGGCGGGCCGCGACGACCTGGTCCTGGCCGAGTTCGATCGCGGACCGGGTGTGCTCGATGAACGCGGCGACGTCGGAGGCGAGGAAGGACTCCCCGTCGCCCACCCCGACGACGAGCGGGGAGTTGCGCCGGGCGCCGACCACGGTGTCGGGCGCGTCGGCGAAGACGGCGACGAGGGTGAAGGCGCCTTCGAGGCGGCGGCAGACCTGGCGCATCGCCTCGGCGGGTTCGCCGCTGCGGCTGTACGCCTCGGCGAGGAGGTGGGCGACGGTCTCGGTGTCGGTCTCGGAGCGCAGGTCGTGGCCGCGCTCGCGGAGTTCGGCGCGCAGGGCGGCGAAGTTCTCGATGATCCCGTTGTGGACGACGGCGACGCTGCCGGCGTTGTCGAGGTGCGGGTGGGCGTTGGCATCAGTGGGGCCGCCGTGGGTGGCCCAGCGGGTGTGGCCGATCCCGGCGTGGCCGACGGGCAGCGGGTGCTCGCCCAGTTCCTTCTCCAGGTTGACGAGCTTGCCGGCCTTCTTGGCGGTGGCCAGCCCGCCGTCGGCGAGGACGGCGATCCCGGCGGAGTCGTACCCCCGGTACTCCAGCCGTTTGAGGCCGGCCACGACGACGTCCTGCGCCGACTGCCCGCCGACGTACCCCACGATTCCGCACATAGTGGTTCCTTCCGGATCATCTGCCCCTGTTCTTCGCATAGTCGCAGAAGCGCCCCCTATTTCAAGCCGGACCCGGCGGGCGCGCACGGACGGGCGCCCGGCCGGGAAGCCCCGGCCGGGCACCTGTCGGAACAGCTCGCCGCCCGGTCGCGGCGGGCCCGCTAGCCGGCCGCCGCCGCGCGGTCGCGGCCCAGGCCGACGGCGACCAGGCCCGCGGTGAGCAGGACGATCGCCGCGTCGATCGCCAGCACGGTGTGGACGCCCGACAGCCGGTCCGTGGTCGTCGTCGCCACGACGCCGAGCAGCGGGATGCCGACGGTGATGCCGACCTGCTGGGTGGAGGTCACCAGCCCCGTCGCGAGCCCCTGCTCCTCGTCGGGCACGCCGGAGGTCACCGTCAGCCCGTAGGCGACGATCGCGCCGAGGTTGCACACGCAGGCCAGCGCCAGGCAGAGGGCCGCCGGCCACACGCTCCAGCTCTCGGTGCCGATGACCAGCAGCCCCGCCACGGAGAGGCCCTGCACGACGAGGGACGCCACCAGGGTCGAGCGGGCTCCGAGCCGGCCGAGGACCTTCGGCACGAAGGCGCCCGACACCGCGGCCGCCGTGCCCTGGAAGCCGAAGACCAGGCCCGTCTGGAACGCGGAGAGCTCCAGCACCTCCTGGAAGTACAGGGTCATGGCGAAGACGACGGTGCTCATCATCGCGAAGGTGACCAGCCCGCCGAGGTTGCCCCAGGCCACCGTGCGGCGCTTCAGCATCGGCAGCGAGATCAGCGGCTCGGCGGTCCGGGACTCGACCACGACGAACGCGGCCAGCAGCACCACGCCCGCGACGAGCGCGACGATCACATCGGTGCCGCCGAAGCCCCGGTCCGCGGCCGTCGACAGGGCGTAGATCACGGCGAGCAGGCCGCCGGTGACGGTGACCGCGCCCGGCACGTCCAGGCGGGGCCGCTCGGGCCGCCTGGACTCGCTGAGCAGCGAGGGCGCCAGCGGCAGGACGACCACGGCGAACAGGGCGAGCAGCGCCATCGTGGAGCGCCAGCCGAGGGTGTCGGTCAGGACGCCGCCCAGCACCATGCCCACGGTGAAGCCGAGCGAGAGCAGCGTGCCGTTGATGCCCAGCGCCCGGTCCCGCAGCGGCCCCTCCGGGAACGTGGTGGTCAGCAGCGACATGCCGGTCGGCACGATGGCCGCCGCGCCGACCCCCTGCAGGGCGCGCCCGGCGAGGAAGGAGGCCGGATCCCAGGCGAAGGTGGTGAGCACCGAGGCCGCGCCGAACAGGGCGAGTCCGGCCAGGAACAGCTTCCGGCGGCCGTACAGGTCCCCCATCCGTCCGAACAGCAGCAGGAACCCGCCGGACGGCAGGGCGAACGCGGTGACCGCCCACTGCAGTTCCGCCTGGCCGAGGCCGAGGTCCGTACCGAGGCGCGGCAGGGCCACGTTCAGCACCGAGAAGTCGAGCGCGATCATGAACTGCGCGGCGCACAGCACGAAGAGGACCAGCCGGTCCCGGCGGGACAGTAAGACGGGCGCACCGGCGGCGGGCGGGGTGGGCCGGGGCGAGGGCTCGTCCCGGGTGAGTTCTTTGTCGAGGTGCTGGGTCATGGGTTTCCTAGGGGACGGGGTCCGTGCCCGCCGGGAGCCCCGGCGGGCACGGCTGACAGACAGGGGGCACGGGCGCGGCGGCGGTCAGTCCGGCGTGACGGGTCTCAGCGTGCGGAACGCGCCGCCCTCGAACACCAGGGGCGGGGCGTCCCGCAGGGTTCCGCAGCGTTCCACCGCGCCGATCGCGATGACGTGGTCGCCCGCCTCGACGAACCGGACGAGCCGGCAGGTGAAGTAGCCGATCGCGCCGGACAGCACGAACCCGACGGCGAACGGCGCGGGCCCGGCCGCGCAGGCGAAGCCGCCGGCGCCCATGGGCCGTTCGGGGTCGGCGAACCACCGCGCCACCGGCGCCTGTTCGGCCGCCAGTACGTTGACGGCGAAGCCGCCGGACTCCTCGATGAGGCCGCGGATGCGGGCCCCCTCCTTGACGGAGAACGAGGCGAGGGGCGGGTCGAGCGACAGGGTGGTGAAGGAGCTGACCGTCATGCCGTGCACCGAGGAGCCCCGGCCGCTGGTCACCACCGTGACCCCGGCGGGCAGGCAGCGGGCCGCCGCGCGCAGTTCGGACGCGGTGACCGCCGCCGGTTCGACGCCGGTGGTGCTCATCGGGCCCCTTCCGCCCGCCGCGGCAGCGGCTGCGCGCCGAGCAGGACGGCCCCGAGGTGCGAGACCCCCGCGCCGAACAGGACGAGCGAGTCGTCGCCGGCCGCGCCGTCCGCGGCGTCCTTGTCCTGGGCGAGCCGGTCCGCGAGGTTGATCAGCGGATCGCTGCCGAGGCAGTGGGCGGTGCGGCCGACGTTGCCGAGCCACAGCATGTCGCCGCCGAGGCCGACCTCGGAGAGGTACAGCCGCAGGACGTTGCGGGCGAAGTTGCTCGGCAGGACGCCGCGTACGGTGCCGAGGCCGGACGGGCTGCGGTCCGCGAGGCGCGCGAACAGTTCGCGGTGCGCCCTGATCCGGGACAGCAGTTGCTGCTGCGGCCCGCCGCCCAGGTTCAGTTCGGGCGCGGAGTGGTGGGCCATGGCCCGGACCGGGAGGCCGGGCGCGTCGGCGGAGACCAGGACCGACGCGGCGGCGTCGCTCGCGATCGCCGCGCCGCCGGCCACGACGCGCCGGCCGCCGGTCGCCCGGTCGGCGAGGTCGCCGGTGACGACCAGGACGTTGCGGGCCGTCCCGTCGCGCACGTACGACGCGGCGGTGCCCACGGCGACCATGGCCGTGGCGCAGTCCATGAGCCCCGTCGAGAGCACGGTCGCCCGGTCGATGCCGGTCTCGCCGAGGAGTTCGGCGACGTCCCGGTGGGCGGTGCGGTCGCGGGGCAGCGAGTCCGTCGCCAGCAGGACCACGTCGATGTCGCTCCCGGGTGTCCGGGCCTCGGCGAGGGTGCGGCCGACGGCGAGGGCCATCAGTTCGGTGACCTCGGCGTCCGACCAGTGGTAGGTGTCGAATCCGGCGGCGGGCGCGGTGAGTTCGGCCGCGATCCCGGGGTCGGCGAGCAGTTCCGGCAGCCCGGCCACCGGCTCGGCGCGCTCGCCCAGCTCGTACGCCGGGGCGCACAACCGTGGGGTGATCACTGTTCCGCCTCCTGTGCCGCGGTGTGCGCCAGGGCCGTGAACCGCTCGGCGAGCCGGCGCACGGTGGCCTCGTCGTAGAGGGCGGTGTCGAACTCCAGCCATCCGGCGACCCCGTCCGGGCCCGGATAGACGGCGAGGGTCAGGTCGAACCGCGCGGTGCCCTTGTCGAGGTCGGCGGTGGTGACCCGGGCGCCCTGGACGCGCCGCTCGTCGGCCCCGAGGTTGTCGAAGACGAAGACGGCGTCGAACAGCGGATGCGTGCCGGGCACCCGCCGGTCCGCGTCGATCAGCTCCCCGGGGTAGGAGGCGTGCCGCAGTCCGGCGCGGATGGCGGTGCGGGCCGCGCGGACCCGGTCCCGGTGCGTGCCGGTGCCGGCGTCCCGCAGCCGTACCGGCAGGACGTTGAGCAGGTAGCCCACCACCGTGTCCGTACCCTGCCGGTTGCGGCCCGTGGTGAACGTGCCGAGCAGGACGTCCTCGGTGCCGCCGAACTCCGCGAGCGCGGCCCAGGCGACGGCCAGCCAGCCCGCGTAGGCGGTGGCCGCCTCCCGCTGTGCGGACGCCGCGACGGCGTCGGCGACGGACGCGGGGAGGGTGAAGGCGATCCGGGCGCCGTCGC
>NZ_JAKRGC010000348.1 GCF_022347745.1 Streptomyces sp. OfavH-34-F
GCGGCCCGGAACGCTCCGCGCACTCCGCCGCGACGGCCAGCAGATCGCTCAGCCCCCGCGGCGCCCGCTCCCGGCCCAGCAGCGCGGGCAGCACCGGCACCAGCACGGACAGGACCGTCCCGTACGCCCCGGTCTCCGCCGCCGTCCGGACCGCGATCGCCAGCCGGTTCGGCTTCACCGAGTCCTGCGCGATCAGCACGGCCAGCTCGCCGCCGAGCCGTTCGGCGTCCAGCCGGCCCCGCGCCGCCAGCACCAGCAGCGCGTCCACCGCCGCGAGCCGGTCCTCCGGATGCCGGGCACCCAGCCCGTACGCCAGGGCGAGGTGCATCGCGTCCGCGGCCGGGCCGCCGGTCTCGGCGAGTGCCGGCAGCAGCCAGGCGTTGCCGCGGTCCTCCTGGACGCACGCGGCGAGGGAGGGCAGCAGCCAGGCCGCCAGGCTCTCGCCGTCCTCCGGGAGGGTGGCGATCCAGTGCGGGGACTCCGCGACCCAGCAGTAGCAGTCCTTGTGGTGCGGGGAGTGCGAGCTGCCCAGCCAGTGGAAGGCCGGCGGGAACTTCTGCCGGACGAGCGGGTTGTCCCGGGTGGCGAGCAGCGCCCGGCGCGCCTTGACCACCGTCTGCCGCAGCCAGTCGCGGCCGACCTCGACATCCGTGTCCACATGGCGCGGCACCACGGCCGCCACCGGCTCGTCCGCCCGGAGCCAGGCCGCCAGCCGGTCGCCCTCCCCGGTGCCCAGCGCGGCCGCCTCCCGCGCGGCCTCCTCCGCGTCCGTGCGCCGGACCCGCAGCAGCGCCTGGGCGAAGTCCGCCGGGGCGGCCGCGATGCCCAGCGCCCGGTAGCCGCGCAGCCGCTCCACCAGTTCGGCCGGCTCGATGGTTCCCGTGTGCCAGGTGGGGGTGGCCAGCAGGTACGGCAGCCTGCCCGACCGCAGTTCGGCCGCCGCCTCCCACAACCGGGCGGTCAGGATGCCGTTGAGCGCCTGGTGGCAGCACCCGGGCGTCCCGGTCCGGCGGGCCCGCGCGTCGTGGACGGCCTTCGCGGAGACCCGGTCGAGCAGGGACGCCGTGACGGTGTGCAGGCTGCCCGGCTCGCGGGATATCCGCCACTCCGCCTCCCCCCTGGGAAGGGTGGCCCACCACATCCCGGCGACTGCGGGCTCCAGGGCCGCGACCAGCTCCTCCGCCCCGCCGTGCGCGTACCGGACGAGGCCGTCCAGGGCGCGTTCGAACGCGGTGACGTCCTCGTGGTCCGGGCTGATCAGAACGGCCGTCACCTCCTCGACCAGCTCCGCGACCGAGCCGTGCGGCGGGCCGACGGGGCGCGGGGCGGGCGGCGGCGGCAGGATCTCCTCGTACGGCGCCGCCGGTTCGTCCTCCAGCAGGTCGCCGAAGACGGCGAGCGCCGCCTTCCGGTGCACGGGCGCCAGCAGCGAGGCCATCCCCGCCACCTCCTCCCGGACCGCCGGCGCCGCGGCGGGCAGGGCGCGGGCGACCAGCTTCAGCGCACGCTCCTGCGCGTCAGTGTCCGGATGCCCGAAGGTGTCGGCGATCACCGGCAGCAGTTCGTCGGCCGCCGATGGCTCGCCGCGCAGCACCTTGCCCAGCTGGATCAACTGGGCGCGCACCAGCTTCTTCTCGGTGCGGAAGAGGACCGCGCCGGACACCTCGGCCAGCTGCCGCACGGTCAGCCCGTCCCGCGCACGGAGCCGGGCCAGCACCTCCTGGGCGTGACCGGCGACCGTCGAGGGGCCGTCCGCCGCCAGCGCCATCCAGTCGGCGACCCGTGCCGCCTCCTCCTCGGGAGTGGGTTCGAGCGCGCGCACCACCAGCAGGCAGAAGCGCAGGTCCGAGGGTCTCCCGCCGCCGCGCAGCAGCCGCGCGACGCACCCGTCGAGCAGGGCGCCCCGGTCGAGCTGGCCCTGTGCGGCCAGAGCGGTGAGCGCGGCCGGCCAGTAGTCGCCGGGGGAGGCGCTGTCCACCCACGCCACCGACGGCGGCAGCTCCGGCATCGTCAGCAGGTGGGCGACCAGATCCCGCAGACCGTCCTCCTTCCGCAGGACCTCCACCAGCGGCACCTCGCGCCGCCACTGCCACCAGGAGCCGCTGGCCCGCTCGGCCCACACCCGGACCATGCCGTCCGTGACCGGCAGCGGGCAGTCCGCCCTGCGCGCCAGCTCCACGACGAACCGGTACTCCGCCTCGGTCTCCACGGCGCGCGCGGCCAGCCGTCCGGCGAGATCGGCCAGCCACGCCGGCTCGCGGTCATCGAGGACCCGGAGCACCCACGCATAGGGCGGATCCGTCCAGTCCCGCATGTCCCGGGCGCCGAGCCAGGTCGCGCAGGCCGCCGCCCCGGTGTGGCAGCCCGCACCGGCCACCAGCATCGCCTTGCGGATCTTGGTGCGCGCGTCCCACGCCCAGCCCCGTGCCTCCTTGCGCAGCTCCTTCAACTCGCCGAGCGCCGCCCTGCGTCCGCTCCGGTCGAGACCGGCCACCAGCGCCGGGACGGCGTCCAGACGGCCCGCGCGCACCGCTTCGAGCAGCGTGCTCATCGGACACCTCCGGCGACCGTCGCGCCCCGCCGGACCATGCGGACGGCCAGGGCGTGCTTGCACGGCCCCCGGCGGCCCCGGTAGTCCGCCCACCACTGGCAGGTACAGCTCAGCGCCCCCGCCCGCTCGCGGACCTGGTAGCGCCGGTCGCCCGAGCGCACCGTCGCCACCTCGCCGTCCAGCTCCACCGCGCCCTCCCGGGCGAGGCGCCGCGCCGCCACCAGCCGCGGATTGTGCCGCTCGGCGCGGTCCGCGTCGTACGGCAGCTCGCGGTGGAAGTACGCGGCGTCCGCGAGGTCGTACCCCACCCGGCCCGCCGTGCCGAGCCGGACCAGCGCGGCCCGCACCCGTTCCGCCGGAAGGCCCGACTGCTCGGCGAGCACGTCCGGCTCGATGCGCGGCTCCCACGCCAGCAGCACCGAGATCAGCTCCGCGTCGGCCGCGGCGTCGTCCGTGGCGAGCGCCTCCAGCACCCCGCCCTCACCGGAGAACCCCCGCGAGGCGTCCGGCGACAGCGTCAGCGTGAGCCGCATGCCCGGCATCACCACCTCCCACGCGCTCGCCGTCGCCGCGCCGTCCGTCACCGGCCCGTACACGCGCAGCGCCGACGCGTACCGCAGGACCCGCTGGAGGGTGGCCAGCCGCTGCGGGCCCGGCAGGCAGACCGCGCCGGACACCGGGCGGGTGGTCGGCCGCAGCGTCCGCCCGGCGGGCACCACCCACTGCGCTCCCCGCGAGGCGTTCCCCGAGGACCGGGGCAGCGACCTCAGGAACCGGACGGCCTCGGCCGCCGACAGCTCGGCCCGCAGATCGAAGGAGGCGGACACCACCTGCGCCTCCGCGAAGCCCCGCAGCCAGCGGTCCGGCAGCGGCACCTTCTTCTCCACGACCGGTCCGGCCGTCGTCGTGACCGCCATCTCCTGCGGGCCCACCCGCAGGTGCAGCGGCTCGTCGCCGCCTATCCGCGACAGCGCCTCGCGCAGCGGATCGTTCACGTCCACATTGGTGGTGCCGTGGTCCGTCCGGGCGCCCTCCAGACCCTCGCTCAGCACGTCCAGCCGGGCGTAGACCCCGCAGCAGCCGGAGAACGACTCGAAGCGCAGCCGGTCCCCGTTGCCCGTCACCACCGGGTCCAGCGACGACAGCAGCGTCCGCTGGTAGTAGCGGGCGGCGGCGACGTCCGCCACGGCGAGCAGCCCCCGCGCCGCGATGTGCGGCGAGGCCAGGAAGCCCTCGAAGAACCGGGGATGGGCCTCCAGGCCGCGGGGAGTCGAGCCGCCGGCCGTCTCCAGGCCGAGCAACGGTCCGGCCTGGGACGACGCCAGGGCGGAGGGACGTGAGTAGGCCAGGGCCTGCACGGTTCGGGTCATGGAAAAACCGTAGGACCCACCACTGACAACCGGTCTCCGTCGCAGGTCAACGGGGGTCCGGGCGGCACTCGGCGAGCGCCCGCACACCCCGGTCGATCTCCCCGGGCGTCAGGTGGGCGTAGCCCAGGACCAGCCGTACGTGACCGTCCCCGTACCGGTCCGTGCCGTACGAGCGCAGCAGCCGCACCGCGATTCCGGCGCGGGCCGCGCGCTCCGCGAACTCCTCCTCGGGGCCCCAGCGTTCGGGCAGCCGCGCGATGGCGTGCAGGCCCGCCGCGACCCCGCTCACCTCCGCGCCGGGGAAGTGCGCGGCCAGGGCCCGCGTCAGCACGTCCCGGCGCTCGCGGTACGCCCGCTGACAGCGCCTCAGCTGC
Organism: Streptomyces sp. OfavH-34-F; assembly: GCF_022347745.1. GTDB lineage: Bacteria > Actinomycetota > Actinomycetes > Streptomycetales > Streptomycetaceae > Streptomyces. Next base: position 4,296 of record NZ_JAKRGC010000348.1, read on the forward strand.
CGGTCGTAGCCCCCGCCCGTCACGAAGCCGGCGAGCACCGCCTGGTCGAGAGCCGGATTGCCCAGGTCCATCGTCCGCTTGCGGTCCACCAGTTCGTCGGTCATCGACGCCGGCGCGATCAGCCAGCCCAGGCGCAGGCCGGGCGCCAGGGACTTGCTCACCGACCCGGTGTAGGCGACGTGTTCCGGATCGAGGCCCTGGAGGGCGCCCACCGGCGCGCGGTCGTAGCGGAAGTCGCCGTCGTAGTCGTCCTCGATCACCAGCCCGTCCGTCTCCCGCGCCCACTCCAGGAGCCGGCCGCGCCGGGCCGCCGAGTACGCCACCCCGGTCGGGAACTGGTGCGCCGGGGTCGTCACCACGGCCCGCACCCCACTGCGCGCCAGCGGCTCCATCGCCAGGCCCTCGCCGTCGAGCGGGACGGGGGCCGTCGCCACCCCCGCCGAGGCGAACAGCGCCGTGTGCTCCGGACTTCCGGGGTCCTCCACGCCCACCGTGCGCACCCCGCGCCCGTGCAGGACGAACCCGAGCAGCGTCGTCGCCTGCGCCACCCCCGAACACACCAGCAGCCGTTCGGGATCGGCCACCACCCCGCGCCGCCGCGTCAGCAGCGCGGCCAGGGCCTCCCGCAGCTCCGGCAGCCCCCGCGGGTCCGGGTAGCCGAGGGCGCCGTGCGGCAGCCGGGCCAGCACCGAACGGTGGGCGGCGGCCCAGGCGCTGCGCGGGAACAGCGAGAGATCGGGCGTGCCCGGCCGGAAGTCGACGCTCACCTCGCGGGCGCGCGGCGCCAGATCCCGCGCCCCGCCCGCCGCCGCCCGCGCCGACCCGCTCACCCAGGTCCCCGCGCCCCGCCCGCTGCGCAGATAGCTCTCGGCCGTCAGCTGCTCGTACGCCTCCGTCACCAACCCCCGCGACACGCCGAGATCGGCGGCCAGTTCACGGCTGGACGGCAGCCGCGTCCCCGGCGCCAGACGACCCGAGCGCACCGCCTCGCGCAGCGCCGACTGCAGCGCCCGCCCCCGGCCCCGCGCCGGTACGGAGGCCACCGGCAGCAGCAGCTCCCAGGCGGCGGACACGGACGGCACATTGGTCCCCGAAACAGTCATGGAAGTGGACCTTAAGCCGAACCACCGCGCTCCCTAGCGTCGGAGTCATGAACGCGACCTCCCTGCGCGGCGCCCTCCCGGCCGCCTTCGCCTGCGTCCTCGTCGGCGCCTCCTTCACCGCCAACAGCGTCCTCGGCGACTACCCCTACGCGGGCGGCCAGGCCCTGCGCTACGCCCTGGCGGCGCTGCTCCTGCTGCCCCTGATCGGCCGGGCCGGCGAACCGCGCCCGCTCGCCACGCTGCGCCTGCTCACCCGGCGCCAGTGGGTGCGGCTCGCGCTGCTCGCCGCCATCGGCATGGTCGGCTTCAACCTCGCGGTCCTCATCGCCGAACGCTCCGCGGAACCCGCCGTCCCCGGCGTCTTCGTGGGCTGCGCCCCGATCGTCGTCGCCGTGCTCGTGCCCCTCCTCGACGGACGGCGCCCCGCCCGCCCGGTGCTCTACGGCGCCGCTCTGGTCGCCGCGGGCGCCTTCACGGTGCAGGGCTGGGGCCGCACCGACCTGGCCGGCATCCTGTGCTCGGTCGGCGCTCTGGCGGGCGAGGTGGGCTTCGCCGTGCTCGCCGTACCGGTGCTGCGCCCGCTCGGCCCCAAGCTGCTGTCCGCCGCGGTGTGCGCGATCGCGGCGGCCGAGTCGGCGGTGCTCGGGCTGGTGCTGGACGGCTCCGGCTTCCTGCGGATGCCCACCGGCACGGAGGCGGCGGCCCTCCTCTGGCAGGCGGCCGTGGTGACCGTCATCGGCTTCGTCTGCTGGTACGTCGGCGTGCAGCGCATCGGCGCCGAGCGGGCCACCCTCTTCTCCGGGCTCATCCCCGTCTCCGCCGCGCTCACCGCCCCCCTGGTCGGCACCGGGGCGTACGGGCTCGGACAGGCGGCCGGCTCCTGTCTCGTCGGCCTCGGTGTGGCGATCGGGTCGGGCGTGCTGGGGCGGCGGGGCACGGTCCCCCCGGCCGGCGCGGCGGCGGG
>NZ_JAKRGC010000349.1 GCF_022347745.1 Streptomyces sp. OfavH-34-F
GCCGCCGCCGGGGCCTCTCGCGGCGGCGGTCGCCGGTGTGGTGGTGGTCGCGGTCGTCGCGCGCCTGATCATCGCGGCCGGCGGGCGCTCCGACGGGGGCGACCGCCGGGCGGAGACACCGGCCGAGGAGTCCGTGCGCCCGGAGGACGGAGGCGAGGAGGCCGGGACCAGCTCGCCGCAGCCCGGCGGCGCGGCAGCGGACCGGACGGCGTCCCCCTCCGCGACCTCGTCCACGTCCGCCTCTGCGTCGTCGGGGCAGGAGCCCCGGAACACGCCCGGTGCGGGCGTCCACCGGCAAGTGCCTGGACCTCTTCGGGGGTGCGAGCGGTTCCCAGATCGGGCTCTGGGAGTGCAACGGCCGCGACAACCAACGGTGGAGCGCCGTGTGACGCGGGCCCGCACCACGCGAAGGGGCGCGCCCGGTGCGTACCGGGCGCGCCCCTCGGTGCGTCAGGGCACCGTCAGCGCTCGGAGGTGCGCCCCCGCATGTCGTCCGCCGCGTCGCGCGCCTTGTCGCGGCCCTTGTCGGTCGCGTCCTTGACCCGGTCGCCGGTGGCCTCGCGGTCCTGATTCCGGTCGTTCGTCGAGGCCTTGGCGCGGTCGGCGAGCTCGTTCGCCTTGTCCTTGAACTGGTCGGCGATGCCCATGCTGGTCACTCCTCGGGGTGAGTGGGGGGGGTGGCCCGGTGGGGCCTCGACCAGATTCACACGGGCCGCCGCGCCCCGCATGTCGATCAGTCACGCTGCGTACGGATGACGGCGGGGGCCGTCTTGTCAGTGCCCGTCCTTACGCTCGGATCATGAGAAGAGACCCTGTCCAGGAAGCGTGGGACCGCATCGACGCGTGGCTGCGGGAGCACGCGCCCCGCACATTCGCCACGCTGGGGCCGCCTGCGGAGCCCGAGGAGATAGCGGCGGCGGAGAGGGAACTGGGCCTCGCCTTTCCCGCCGAACTGGTCGCGTCGCTGCGCCGGCACAACGGGGCGGTGGGCGGCGCGGAGGTCTTCCGGTTCAGCTCGCACGACCGGCTGCTCCCGGTGAGCGAGATCGTCCAGGAGACCAGGTTCATGCGCCACCTGGCCGACGGCCTGGACGAGGAGGAGGCCGCCTACTACTGGACCGACGCCTACGTGAAGTTCGGTTCCTTCGAGTCGACGGCCGACGGGCTCACGATCGACTGCGGCCGGGAGCAGGGCGCCTACGGCGCGATCGGGCGCTTCTTCGACGAGACCGGCACCGACTTCGGCATGGCCGACTCGCTGGGCGCGTACCTGACGGAGCTGGCCGACCTCCTTGAGGGCGGCCACGCCTCGGGTGCCGTCACGTTCAACGGCCGGCTGATCTGGGAGTGGGCCGAGTCGCCCCGGCCGGAATGGGGCAGTGCCGTGGAGCCCCTTCCCCGGCCGGACGAGGAACTCCCGCAGCTCGACCTGTCCTGCCGTCCCACCGATGTGGTCCACGTCAGCCGCTTCGAAGGGCTCGACGAACTCGGCGCGCTGATCGCGGTCCTGCCCCGCGAGCGGGTCGCCGAGGCCGCGCGGAAGCAACTGCGCAGGGTGGCCGAGGACACGGGCCTGGACCGGTATCCGGAGGTCGGGGCGGCCCTGGACGCGCTGGACCGGGGCGAGGCCCCGCCGCCCCGGGAGCAGACCGGGCCGCCGGCTCTGCGGCTGCGCGCGGTGATCGCCCAGGCGGAGGCCCGCCGGGATCACGTCCTCAAGTGGGCGGCGGAGACGACGGTGCACGGCATCTGGGGCTCGCCGTACGAGTGCGTACGCATGAGCGCGCACCTCCACGGCCGGCTCCACCTCGGCTGGCGCACCGATCTGCACGAGGACCTGGGGAGCCCGCCCCTGCCCTCGATGCCCGATGACCGCTTCTGGGGCGCTCTGCGCAATCCCGCCATCGACAACGCCTGGCACGCGGCCCAGTACGCCGCGCAGCAGGGCGAACAGGGCTGACCCCGGCCGCTCCGGTCCCGCCGGAAGCGCCCGGGGCCGGCCCCGTACCGCGTGGTGGTCAGCCGCGTCCCGTACGGGACGCGCGCTCGTTCTGGTCGGCGGCGCCGCCGGCGCCCACGAGCCCCTTGGAGACGCCCTCCAGGCGCGGCCCGAACCTCTTCATCTCGCGCTGGCCGACGACGCCGATGAGGGTGGGCAGGTAGCCGCGGACGGGCTGCATGCCGCGCAGCCACCACTGGGCGTACACATGGGCGGAACGGCGCTCGATGCCGGCGACGACCCGGTCGACGGCGGGGCCGAGGGGGTAGGTGCGGTTGGTGGGCCAGGGCAGCCGCTTGCGGAGGTCGCGCATGACGTCGTCCTCGTCGGCGCCGCGCACCATGTCGGTGTCGGTCCAGGAGAGGTAGCCGACGCCCACCTTGACGCCCCGGTAGCCGACCTCGGCGCGCAGGGAGTGGGCGAAGGCCTCGACGCCGGACTTGGAGGCGCAGTAGGCGCTCATCATCGGGGCCGGGGTGATCGCGGCGAGGGAGGCGATCTGGAGGAAGTAGCCGCGGCTCTCCATGAGGACGGGGAGGAACGCGCGGGCGGTCACCGCGCCGCCGATGAGGTTGACCTCGATGACGCGGCGCCAGGCGACCGGGTCCGAGTCGATGAGGGGGCCGCCGGTGGCGACACCGGCGTTGGCGACGACGACGTCGACCTTGCCGAACCGATTCTTTACTTCCTGGGCGACGCGGGCCATCGCCTCGTGGTCGGTGACGTCGGCGTGCCAGTGGTCGCTCTCGCCGTGCAGGCGTTCGGAGACCTTCTTCAGCTCGTCGGGTTCGAGGCCGACGAGGGCGAGGATCGCGCCGCGGGCGGAGAGCTTGCGGGCGAGGAGTTCACCGACGCCGCGGGCGGCTCCGGTGACGACGACGACCTGTCCTTCGAGACTTCCCCTGCCGCTCATGCGACCTCCTCCTTGCCCTCGGTGTTGCTCTCGGTGTCCGTGGCGGTGCTGTGCTCCCGGTCCGTGCCGACCGTGAGGTGGGCGGTGACGAGTTCCCGTATCTTCGCCGTGACCGCCTCCGGCGCCTCCACGGGCGTCATGTGTCCCATGCCCGTCAGCTCGGTGAGGCCCCGGCAGTCGGGCAGGGCCGCCGCTATGGCGCGGGCGTGGACGGGCGGGGTGAGCCTGTCCTCCGTACCCGCGATGACGGCGGTGGGCACCCGCAGCTCCCGTACGCCCTCGTCGAGGTCGAGTTCCGCGAGGACGTGGCCCCAGGCGACGCGGGGGACACGGGGGCAGGCGTGCACGATGCGGGCGCACGTGTCGACCCGGTCGGGGGCCGAACCCGGTCCCATTGTCCCGTACTTGAGGATGCGTCGGGACAGCGGGGTGACGGGCCCGAGGGGGGCGCGGGCGCCGAGTATGGCGCGGGTGACGCGGGTGCGTACGGCGCCGGGGCGCAGCGGTACGACGAGCGATTCGGCGAGGAGCCGGGAGCTGCCGGTGCTGCACAGCAGGACGGCGGCGGCGTGCTCGCGCAGTTCGGGGCGGCGGGAGGCGGCCATGATGGTCATGCCGCCCATGGAGTGTCCGGCGAGGACGGCCTTCTCGCCGGGGCCGAGGGTCGCGCCGAGCACGGCGACCAGGTCGTCGGCGAGGGCGTCGGTGCTGTAGCCGTCGCGGCGGGCGGCGGGCGAGGTGCCGTGGCCGCGCTGGTCGTAGGCGATGACGCGGTGGTCGACGGCCAGGTCCCGTATCTGGGCGTCCCAGAAGCTGGTGTTGCAGGTCCAGCCGTGGGCCAGGACGATCGCGGGCGCGCCCTGGGGACCGTGGATCTCGACGTGTATGCGGGAGCCGTCGGCGGAGACGGCGAGAAGTTCGCGGACCGGGACCGGCCGGCGGCCGGCGACGGGCAGGGGGCGGCTCATCGGACGGCCTCCTCGGAGACAGCCCCGCCGGAGCTGCGCTGGGCGGGGAGGGACGGGCGGATCACCTGGTATTCGGAGACGTTGACCGTGCGGGTTGCCCGGCGGAACTCGGAGGTGGTGCCGGGCCAGACGGTGGTGTTGCGGCCGTTGGCGTCGAGGTACCAGCTGTTGCAGCCGCCGGTGTTCCAGACGGTGCGCTTCATGCGGTCCTGGACGCGGCGGTTCCAGCCGTTGACGGCGGAGGGGCGGGCGTCGAGGGCGACCTTGCCGCCGAGGATGTCGAGCTGGCGCATGAAGTCGGCCATGTAGTTCAGCTGGGACTCGATCATGAGGATCATCGAGGAGTTCCCGAGGCCCGTGTTGGGGCCGATGATGGTCATCCAGTTCGGGAAGCCGGCCGCGCTGGCGCCGCGCAGGGCCTGCATGCCGTCCTTCCAGGACTCGGTGAGCGTGATCCCGTCGGCGCCGACGACGCGTTCGGCGATCGGCATGTCGGTGACGTGGAAGCCGGTGCCGAAGATGATGGCGTCGACCTCGGCCTCCGTACCGTCCGAGGCGACCACGGTGGAGCCGCGGACCTCGGCGAGCCCGGATGCGACGACGTCGACATTGGGCTGGGCGAGGGCGGGGTAGTACGTGCTCGACAGCAGGATGCGCTTGCAGCCGATGCGGTACGAGGGGGTCAGCTTGGCGCGCAGTGCGGGGTCCTTGATGGCGCGGGCCATGTTGGACTTGGCTATCCGCTCGACGAGGCCGAGCTGGTCGGGGTGCTTGGTGAAGGCGCTGACCTGGAGTTCCCGGATGCCCCAGAGGAGGCCGCGGCGGGCGGTGCCGGTGGCGGGCAGGGCGCGGTGCAGCCGGCGTTCGAAGCCGCTGATCTTGCGGTCCATACGGGGCATGACCCAGGGCGGGGTGCGCTGGAACAGCGTCAGCTTGCCGACCTTGGGCTGGATGGACGGCACGATCTGGATGGCGGAGGCGCCGGTGCCGATCATCGCGACGCGCTTGCCGGTGAGGTCGGCGTCGTGGTCCCAGCGGGCGGAGTGGAACACCTTGCCGGGGAAGTCGGCGAGACCGGGGATGTCGGGCATCTTCGGGTCGGAGAGCGGTCCGGTCGCGGAGACGACGACGTCGGCGACGACGGTGGTGCCGTTGGCGCTGTCGATGACCCAGTGCAGCTCGTCGTTGTCCCAGCGCATCTGCGTCACCTCGTGGTTGAGGCGCAGGTGGGCGCGGAGCCCGAAGGTGTCGGCGACGTGCTCCAGGTAGGCGCGGATGTGCTCCTGCCCGGAGAAGGTGCGCGGCCACTCGGGGTTGGGGGCGAAGGAGAAGGAGTACAGGTGGGACGGGACGTCGCAGGCGCAGCCGGGGTAGCTGTTGTCGCGCCAGGTGCCGCCGACGGAACCGGCCCGTTCCAGGATCACGAAGTCGGTGATGCCTTCGCGGCGGAGCCGGACCGCGGCCCCGAGGCCCCCGAATCCCGATCCGATCACCGCCACGCGTACATGCTCGTGCTGGGCCATGCTGCCGCCTCCCGCGGTACGTCACACGACTCTGCCAGCAATCACTGGCATTGTTGGGAGGGTAAAGCAGCGGAGTACCGATGGGTAGGGGGTCCGCAGAGGAAAGTTACCGGCGGTACAACATGGGGCCGGGCCGCCGGGCAGACGGATAGGGTGCGGGGGTGGCAGAGGGACGCGAGCACCGCGAGTACCGCATGGAGGAGCTGGCCAGGGAGGCCGGCATCCCCCTCCGGACCGTGCGCTTCTACCGGGAGCGCGGCCTGATCTCGCCGCCCCGCCGCGAGGGCCGCATCGCCTGGTACGACGACAGCCATCTGGCCCGCCTGCGCACGATCACCGGCCTCCTGGAACGCGGCCACACCCTGACCGGCATCGCCGACCTCGCCCGCACGTTCGAGAGCGGGCGGGACGTCGCGGAGGTCCTGGGCCTGGGCGAACCGTCCGAGGAGACCCCGGTCCGCCTCACCCCGGAGCAGCTGGCCGACTACTTCGAGGGCGAGTCCACCCCGGAGAACCTGGCGCTGGCGATGGAGCTGGGCTACCTGGGGACGGACGGCGAGGAGATCGTCCACATCAGCCGCCGCCTCCTGGAGGTGTCGGCCGAGCTGGTCCGGGAAGGCGTGCCGCTCGCCACGGTCCTCGCGACGGGCCGCCGGGTCCGCGAGCACGCGGACGCGCTCGCGGACCTGTTCGTGGCGGTGCTCCAGGAGTACGGGCCGGAGCCCCCGGCCGCGGAGGCGGGCGAGGTGGTGGAGCCGCCCCAGCTGCGACCGCTGGCACGGGCGGTGATCGACGCGGAGCTGTCGATGGCGCTGGACCGACGCCTGCGACGCGAGAAGCCGGGGGCGGATGCGGCGGGACCGGGGGCGGATGCGGCGGGACCGGGGACGGACGCGGCGGGGTAGGGGCGGCCGGTCCGGGGGCGGACGCGGCGGGGCAGGGGCG
>NZ_JAKRGC010000034.1 GCF_022347745.1 Streptomyces sp. OfavH-34-F
CCCCGGCCGGGCGCAGGCGGGCCGGGGCGGCAGCCGCCGTCCGGGAGGCCGGCGGGCTCGGGCGCAAGGTGCGCGGGCTGGACGAGGCCGCCAGGACGCGGGTCGTGCTGGACGAGGTGCTGAGCCATGCCGCCGAGGTCCTGGGGCATGCGGACCCTGCGGCGGTGGACGCCGAAGCGGGCTTCCTGGAGGCCGGGTTCGACTCGCTGACCGCCGTGGAACTCCGCAACCGGCTCAACGCCGCCTGCGGGCTCGCGCTGCCCGCCATGGTCGTCTTCGACAGCCGCAACCCGCTGGAGCTGGCCCGGCTCGTCGCCGGCCGGCTGGCCGCCGAAGGGGGTGAAGCGGCGGCGGACGCCGCGCCCGACCCGGCCGCGAGCCCGCTCGACGACACGCTGTACGGGCTGTTCCTGGACGCGATCACGGCGGGGAACATCAAACCGGGCCTGGCGATGCTGCGGGCGGTGGCCGCGCTGCGGCCCTCGTTCACCACGGCCGCCGACCTGGACGCCCTGCCCGAAGCCGTCTCGTACGGGGCGCGCGCCAAGGGCGAAGGGGACGGGCCGGTGCCCCGGCTGATCTGCCTCAGCACCCCCACCGTCGCCGGCGGAGTCCACCAGCACGCACGGCTCGCGGCCCGGCTGTCCGTGCCCGTGTCCGGCATCCCGACGCCCGGCTTCGGCCGCGGCGAGGCGCTGCCGGAATCGTTCGACGCGGCCGTGGACGTCCTCGCCGAGGCCGTGCTGCGTACGGCGGACGGGGAACCGTTCGTCCTGCTCGGCTTCTCGTCCGGCGGGCTCCTCGCCCACGCCGTCGTCGCCCGCCTGGAGCGGGTGCACGGGGTACGGCCGGCCGGGCTCGTCCTGCTGGACACGTACTACATGGGCGCGGCGAACGACGCGATCTTCGACCAGATGGCGTCCGCCGTCCCCGACAAGGCGGCCACCCTCGGCGCGTTCAGCAGCGCCGAACTCTCCGCGATGGGCCGGTACGTGGACCTGCTGCCGCAGTTCACGCAGGCCGACATCGAGGCGCCGGTGCTGTTCGTCCGGGCCGGGGACCTCTTCGAGGCGGGCGAGCGGGCCGGTGTCGGCAAGGGCGGCTGGCAGGCCGACTGGAACGGCGCCGACACCGTGGCGACCGTGCCCGGCACGCATTTCACCATCGTCGAACAGCACGTCGACACGACGGCCCCCGTCATCGACGGCTGGCTGAAGGACCTGAAGGAGCGGATCTCCTCATGACCACGCACCACCCCGTGACATGCCTGGACAAGGCATCCGGACGAGCAGCGGAGGCGGGCCGATGAGCCTGAGCACGGAGCACCCGGCGGCGGTCGGCGCGCCGGCCGAACGCATCCACGAGTTCATGCTGGCCGCGGCCCGCACCGCCCCGGACAGCCCGGCCGCCTGGGAGGCCGCCGAGGACGGCACGCCGCGCGTCCTCAGCTACCGGCAACTGGAGCGCAGGGCGCACGACTACGCGGTGACCCTGGACTCCCTGGGGCTCGACATCGGTGACCGGGTCGTCCTGGAGAGCGACAACTCGGCCGCCGCCGTGGCCGCGCTGCTCGCCTGCTCGATGCTCGGGCTCACCTTCATCCCGGTGAGCCCCGAGGTGCCGGACCCCCGGCTGCGGTCGATCATCGACACGGCGGAGCCGGCGCTGCACCTCCAGACGGAGAAGGGCACCCGTGACGGCATCCCGGACGCCGTCGGCACGGCCCGCTTCGGACCGGACGGGGTGACCGTGGAGCGGGCGCCCGCGGCGCGGGTCCGGTACCGGCGGGAAGCGGTCACCACCGACGCCGCGTACATGATCTTCACCTCGGGCACCACGGGCCGCCCCAAGGGTGTGGTGATGAGCCACCGGGGCGTGCTGTCCTTCTACCGTGGCATGCTGCGGCACTCCGTCGTCACGCCGCAGGACCGGCTCGCGACGACGTCCCCGCTCCAGTTCGACTTCGCCCTGCTCGACATCGGCCTCGCCCTCGGCTCGGGCGCGCAGCTCATTCCCGTACCGCGTGAACTCATGCACTGGCCGCGCAGGTTCCTGCGGTTCCTCGCCGACACGGGGGCCACGCAGGTGGACGGGGTGCCGTCCATCTGGCGGCCGGTGCTGCGCCACGAGGCGGCCGGACTCGCCGCGCTGGCGGGGCAGATCCGCGGGGTGCTGTTCTCGGGGGAGGCGTTCCCGCTTCCCGAACTGCGTCAACTGCAAACGCTGCTGGGCCCGGTGCGGGTGGTGAACTGCTTCGGCCCGACCGAGGCGATGGCGTTCTCCCTCACCGATGTGCCCAACCCGCTGCCCGAGAACATCGACAAGCTGTCCATCGGCTTCGCGTACCCGGGCGCCGAGATGCTGCTGATCGACGAGGAGGGCCGGCCCGTCGAGGAGCCGGGCGAGGTGGGCGAGATCCACCTGCGCGGCCCCTCCCTCTTCACCGGCTACTGGGACGACCCGGAGGCCACCCGGTCCGTCCTCGTCCCGGACCCGCTCAACCCCCGCTCCGGGCAGCTCGTCTACAAGTCGAGCGACCTGGCGTACCGGGGCGAGAGCGGCGAGCTGTACTTCGTCGGCCGCTCCGACCTCCAGGTCAAGATGCGCGGCAACCGCGTCGAGCTGGGCGAGATCGAACGCCGTCTCCTGGAGTTCCCGGGCGTGGAGGCCGCGGCCGTCGTGGTCCGCCCGCGCCCCGGCGAGGACCCGGAGCTGTACGCGTACGTCGTCCCGGGCCGCGACTTCGACGCCCAGCCGGTCGCCCTGAGCGCCTTCTGCAAGAAGACCCTCCCCGACTACATGATCCCCCGCAAGGTCGCCCTGACCCCCTCCCTCCCCCTCACCCCGAACGGCAAAACGGACCGGCGGGCGCTGGCGGCGTTGGTGGCGGAGGAGGGGTAGGAAGGCCGATTCCTCGGCCGTACCAGGAAGACGCGAGTCGCCGCCGGACCCCGAGGACCGGCGGCGACTCTCTCTCGGTAACGCACGTAGACCCCGGATGTGTCCCATGCGTCGACTCACGCCCCTGGCCCGTCTCCGACTCCTGCCGGTTTGCCACAGACACTGACGTGACCTCTGGGGTTGGGCGGCCACGTGTGCGTGAGCATGTGGCGAGAATCGGGCTACCTGGATCCTGTTGCAGGGGAGAAACTCAGAGAAATTTCTTCTCTGAGGAGAACGCGATGAGATTACGGTTCATCGGCAGCACCAGCGGCGGCGGCGGATGCCCGTCGGTATACGAGACCGACCGGGGTACCGTGGTCGTCCAAGGCTGGAAGCTCGACCCGGATGACCAGGCGTACGGAGACGTGCGAGACATGGCCGACGACGAGGATGTTCTCGAAGTGCCCCGAGAGCTGCTGGAGCGGTTCGCGCCGAAGCGCGCGGCGGACAGCACCGAACTCGTCAGTGGCGCCGCGTTCGACGAGCTGTTCACCGCCTTCGCGCATACGGCCCGGCGGCTGGAGACCCGTACGCACTACGACATCGAGAACGAGCGTGAGTCCTTCGCGCAGTTCCTCGATGGCGAAGAGGTCGATCTCGCCTGGTTCTCCCCGTGGCTCGACACCATGCGCGAGCAGACGGCGGCCGGCAAGACGGTGAGCAGGGTCCGCGTCGTACCGCCGGAGCTGACGGACTATCTGCGGTACGAACTCCACCTCGCGGAGAGCAACATCGCCGCGGGGGAGGACATTCGGTACCTGGACCGGGAGACCGCCCACCGCCTCGTGCTGCCTGACCGGGACTTCTGGCTGTTCGACTCCAGCACCCTCGCAGTCCTCCACTTCACCGACGAGGGCCACCTCCTCGGGGCGGAGATCATCACCGACCCCGCGGTCGTCGTGGAGCACGCCCGCTGGCTCGACGCGGCTTTCCACCACGCCCGGCCCTTCCTGGAGTTCGTCAAGGAGCATCCGCCGCGTTGAGCACTGCACGCCAGGGCGTCCATGAGGCCCGAGAAGAACTGGGCGGACGCCTGCGTGCCATCCGTACGGCCGCCGGCGTCGACGGGCGCACGCTGGCAAAGCGTCTGGGCTGGCCACCGAGCAAGGTCTCCAAGATCCAGCTCGGCCGCCAGGCCCCGACGACCGACGACATAACAGCCTGGACGGCCGCCTGCGGCGTCCCCGAGGGGGCAGCCGGGCTGCACCTGCTGTTGCGCGATCTGGACAGCCGGTACGCGGAGTGGCGTCGGCAGCTACGGGAGGGCCACGCAGCGGTCCAGCGGTCGTGGGCGGAGACGGAAGCCGCCGCCAAGACCGTCCGCGCGTTCGAACCGTGCTGGGTTCCCGGTCTCTTGCAGACGGCCGACTACGCCGCCGCCCGGTTCCGCGAGCACGCCCGCTTGAACGGAAGCCGGCCCGACACGGACGCCGCCGTCGCGGCACGGCTGGCCCGGCAGGAAGTGCTGTACTCGCCCGGCCGTAAACGCTGGCACATCCTGCTGACGGAGGCGGCGCTGCTGTACGGGCTGGCGCCTGCCCCGGTGATGCGCGCGCAGATCGACCGCTTGGTCTCCGCGAGCACCCTGCCGGCCGTGCGGCTCGGCATCGTCCCCATGAGGACCCGGCTTCCCGTCTCGCCCGTACACGGCTTCTGGGTCTTCGACGACCATCAGGTGATCGTCGAGGTCGTCAGTGCCGAGCTGCGGCTGGCGCTGCCCGAAGAAGTGGCCCAGTACCGGAAGGTCTTCGACCTGCTGGCGCAGAGTGCGCTGTATGACGCCGAAGCCAGGCAGCTGCTCACGACAGCAGCCGAAGCCTGGATCTGAGAAATACCGAGAAATTTCTTTGCTGCTTCCCGTCGCCTGCCCGACCGTGATTACGCAGGCGGCCCGCATCGACACGCAACGTGGTGGTGGGGTCGAGGTCATCGACCAGCAGGAGGAGCACATGAGCACAGTGACGGAAGCCGGCGTGCGACTGGAGGAACTGGGTAGGTTCTTCGCCATCACAGCTCGCCGATTCGACGCCGGTCAGTCGGCCCCGGAGATGTTCAGCACGGCGATCGACGCCGCGTGGCACCGACTGGCCCAGGACCCGCAGGCACACCGCGCTTTCACAACCGAGCACGCGGGGCGGGAGCTGATCCATGCTGAAACTTCCGGGCATGGCCCCATCGCCTGGGTGGGTGCGTACGAGGAGTCGTACGGCCCCCTGCCGGAGGTCTGGTTCACCACCGCCGACGGCAGCCTCGACATCGGAGCCCTCTCCGCCTACCGGGAGACCGGCCGCGTTGTCGCGGAGTGGAACTGTTCCCCGGCCCCGAGCGACGGCGATCGGTGATCGCTTGATGGCCGTGTGCACCGGCGGAGCGTCCCGGCCGACCGCCGGGGTGCTCCGCCTCGTCGAAGGCAGATCGGTGCGACCGACGTGCGTGGACGTTGAAAGCTATGCGGCGTCGATGTTCGCGTACTGCCCGTACCTCGAAGCGTCCATGGCGCGAGGAATGACCGGGTGGACCGTCTACGAAGTCGTTCCCGGTGCCTGCCGAGAGGCCGTGGAAGCCGAGTTGTTCCATGTCGCTGTGCAGGCCGCCGAATGGGTCCGCCCGCTGATGAGGCGTCGCCACGGCGCTCTCGCGTGCGAGAACATCGTCATCCTCGGAGATGCTGCGGACGCGGACCACAGTGAGGTGATGGCCTGGCCGCACTGGGCTCTCAAGCACCTCTACGGGCCGGTGGGGGTGATGTTCGGCAAGTTCGCCCAGTGCGCGCGGGAGTGCGACAGGTTCGGCCAGAGCATCCCTCCCGCCCCGGTCTCCTTCCTTCCGGTACGGGCGTCCGTCCGGTCACGCGATCCACAGTTCCTGCATGACACTCCCGATCTCGCACAGAGCCTGGCCGGGGCTGATGACGACGGCCGTGACGTGTTCGAGCACATCCCTTGTGACTGGAAGGCGGTACGGGCATGGGCGGCTTCGCTCCCTGTCCCCCAGAGGCGGTAGCGGCTGCGGAGGCCCTCTGCGGCCCGGTCTCGCTGACGGGGATCACCGAACGGCGCGGTACGGCGGTCTGGAAGGCTGAGGGCTCGCTCAGCCGAGCCGCGGTCAAGGTCGGATACGGCACCGAGGGAGCCGAGAGCACCGCGCGGGAAGCGGCGACTCTCGACGCCCTGCCCGAATACACCGTCGTCACCGGCGGCTCGGGTGCCGACGTCTGGTACGTCACGCCGTGGCTGGACGGGCCGTCCACCTGGGGCCTGTTCGGTCCGGTACGGGAGGGCAGCGAGGACCGGACGTTCCCTCTTGCCGGAGCAGTGGGGCTGTGCCGGGCGGTCGCCGACCTCCATGCCGCCGGTTGGGTGCACGGTGACCTGCAACCCGCCCACGGCATCCACACCGCCGCCGGCGTGAGGCTGATCGACTTCGAGTGGTCGTGGCGCGAGGGAACCGATCCGTGGCGCGAGTTCAGGGGCGGCATCACCCACCTGATCGCCCCGGAGCTCGCCGCGCGGATCGCCACCGGCCCGCAACCGGTGAAGCCGGCGCCCGCAGCGGATGTCTACGCACTGGCCGGCGTGCTCTGGACCTGCACCACGGGCCGATGGCCGCTGGACTACGAGGCCGTCGGCATCACGGTGAAGGGCACGAGCCCCGCCGAGCTGCGGAAGGCCATCAGCGCGGGCATCCCGCTCACCGAGGCGCGACCGTGGCCACGGTTCCAACACGTGCTCGCCGCCGTCCTGACAGCCCAGGCAGCCGACCGGCCGACGGCCGGTGAACTCGCTGATCGCCTCGCGGAGGTTGCCTCGTGAACGTACGCCCGGCCTCTTTGGACGACGCCGAGGAACTGGCCCGTATCCACGCCGACATGGTGGCAGCCGACACCACCGGACCGTGGCAGGACCGGCTCGCCGAGCACCTGCGCCATCACCTGGGCGGCACCCGGCTCGCCGCGTTCGTGGTCGACGATCCGGAGGGCGGTCTCGCGGCGTGTGCGATGGGCGTGGTCCACCAAGGGCTGCCGGGCCCCGATCACGCCGGGATCTTCGGGCAGATCCAGACCGTCGCCACCGAGGCACGCTTCCGGCGGCGGGGCTACGGCCGCGCCGTCACTCAGGCGCTCATGGACTGGCTGGCCGGGCAGGGGTGCACTCTGCTCACCCTGACGGCCAGCGACGCGGGAAGGCCGCTGTACGCATCGCTGGGCTTCACCCCGAACGCGCGCGCGATGCGCCTGGTCGGGAGGCCGTACCACCGCGCCTGACGTGGCCGCGTCTCACGCGCGGGTGCTGCCGTGCGTCCCGAGTCGGCGCTACTCGCGTGTGAGCGCCTCCCGTACCGCCTTGGTGCTCGTGCCCTCGGCGAGGTTGACCGACTGGTCGAGCAGCCAGGTCTTCCGTTTGCCGGGCACGAGGCGGAAGGCGGTGTGGCTGTACATGCCGTGCCCGACCGGGCCGAAGGAGACGCGTAGGCCGATACCGGCCGGGTGCCCGCCGTACGCCGGGAGCTCGATCGGCCGGCCCGTGGTCAGCGACACGTCCGACACGTCGGTGATCCGGGGTATGTCCATGTACTCGACGCACTCGGCGATCGTGTCGGCGTCCATCTTCCTGAGCAGCCGGTCGGTGATGGCCCTGCACGCGGTTTCCCAGTCCTTGTCCAACACGGCCTGTTGGTAGGCCCGCGCGGCCTCGACCGCCGCCGCCGAGCGGTCCTTGCCGTGGTCACCGTCGCCGGCGGAGGCGTCACCGCCGCAGCCCGCCGTCGCCAGGACCGCCGCCACCACCAGCGCCGAACCCGCCGCGCCCCGTGCGCCCATGCCCGTCCCCCTTGCCTCGTCCGTCTGTAGACGCTGCATTTCAGCACACGGTCGCAGGCGCGCTTCCTACCCGGGCGCAAGCACCGGCCACCCCTATCCGGGGCCCTGAATGCACCCCTGTTCCCGTGCGCGCAGGGCCCCTACGCGTCGGTACTTCCGTTCACTGATACGTACGTCCCGTCCCCCCAGCATTGGACCGTCTCCATGACCAGCTCCCAGAGCGAGAACGCACCTGCCGGACCGGAGGCCAGAGCGGGCCGGAAGGAATGGATCGCCCTCGGCGTTCTGCTCCTGCCCGTGCTGCTCGTCTCCATGGACCTGACCGTCCTCTACTTCGCGATCCCGTCCATCAGCGAGGACCTGCGGCCGTCCGGCAGCCAGCAGCTGTGGATGATCGACATCTACGGCTTCGTGCTCGCCGGGGTCCTGCTCACCATGGGGGCGCTCGGTGACCGCATCGGGCGCCGGCGGCTGCTGCTCATGGGGGCCGTCGTCTTCGGCGCGGGGTCGCTGCTCGCCGCGTACGCCAACAGCCCCGAGATGGTGATCAGCGCGCGGGCGTTCCAGGGCCTCGGCGGTGCGACGCTGATGCCTTCCACGCTGGCGCTGATCCGGAACATCTTCCGGGAGCAGACCCAGCGGCGTACCGCCATCGCCGTCTGGTCGACGGGCATGGCCGCCGGGGCGGCGCTCGGGCCCGTGGTCAGCGGGGCGCTGCTCGCCGGGTTCTGGTGGGGGTCGGTGTTCCTGATCAACGTGCCCGTGATGGTGCTGCTGCTGGTCGCGGGGCCGTTCCTGCTGCCGGAGTTCAAGGACGCCGCCGCCGGGAAGTTCGACCTGATCAGCGCGGTGCTGTCGCTGGCCGTGATCCTGCCCGTCGTCTACGGCTTCAAGAAGATCGCCGTGGACGGGTTCACCGTGCCGTACGTCCTGGCGATCGTCGTCGGGCTCGCGATCATTCCGGTGTTCCTGCGGCGGCAGCGCACCAGCGCCGATCCGATGATCGACGTCTCGCTGTTCCGCAACCGGGCCTTCGGCGCGTCCGTGACCGTCAACATGCTCGCCTGCTTCACCCTCGTCGGGTACTCACTGTTCTCCACGCAGTACCTGCAGTCCGTGCTCGGCATGAGCGCCCTCAGGTCCGCGCTGTGGACGATCCCCGGCACCGTCGCGGTCGGCGCGGTCGTGCCGCTCGCCACCGTGCTGGTACGGACCGTGCGCCCCGCCGTCATCATCGCCAGCGGCTTCGGGCTCGCCACCGCCGCGCTGCTGATGCTCACCCAGGTCCCGGCCGAGGACGGGCTCGTCGTCATCCTGATCGGCATCATCGCCCTCGCGGTCGGCCTCACCCCGGTCCTCACCCTGGTCACCGAACTCGTCGTCGGCCAGGTGCCGCCCGAGCGCGCCGGGACCGCGTCCGCGCTGCTGCAGACCTGCCAGGAGCTGGGCGGTGCCCTCGGCGTCGCCGTCCTCGGCTCCATCGGCGCCACCGCCTACCGCAACAGCTCCGCGCTGGACGACCCCGCCGGGGTGCCGGCCGACGCGCTGGACGCGGCCCGCGAGACCATCGGCGGCGCGCTGGCGGCGGCGTCCCGGCTGCCCGGCGAGGCGGGCGGGGACCTGGTGGACGCGGCCCGTGCCGCCTTCACCACGGAGGTGCACGCCGCGTCCCTGGCCGGGGCGGTCGTGATGGCCGGGGCGGCCGTCGTGGCCCTCGTCGGACTGCGGTCCGTCCAGCAGGACAACGCGAAGGCGACGGAGTCGGCGGAGAGCGGGGCGTCCGCGGAGAGCGGTGCGTCCCCGGCGCAGAAGGGGGCGCAGGAGCCCGGCGCGGGGCTCGCGTAACGCCCTCCGGCCCGGCTCCGGTCCGGCGGCCCGGCCAGGGCCCTCGCCCGGGGCCGCCGGCGCCGCGCCGTTCCCGTACCGGCTCCGCGCGAAACCCCGCGAGGGGTCCTCAGCAGCCGCCCAGGCGACACGTCCCCCGTTCCTCCTGGGCGGCTTCGCCGTGCCTCCGGGCGGGCAGGGGTGGGCGCCCTTCGTAAGGGTCCGGCTGGGGTCTGTTCTGGGGTCCGGTGGCCGATTCGCGTCCCTAGCATCGCATCGTGTTCGAGCAGACGCTCGAACTGCCAGGCATCAGGCTGGAGGAATATCCGCATGTCCCTGCTGGCAACCGATCGTGCCGAGGCGGCCCGGTTCCGCGCCTACGGACCACGGCAGCTCGATGAGATCGCCGAACGCCATGGCCTGCCCGCCGACATTCGGGAGACCGTCCGGCTCGTGTCGATGGTGCTGCCCTTCCGGGTGAACGAGTACGTCCTGTCGCAGCTGATCGACTGGGACCGCATCCCGGACGATCCGATGTTCCAACTCGTCTTCCCGCAGAAGGGGATGCTCAGCGAGCAGAACGAACGAGAGCTGGCCGCCCTCTCCGCCGACCCGGCGGCCAAGGTCGCGCTGCGCGCGCTGGTGCAGCAGATACGGGGCCTGCTCAACCCGCACCCCTCCGGGCAGAAGGAACTCAACGTCCCCACCCGTGACGGCGCCGAACTCCCCGGACTCCAGCACAAGTACCGCGAGACGGTGCTGTACTTCCCGAGCCAGGGCCAGACCTGCCACGCGTACTGCACGTACTGCTTCCGGTGGGCGCAGTTCGTCGGCGACAGCGAGCTGCGGTTCGCCGCGCCCGACCCGCGTGGCCTGATCTCGTACCTGGAGGCGCATCCGGACGCGGGCGACGTGCTCGTCACCGGCGGCGACCCGATGGTGATGTCCACCGCGCGGCTGCGCACCCATCTGGAGCCGCTGCTGTCGCTGGAGAGCGTGCGCACGATCCGGATCGGCACGAAGTCCGTGGCGTACTGGCCGCAGCGCTACGTCACCGACCCCGACGCCGACGACGCGCTGCGGCTGTTCGAGAAGGTCATTGCCACCGGCCGCAACCTCGCCGTGATGGCGCATTTCAGCCACCCGCGCGAGCTGGAGACGGATCTCGCCCGGCGCGCGATCGCCCGCATCCGGTCCACCGGCGCGCTGGTCTACTGCCAGGCCCCGCTGATCGCCAAGGTCAACGACGACGCCGCCGTGTGGGCCCGGATGTGGCGGGCCGAACTCGCCGCCGGCGCCGTGCCGTACTACATGTTCGTGGAGCGCGACACCGGCCCGCACGACTACTTCCGGGTGCCGCTCGCGCGGGCGGCGGAGATCTACCGCGATGCCTACGCGACCCTGCCGGGCCTGGCCCGCACCGTACGCGGGCCCGTCATGTCCGCGACCCCCGGCAAGGTGGCCGTCGACGGCGTCATCGAGAAGGCCGAGGGGCTGTTCTTCCAGCTGCGGATGGTGCAGGCCCGCGACCCGAAGCTCGTCGGGCGCCCCTTCCTCGCGCACTACGACGCCGACGCGTCCTGGCTGGACGAACTGCGCCTGGACCACTCGGTGCCCGCCGACATCGCCCGCGCGATCGCCGGACCGGCGTGGTCGCGCGAACCGGAACTCTTCGGCAGCCGGACCACGGCCGCCGGGGTGGGGAGCCAGGCATGAATCCCATGAGCATGTCGCCCAATCTCGCCCTCAACCAGCTCGTCGCGGAGCGCCAGGCGGTCGGTGAGCGGATCGTCCACCTCGGCTTCGGCGAGTCGCGGCTGCCCGCCTTCGGGCCGCTGGTGGACCGCCTCGCGGCGGGCGCCGGACGCAACGCGTACGGGCCGGTGGCCGGTTCGCCGGGGGTACGGGAGGCCGTCGCCGGGTACTTCGGCCGGCGCCGGCTGCCCACCGGGCCGGACCAGATCGTCGTCGCACCGGGCAGCAAGCCGCTGCTGATGGCCCTCGACCTCACCGTGCCCGGCGATGTGCTGCTGCCCCGGCCCGCCTGGAACACCTACGCGCCGCAGGCCCGGCTGGCCGGCAAGGAGCCGATCGCGGTGCCGATCCCCGCGGAGTGCGGCGGGGTGCCCGACCCGGCCCTGCTGCGCGACCGCATCCGGGCCGCCCGCGCCGAGGGGTACGACCCGCGCCTCATGATCCTGACGCTGCCGGACAACCCGACCGGCACCCTCGCCTCCGCCGCGATGATCCGCGAACTGTGCGCGATCGCGGAGGAGGAGAACCTGCTCATCGTCTCGGACGAGATCTACCGGGACGTCGTGCACGACCCGGACGCCGACTACCTCAGCCCCGCCGAGGTGGCGCCCGCCCGCACCGTCGTCTGCACCGGGCTCAGCAAGTCCCTGGCCCTGGGCGGCTGGCGGATCGGCGCGGCGCGCTTCCCCCTGGGGCCGTGGGGCGAGGCGATCCGGGCCGGGGTCGCCTCGGTGGCCAGCGAGGTGTGGTCCACGCTGCCGGGGCCGATGCAGGAGGTGGCCGAGTACGCCTTCGGCGAGCCCGCGGAGATCCGGGAGCGGCTGCGCGCCAGTGCCCGGCTGCACGGGGCCGTGGCGCGCGAGGTGCACCGCATCGTCGTCGGGGCGGGGGCCCGCTGCCGGCCGCCCACGGGCGCGTTCTACGTCTACCCGGACTTCGAACCGGTCCGGGAGGAGCTGGGCAAGCACGACGTGACCGACTCGGCTTCGCTGGCGGGCCGGATGCTGGACCTGGGCATCGCGGTCCTCGCCGGGCACCTCCTCGGCGACGAGCCGGGCGCCCTGCGCTTCAAATGCGCGACGAGCATGCTCTACGGCGAGAACGCCGAGCAGCAGGAAACGGCGCTGGCCGCCGCCGACCCGCTCGCGGTACCGCATGTCCGGTCGGTCCTGGACCGGATCGAAGAAGGATTCCAGCGGCTGCTCTAATCCCAGCTGCTGCTGTAATCAAAGCCGCTGCTGTGAAAGATTCGGCGGTTGCTTCGGAAAAGAGAGCGGCCCGACTCGGATTCTTCGTCCTCGTCGGGCCGGGCAGGGGTTCCCTTTTTCACGCGGCGGATTCTGTTTTGGTGATCAGTGTGTTCCACAGGATGTCCGGGCTGGCGAAGTTCTCCAGCTTCAGGGCATCGTCCAGGAAACGCACCGAGTAGGCGCTCTCCAGCGCGGCGAGCAGCTCGATCGTGCCCATGGAGTCCAGCCCGAGTTCCTTGAGGCGGGAATCGTCGGACAGTTTCTCGCCCGGGTCGAGATAGGGCAGGAACGGACGGATGACGGCCTCGAAGGCTTCGTCCCAGGTGTGATTCGTGAGTTCTGGCATACGGGAATGATGAGGGCGCCCGTCGGTGGCTGTCAATGCGTCCCGAAAATGTCCGGAAGGCGTCCGGAGAAATTCCCGACGGTGTGCCGGGAAATGAGGAGCGGAAATGGAACCAATGGCGTCGAAGGCGCTGCACGCGCGTTTTCTGCGGGGGCTGGAGAAGTCCCCGGCCGGGGTCGCCGTCCGGGTGGGCGGGGACACCGTGGACTACACGACGGCCCATACGACCGCGCTGGCCTGGGCGGGCGCCCTGCTCGCCGCCCCCGGCGGCCCGCCCAGGGCCGTCGGCGTCCTGACCGGCCGCGGCACCACCGCCTACCTCGGCATCCTGGCGAGCCTGTACGCGGGCCTCCCGGCCGTCCCGGTGCCGGCCGACTTCCCCGCGGGCAAGGTCGTCTCGATGCTCGGCGCGGCCGAGGTCTCCGCGCTGGTCGTGGACGAGGAGGGCGCCGCCCTGCTCGCCGGGGGCACCGGGGCCGCGCTCGGCGGCCTGCCCGTGCTCGCCCCGCACCTGGACCGGGCCGGCGCCGAGGCCCTGGCCGGGGCCGCCGGGCTGCCGGTGTCGGTCCCCGGGCCACAGGACGCGCTCGCCGCGCCCCGGGACGCGGCGGGCGACGACACCGCGTACATCCTGTTCACCTCGGGCTCCACCGGGCGCCCCAAGGGGGTCCGGCTCACCCACGGCAACCTGGCGCACTACTTCGGGCTGATGGACGCCTGGTACGACTTCTCCGCCGACGACGTCTTCTCGCAGGCGGCCGGGCTCAACTGGGACTCCGCGGTCTCCGACCTGTGGTGCGCCTGGGCGGCCGGTGCGCCGCTGGTGTCGGTGCCCCCGCACGCGTACCGCGATTTGCCCGGCTTCGTCGCGGAGCACGGGATCACCGTCTGGTTCTCGGCGCCCAGCGTCATCTCGCTGTCCCGGCGCACCGGCCGGCTGCTGCCCGGCTCGATGCCGACGCTGCGCTGGACGTACTTCGGCGGCGAGGCCCTCCAGTTCGAGGACACCGACGCCTGGCAGCGGGCCGCGCCCGGCTCCGCGGTGATCAACGTCTACGGCCCGACCGAGACGACCATCACGACGCATCGCCACCGCTGGTCGCCCGAGGAGTCGGTGCGGCTCGGGGTCAACGGCGTCGTCCCGCTGGGGCTGCTCCACGAGGGCCACGCGGAGCTGCTGCTCGACGAGCGGGGCGAGGAGGCGGCGGACGAGGGCGAACTCTGGCTCGCCGGGCCGCAGCTGTCGGCCGGCTACCTCGACCCGGAGGACGGGCGCGGCAAGTACCTGGAGCGGGACGGACTGCGCTGGTACCGCACGGGGGACCGGGTCCGGCGGCTCGCGGACGGGCAGTTGGTCTACCTGGGCCGGATGGACTCCCAGGTGCAGGTGCAGGGCTACCGGGTCGAGCTGGCCGAGGTGGAGCACGCGCTGCGGGCGGCGTCGCCGGTCACGGGCGCGGTCGTGGTCGGCGTACCGGTGGCCAACAGCACCGAGCTGGTCGCGTTCTACCTCGGCGAGCGGCGCGCCCCCCGGGACTTCCACCGCGATCTGGCGGCCGTCCTGCCGCCGCAGCTGATCCCGCGCCACTACCACCGGCTGGACGCGTTCCCGCTCAACACCAACAAGAAGACCGACCGGCTGGCGCTGACCGCGCTCGCGGCGGAGCGGCTCGGCACCGCGAAGGCGCCGGAGACGGCACCCGCGCCGTCACGCGCCGCCTGACCCGTACCGGCGGCCGGTCCGGGGCGGCCCCGCCCCCAGGGCGCGCCGCCTGACCCGTACCGGCGCCAGGTCCGGGGCCGTCCCGGCCCCCACCACGGACCCCACACGCACCACCCGCAGTACAGGCACCTCGTCACCACCGTCCTCGGAAGGACAGTCAGTCATGTTCACAAGACCCCGGTCGCCCCGGAAGACCGCCCGCAGGCTCACCCTGTTCGCCGCCGTGGCCATGGCGACCACCCTCGCCGTCGCCCCGGCCGACGCGTGCGGCCCGCAGGCCCAGTGGACGACCGGCGGCCACGACCTGGCCAACAGCCGCTCCGCAACGGGCGAGTACAAGATCACCAAGGACAACGCGAGCCGGCTGAAGGCCAAGTGGACCTACGCCACCCACGGCGACGTGTCGGCGACGCCGGCCGTCGTCGACGGCGCCGTCTACTTCCCGGACTGGGGCGGCTATCTGCACAAGATCAACGCGAAGACGGGCGCGCCGATCTGGTCGCACAAGATCTCCGAGTACACCGGGGACGCGGCCTCCGTCTCCCGGTCCAGCCCGACCGTCGTCAACGGCAGGGTCTACATAGCCGACTGGACGAAGGCCGTGCTCATCACGGTCGACGCCCAGACCGGCGCCAAGATCTGGACCCGCGAGATCGACACGCAGTACAAGGCCGTGCTGACCCAGTCGCCGGTCGTCCACGACGGGATCATCTACCAGGGCGTCTCCTCGCGCGAGTCGGAGGGCGCCTACGACCCCACGTACCCCTGCTGCACCTTCCGCGGCAGCGTGAACGCCATCTCGGCGAAGACCGGCAAGGTGCTGTGGCGGCAGTACACCACCCCGGACAACGGCGGCAGGACCGGCGGCTACAGCGGTGTCGCCGTGTGGGGAACCCCGGCGCTGGACCCCTCGACCCACACGGTGTACTTCACCACCGGCAACAACTACACCGTCCCGAAGGAGGTGTCCGACTGCCAGACGGCCGGCGGCACGCCCGCCGAGTGCTACCAGGAGGACAACTACGTCGACACGGTCATGGCCCTGGACATGTACACGGGCCGGATCAAGTGGCACACCGGCGCCAAGCGGTTCGACGCCTGGAACACCGGCTGCCTGCCGGGGCTCCCGCCGAACAACTGCCCCCCGAACCCCGGCTACGACTACGACTTCGGTGACGGCGCCCACCTGTTCACCATCAAGGGCGCGGACGGCCGGCCCCGCAAGGTCATCGGCGCGGGCGAGAAGAGCGGCGAGTACTGGCTGATGGACGCCGCCACCGGCGAGGTCGTCTGGAGCGCGGCGGCCGGCCCCGGCGGACACGTCGGCGGCATCGAGTGGGGCACCGCGTACGACGGCGAGCGGATCTACCTGGCCGAGGCCAACTTCAACAAGCTGGACTACCAGCTGGCGGACGGCTCGACCACCAACCGCAGCTCCTTCGCCGCGCTCGACCCGCAGACCGGCAAGATCATCTGGCAGGTCGCGGACCGGACCGACGGCTTCGCCTGGGGCGCCCTGACCGCCGCGAACGGTGTCGTCTTCGGCGGCTCCACCAGCGGCCACATGTACGCGTTCGACGCCGCCACCGGCGCGTACCTGTGGGAGTTCGCCGCCCCGTACTCCTCCAACGCCGGCCCGGCGGTCGTGGACGGCACGGTGTACTGGGGCAACGGCTACGCCCGGTTCGCCGCCGGCGCCGGCACCACCGGCAGCAGCACCGAGGGCACGTTCTACGCCTTCACGGTGGACGGCGAGTAACCCGGAACACGGGGAAGGGGCCGGTGCTCTCGCGGGCACCGGCCCCTTCCGCGTCCGTACGGCCTCAGGCCGCGGCCGGCATCCGGCGCCGCAGCGGCTGCATCGCCGACCGGGGGGTCACCGGCACGACCTCGAAGTTCCGGGTGGTGCAGGCGACCCGGGTGAACAGCCCGTCCGCCCCGGACACGCACAGCCGGTCCACGCGCGCCGCCCGCAGCGCGTCCACCACGTCCGGCCAGCACACCGTGCGCACGAACCCGTCCAGCAGCATGCCGCGCACGCCCGCGCCCGTCGTCACCGTCCGGCCGTCCTGGTCGGCGACCACCGGCAACCGGGGGTCCGACCAGGTCAGGTCCGCGAAGATCTCCTCGTCCACCCGGTCGCGCAGCCCGTCGAAGAGATACGAGTGCATCGGCGGCTTCATCGTGTACAGCGCCATCCCGCCGAGCGAGCGGATACGGCGCTGGAGCCAGTCCAGGACCGATTCGTGGACGGTCAGCATCGTGAAGTCCCGGTCCACCACGCAGGCGATGTCGCTCCACTCGCCGCGCTCCTCCAGCTCCCGGCGCAGCTCCTCCACGCCCTCCCGCGGCACCCGCGCGATCGACTGGGTGACCAGGGCCGGGTGCTCGCGGGCGAAGTAGTCCTCCATCGTCTCGGCCAGCCGGGCCGTCATCGTCACGGCGTCGGCGAAGTCGAGCACCCCGGAGTACACGGCGGCGGCACGGGCGCCGAAGCTCGGCCCGGTCACATGCGACGGCTCGATCTCCAGCCGCTCGCCCGCCCAGCGGGCCAGCGCCAGGCAGTTCACCACGAAGGAGATCTGCCCGTAGAGCGAGTAGTCGCCCTCGGTCCGCTGGTAGCGGTCGGCCAGCCGGTAGCCCAGGGCCTCGTCGGCGCGCGCGTACAGCTCGCGCGCGTACGGGTTGACCAGCATGAACCGGGAGACCTCGGAGAAGGCCGTCGGCTGCATGCCGGGGAAGACGATCGCCGTCCGCGTCGCCTCTGCGGGTTCGGTGTGAGTGTCCATGCGGCGAGCGTCACCCGTACCCCCTCCCTCGGTGCACCCCTGTCGCCCCCTGAACCCGGAGCGCACGCCGGGGCGCGCAAGCGAGCCGCAAGGCCCGTTGCGGAGGATCGGCGGGAACGAGGGCCGCACATCCACGGGCCCGCAGACGCGAGGGGATGCCGCGGATGTCAGAGTCACGCTTCGCCACCTTCACCGAACTGCTCCGCGCCCGGACCGCCGAACTCGCCGGCCAGGACGTGCACGTGTTTCTCCGCGACACCGCGGACGGTCCGGTGGCCGAACACCTCACCTACGGAGAGCTGGACCGGGAGGCGAGACGCATTGCCGCCTGCCTCCAGAGCTACGGCGTGACCGAACAGCCCGTGCTGCTCGCCTACTCCTCCACCGTCGAGTTCCTCAAGGGCTTCGCGGGCTGCCTGTACGCGGGAGCCGTCGCCGTCCCCGTACCGCTGCCCGGCGAGGCCGGCCGCGACAAGCGGCTCAACCGCACGACCGCCGTGCTCAAGGACACCGGCGCCGCCGTTGTCCTCACCGAGACGTCCGCCGCCCCCGAGGTCGCGCTCTGGCTCGCCCGCAACACCCGCAACACCGCGGAGTGTCTGGTCACGGACGTCCCCGAGATCGGCGACCCGGAGGCATGGCGGCCCGTCGCGGCCCGCGCCGACGACCTCGTCTTCCTCCAGTACACCTCCGGCTCCGTCTCGGAACCGCGCGGCGTGACCGTCTCGCACCGCAACCTCCTCGCCAACCAGGCCAGCCTCCAGAAGCTGCTGGGCACCACCCGCGAGGACGTCTTCGGCAGCTGGCTGCCCTACTTCCACGACATGGGCCTGGTCGCGCACCTGCTGCACCCGATCCACCTCGGCAGCCACAGCGTCCAGGTCACCCCGCTCTCCTTCGTCAAGCGCCCGCTGCGCTGGCTCCAGGCCATCGACGAGTACGGCGTCACCGTGGGCGGCGGCCCCAACTTCTGCTACGACCTGTGCGTCCACCGGGTCAAGGACGAGCAGATCGCCGCGCTCGACCTGTCCCGCTGGCGCCTCGCCCTCAACGGCGCCGAACCGGTGCGCGCCGAGAGCCTGGACGCCTTCGCGGAGCGGTTCGCGCCCGCCGGCTTCCGGCCCGAGGCGCTGCGCCCCTGCTACGGCCTGGCGGAGGCCACGCTCGTCGTCTCCGGCGGTGCGCCCGGCACCCCGTACGTCCGCCGCGCCTTCGACCAGGCGGAGCTGGAACGGGACCGGGCCGAGACGGCCGGCACGGACGGACGGCGGCGCACGCTCGTCGGCTGCGGCGTCCCCGTGGACGCGGACGTACGGATCGTGGACCCGCTCACCCACCACGAACTGCCGGCCGGCGCGGTCGGCGAGATATGGATACGCGGCTACAGCGTCGCCCGCGGCTACTGGCGGCGCCCCACCGAGACCGTGCGCACCTTCCGCGCCAGCCTCAACGACGAGGAGAGCAACTTCCTGCGGACCGGCGACCTCGGGATGCTGGTGGACGGGGAGCTGTTCGTCACCGGGCGGCTCAAGGAAGTCATCATCATCAACGGCCGCAACGTCTACCCGCAGGACGTCGAGTGGGCCGCCCGGACCGTCAGCCCCGCCCTCACCTTCGGCGCCGGAGCCGCGTTCTCCGTGGACGCGGGACGCGAGCACCTGGTGCTCGTCCAGGAGGTGCGCGGCGTCGCCGACAGCACCGAACTGCGCACCGTCGCCCAGAAGATCCAGGCCCTGATCGGCCAGGAATTCGAGATCCCGGCCGGCAACATCCTGCTGGTGCGCCCCGGCGCCGTGCGCCGCACCAGCAGCGGCAAGGTCCAGCGCACCCTCATGCGCACGCTGTTCCTGGACGGTGTGGTGCGCGGCGAGTACGAGGTGCTGACCCCGGACGTGTGGGCGCTGGCCCGCGCCGAGGACGTGCTGTTCGGAGGCGACCTGCTGCGGCCGGAGGGAGCCGACGGAGGAAGGCGGTGGTGACGACCCCGCCCGGCGTGCTCGCGCCCTCCGCCGAGCAGGCCGCGCGGCGGCGCGAGAGCGCCGTCCGGGCCCGGGTCGCCGCCCTGGAGGACCTGTTCGGCGACCCCTCCGACCCGGCCAACCCGGCCGGCTACTCCGCACTCCTGGAAGCCGACCGGGCCGCGGTGCCGTTCGCCGCGGGCGAGGCGCTGCTCGACGAGTTCGGCATCGCCGAGGAGTACGTGCCGCGCTCGCTCGGCGGCCGGCTCGACGCGATGGACACCCTGGTCCGGGTCATGCGGCCGGTGATGCGCCGCGACGTGGGTCTGGCCATCGGGCACGGCATGACCACCTTCATGGCCGCGTCCGACGTCTGGGCGACCGGCGGCGACCGCCAGCGCGCCTGGTTCGCCGGGCTGCTGCGCGGCGGCGGCCGGGCCGCCATCGCCCAGCACGAGACGGCGCACAGCAACGACTTCGTCCGCAGCCAGGTCACCGCCCGGCGCGCCCCCGGCGGCTATCTGATCAGCGGCGGCAAACCCCTGGTCAACAACCTGGAACGGGCCGGGGCGCTCGTCCTGTTCTGCCGCACCGACCCGGCGCCGGGCAGCCGCAGCCACTCCGTGCTGCTGCTGGAACCGGAGCAGCTGTCCGACGTCCACGCGAAGGTCACCGCCCGCCGCACCCCGGTCGGGCTGCGCGGCTGCCGGTTCGCGGGCGTCGAGTTCGACGACTGCCCGGTGCCCGGGACCGCGCTGCTCGGGCCGGAGGGCAGCGGCATCGAGACCGCGCTGCGCTCCTTCCAGATCAGCCGGACCGTGATCGCCGCCACCGCCGTCGGCGCCCTGGACACCAGCCTGCGCACCGCCGTCCGCATCGACCGCGAGCAGTCCGGCGGCTGGCAGGGCCGGGGTACCGACAACAGCCGCACCGGGGCCGCCCTGACCAACGCCTTCGTCAGCCTGCTGCTGTACGACGCGCTCGCCGTGGTCGCCGCCCGCGCCCTGCATCTGCTGCCCGCCGAGACGAGCGTCACCTCGGCCGCGCTCAAGTACCTGATGCCCCGCGTGCTCGGCGAGACCATGTACGACCTGTCGATCGTCCTGGGCTCGGAGTTCTACACCCGCGAGGGCACCCGGGGCATCTTCCAGAAGCACGTCCGGGACGTGCCCGTCCTCAGCCTCGGCCACGCCGGCACCGTCGCCTGCCAGGCCACCGTCATCCCGCAGATGCCCCGGCTCGCCCGGCGCTCCTGGTTCGTCGAGGACGAGGCGCCTGCCGGGCTCTTCCGGCTGGACGGGGACCTGCCGCCGCTGCGCACCGACCGGCTCGCGCTGGCCTGCGGCCGGGACTCGCTCAGCGCCTCGCTGCTCGCGGTCGCCGCGCGCGTCGAGGGCCACGGCCCCGTGGAGCGCGCCCTGCGCACCCTCGCGGGGCTGCTCGTCGAGGAGTTCCGGGACGTGCGCGGCCGGGTGCTCCGGCTGGAGGCGGCCGGACCGGCGGACAGCGCCCAGCCCGCCCGGTTCGCCCTGATGGACCGGTACGCGCTGCTGCTCGCCGCAGCCGCCGTGCTCGGGGTCTGGGACCAGGCCCGGTACGGCCCCGACCCGTTCCTCGCCGACCCCTGCTGGGCCGCCGCCGCGCTGCACCGCATCTGCGGGCGGCTCGGCACGCGCGTCGCCGCCCTCCCCGCGGAGTGCGAGACGCGCCTGAGACACGAGGTCCAGCTCCGCTTCTCCACCCGGACCAGCTACGACCTCTACTCCACCCCGATTCCGGGTTGACCGAAGGAGTCCGCGATGACCATTCCCACCGGCCGGCACACCCTCGCCGCCGACACCGCGAAGGAAGACGGCGTGTACACCTGGCTGTCGGCCCGCCTCGCGCTCTACCTGCGGCGGGCGCCCGAGACCATCGACCCGTCCGTGCCGCTCGCCGAGTACGGCATGGACTCGGTGGCGGCGCTCAGCCTCTGCGGCGACCTGGAGGAGGAGTTCGGCCTGGACGTCGAGCCGACCCTGCTGTGGGACTTCCCGACCGTCAACGGCCTGGTCCGCCATCTGGCCGCGGTGCTGCCGGACGGCCCGGCGGACACGGCCCCCGTGCGGGACCAGAGCTGATGGGCGACATCGCCGTCGTCGGCATCGACTGCGCGTTCCCCGGGGCGGCGGGCGTACAGGCGTACTGGGACCTGCTGATGGGGGGCCGGAGCGGTATCGGGCGCGTCCCCGGACAGCGCTGGGAGGCGCGCGACTTCCCCGCCGCCGGGGACAGCGGCGGCTTCCTCGACGACGCCGATGTCTTCGACAGCGACTTCTTCTCGATCACGCCGCGCGAGGCCGCCGCGATGGACCCGCACCAGCGGCTGCTGCTGCCCTGCGCCTGGCGTGCCCTGGAGGACGCGGGACGCGCCCCCGGTGACCTCGCGGGCAGCGGGACCGGGGTGTTCGTCGGGGTGATGGGCGGCGAGTGGGGCCGTCTGACCATGAGCGACCTCGACCGGGTCACCCCGCTGCTCGGGTCCGGCAGCAGCGCCGGCATGGCCGCCAACCGGATCTCCTACCACTTCGACCTCAACGGCCCGAGCCTCGCCGTGGACACGGCCTGCTCCTCCTCGCTGGTCGCCGTCCACCTCGCCGCGAACGCGCTGCTGGCCGGGGAGTGCGACACCGCGCTGGCGGGCGGGGTCAACGTCGTCCTCTCGCCCTCGCTCGGACTGGTCTACGGGCAGCTCGGGCTGGCCGCCGCCGACGGGCGCTGCAAGCCGTTCAGCGCCGAGGCGGACGGCATCGGCCGCAGCGACGGCGTCGGCCTGGTCGTGCTGCGCCGCCTTGAGGACGCGGTCGCCGACGGCGACCGGGTCTACGCCGTGCTGCGCGGCAGCGCCGTCAACCAGGACGGCCGCAGCAACGGCATGATCGCCCCCAACCGCTGGTCCCAGGAGCGCGTCCTGAACGCCGCCTACCGGCGCGCCGGGGTCGGCCCCGCCGAGGTCGCCTTCGTGGAGGCCCACGGCACCGGCACTGTCCTCGGGGACGCCATCGAGTGCGCGGCCCTCGGCTCGGTGCACGGCGTCCCGCGCGAGGCGCCGTGCGCCATCGGCTCGGTCAAGGGAAACCTCGGGCACACCGAGGGCGCCGCCGGGATCGCCGGGTTCATCAAGACCGCGCTGGCCCTGCACCACCGGATCGTCCCCGCCAGCCTCTTCGCGGAGCACGAGAACTCGCGGCTCCGGCTCGGCGAGCGCGGCCTGCGGCTGCTGAAGTCCCCGGTCCGGCTGCCGCGCGGCGAGACCCTCGCCGGGGTCAGCAGCTTCGGGATGGGCGGGACGAACGCCCACGCCGTCCTCGCCACCGCGCCCAGGACCCCCCGCGCGGCCCGGACCCGGTCCCACCGCGCCGGGGCGGCCGGGGTGTTCACGGTCAGCGCCGACACCCCGGAGGCCCTGCGCCGCAATCTCGCCGCCCAGGCCGACGCGCTCGCCGCACTGCCGAAGGGCGGCGCCGCGGCGCTGTGCCGGAGCAGCAACCGGGTCAAGACCGGGCTGCCGCACCGCTTCGCGCTCACCGCCCGCGACACCGGCGAACTCGTGGCCGGACTGCGCCGGGCCGTGGAGCTGCGCACCCCCGCGCCGGGCGAGCCGCATCCGGTCGGTGACCGGCCCTGGGGCCGCCCCGTGGTGGCGTTCCTCTTCACCGGGCAGGGCAGCGAGTACCCCGCGATGACGGCGGGCCTGTACCGCGAATCCTCGGCGTACCGGCGCCACTTCGACGCGGCCGACGCGGCGCTGGCCGCCCGGCTGGGCCACTCGGTGCGCGAAGCGGTGCTCGGCGACGCCGTTCCTCCGGAGGGAGCGGGCGCGCCGGAGCTGGTGCAGCCGGCCCTCTTCGCCGTGGGCTATGCCCTCGCGCGCACCCTGACGGACCTGGGCGTCGTCCCGGCCGCCGTGCTCGGCCACAGTCTCGGGGAGTACGCCGCCGCCGTCACCGCCGGAGTCCTCACGCTCGACGAGGCGGCCGGGCTGGTCGTCCGCAGGGCCCGGCTCACGGCGGCGCTGCCGTCCGGTGGCGGGATGACGGCCGTCGCGGCGGGCGCCGAGGTGCTGGCCCCGGCGCTGGCGGCAGAGCCCGATGTGGTGGTCGCCGCGGTCAACGGCCCGGCCGACACGGTGCTGTCCGGCCCGCTGGACGCGCTGGCCCGGGTCGGCGAGGAGCTGGCCGGGCTCGGCATCCGGACCCGGGCGCTGACCTCCCCGTACGCGTTCCACTCCGCCCGGATGGCTCCGGTCGCCGCCGGGCTGCGCGCCGCTGCCGTGAACCCCGCTCCCGCCGCGCTGCCGGTGGCCTCCACCCGGTACGGCCGGATGCTGCGCGACGAGCCGATGGACGCCGGGTACTGGGCGGGCCAGACGGAGGAGCCGGTGCTCTTCGACGCGGCGCTCGGCGCCCTCGTCCGCGACATCGCCCCCACCCATCTGATCGAGATCGGGCCCCGGCCCCAGCTCACCGGGATCGCCGCGCGCGCCGGAAGCCTGGGCGGCGCCGAACTCCTGCACCCCGCACCCGGGCCCGAGGGCACCGGACAGGATCTGGCGGAGACCGTCGCCGCCCTGTACCGCTGCGGACTGGACCCCGTCTGGGAGGAGTTGTACGCGCCGGAGCACCGCGTGCACGAACCGCTCGCCCCGTATGTCTTCTCCTCCGCACAGCGCTACTGGGACCGGTCCCCGGCCTCCGCCGGGCCGAGTACGGAGCGGCGGCCCGAGACGCCCGCTGTTTCACGTGAAACGCCCAACGAGGAGGCCGGCGGTGACGACCCCGTGCTCGTCGCCGTGGTCGAGGCCGTCACCGAGGTCGGCGGCTACCCCACGGAACGCGTGGTGCGCGAGGCCCGTTTCCATGAGGACCTGGGTTTCGACTCGGTGATGATCATGCAGCTCAAGAACCGGGTGGAAGCCCGGCTCCCGAGGGTCGGAGAGGTGTCCGTGCAGCAGATGCTGCCCGCACTGCGCTCGGTCGGTTCGCTGGCCGCGTTCCTGGACGGCGTGATCATGGCGAGGTCGGCATGACCGACGTCCATATCGCCGCGACCGGCACGGCGTTGCCCGGCGACCCGGTCGACAACGCCACGCTCGCCGGGCTGCTCGGCGCCAGCAAGGAGTGGATCGACCTCTTCGTCGGCACCCGGACCCGCTACTTCGGCTGGGATCCCGTTACCGGAGAGGTGCGCGGCTCGCTGGCCGACCTGTGCGCAGAGGCCGCCGCGCAGGCGGTGCGGGCCTCCGGGCTCGTCCTCGCGGACATCGAGTTCCTGGTGCTGGCCACCGCGACGCCGGACACCCTGCTGCCCACCACCGCCACCGAGGTCGCGGACCGGCTCGGCCTCGACCATCTGCCCGTCTACCAGATCCAGGCGGGCTGTTCGGGTGCCGTCCAGGCCCTCGATCTGGGCCGCAGCCTGATCGCCGGCGGGCGGCAGGCCGGGCTGGTGATCGGCGGCGATGTCACGCACCGTTTTCTGTCGCCCCGGCAGGACGCGGCGAAGATCCCCAGCAGCGAACTCGTCAACTACGTGCTGTTCGGGGACGGGGCCGGCGCCGCCGTCCTCACCGCCGAACCCGAGGGTGAGCGGATCGCCGTGCGCTCCGTGCTCAACTCCTGGACCGGACGCGGCCGTCGGCCCGGACAGCTCCTCGACTGGTACGGCACCACCGACCGCGACTCCGACCGGCCGATGCTCGCCGAGGACTACAAGGCGATCGAGGAGCATGTGCCGCCGATCGCCTCGGAGATCCTCTGGGACCTGCTCGGCGGGCTCGGCTGGGACCTGGACGGCATCGGGTTCCTGCTGCCGCCCCAGCTCTCCGAGCGGATGACCGCCCGCATCGTGGAGCGGCTGCCCGACTGTCCCGCCCGGAAGGTGTCCTGCGTCGCCGACACCGGAAACACCGGCAACGCGCTGCCCTTCCTCCAGCTCGACCGGCTGGTGCCCGAACTCGCGGAGGGCGACCGGGCGATCGGCCTGTGCGTGGAGTCCAGCCGCTGGATCAGGGCCGGATTCGCCCTGGAGAAGGTGTGAGGTGGCGATGACCACGGGACTGGACCGCCTCCGCGACCTGCGCAAGCGCGGCCTGCTGGAGAAGGCGTACGACCAGGTCGCCCCCGCCCTCGCCCAGGAGGAGCCCGGCGGGGGCCGGGCGGACACCGCGGCGGCCGGCCGGCTGCTCGCCGCCGTCGACCCCGAGGCCGTACGGGCCCACCACCCGGCGACCCCGGTCGTCACGGTCGCCGTCACCGGCCAGTCCACGGTCGGCCAGGTCCTCGACCCGCTCCGGGGTGAACTCGCCCGCCACGGCCTGCTGCTGCGCGCCGTCCTCGGTGAGCATGGCACCTATCTGCGCGACCTGACCGACACCGGGAGCGAGCTGCACACCGCCGCCCCCGACCTCACCCTCTGCCTGCTGGACGCCGAGACGGTGTTCGAGCAGGTGCCCGGCGTATGGCGGCCGGAGGACGTCGAGTCGGCCGCCGCCGACGCGCTGGAGCGGTGCGCCGTGCTGGCCGCGCAGGCACCGGGCACCCTGGTCGTCAACACCCTGCCGCTGCCCCTGGAGTACAGCCGCCGGCTCATCGACCACCGGTCCCGGGCCCGGCTGGGCGCGGTGTGGCGGGAGTTCAACGCCGCGCTGCTGCGGCTGACCGAACGCTTCCCGGGCCTGGTGGTCATCGACCTCGACCCGCTGACGGGCGAGGGCGGACCCGTCACCGACCCCTGTCTCGCCCGGTACGCCAAGGTCCGGCTCGGCGCCGGGCTGCTGGCCGGCTACGCCAGGGAGGTCGCCCACCTGGCACGGGCGCTGCGCGGCGCGACCCGCAAGTGCCTGGTGCTCGACCTCGACCAGACCCTGTGGGACGGCATCCTCGCCGAGGACGGGCCCGACGGCATCGCCGCCGCCGGAACACTGCGCGGGGAGGCGTTCGGCGCCTTCCAGACCTGTGTGAGGCACCTCGGCTCCCAGGGCGTCCTGCTCGCCGTGAGCAGCAAGAACGACGCCGCCGACGTGGCACGGGTGCTGGCGGACCACCCCGACCCGGTGCTGCGGGAGCGGGACTTCGTCGCCGTCCACGCCAACTGGGAGCCCAAGGACGGCAACCTGGCCGACATCGCCCGCGGGCTCGACCTGTCCACCGACGCCCTGGTCTTCGCGGACGACTCGCCGGCCGAACGGGAGCAGGTGCGGCACGGGCTGCCCGGGGTCGCCGTCGTACCGCTCGGCGAGGAGCCGGCCACCCACATCGGGCGGCTGCTCGCGGACGGCTGGTTCGACACCCTGAGCCTGACCGACGAGGACCGGGCCAGGACCGGTGAGTACCGGGCCCGCCGCGAGCGCCGGGAGCTGCACGCCGGGGCGGGCTCGCACGAGGAGTATCTGCGCGCCCTGGAACTGCGCCTCGACGTGGGTCCGCCGCGTCCGCACGAGGCGGCCCGGATCTCCCAGCTGACCCTGCGGACCAACCAGTTCAACCTCGCCGGGGGCGGGCTCACCGAGGCCGCCGTGACCGCCCTCGCGGCCGACGCCGGGCGGGAGCTGCTGGTGGCGCGCACCGCCGACCGGTTCGGGGACAACGGACTGGTCGGCGCCGTGCTGATCGGCCGGTCCCCGGGGGAGTGGCGGCTGGACAACCTGTGGCTGAGCTGCCGGGTCCTCGGCCGGGGCGTCGAACGGGCCTTCGTCGCCGTACTGTTGAAGAGGGCCCGGCGCCTCGGCCTGCACGCCGTAGGCGCCCGCTACGTACCCACCGCCCGTAACGGCCGGGCCGGGGACCTCTACCCCTCCTGCGGGTTCGTCGCCCGCCGTCCCTCCGGGCCCGGGGAGAGCGGGGGCGGAGCCGCGGAGTACCGCCACGATCTGACGGTGCTGCCGGGGGTACCCGACCACATACGCGTCACCGAGTCCGGAAAGGCATCCCGATGAGCGCCGACGACCTGAGGGGCCTCGACGCGTTCCTGCGGGTCGTGGGCGACGATCTGGGCCTGGACGTGGAGGGCCCCGCCGGAGCGGATCTGGCGCTCACGGACGTGCCCGGCTGGGACTCGCTGAACCTGCTTCGGCTGGTGGCCCTCCTGGAGGAGTCCGGCCACCGCGTACCGGTGCACCGTCTGCTGGAGGCGGGGAGCCTCCGGGACATTCACACCCTCGTGAAGGAGTACGGATGACCGCCCCGGGCAATATCACGCTCGGCTCACCGCTCGGTGAGCCCGTCGCCGTGGTTCCCGGCGGTGACTCGTGGAACAGAGTCAAGGACGATCTCACCGCGCACGGCACCGCCCTGGCCTACGCCTGGCTGAAGGACCTGGAGCCGGCCGTGCCCTCGGGCGACGGGCTGCGCGAACTCCTCGGCCGCGACTGGACGCGCTACCTGGACCTCACCCACTCCGATGTGCGCAACCGGTACGTCGCCTCGCGCATGCTGCTCAAGCACGCGGCCGGGGCGGTGCTGGCCAGCGAGCCGGCGGACCTGGAGCTGGCGTACGGGCCGACCGGGCGCCCGTATCTGCGCGGCTGCGACCAGATCGACATCAGCCTCAGCCACACCGAGGACCTGCTGCTCGTGGGGCTGACGACCTGCGGTCTGATCGGTGTGGACGCCGAGCGGGCCGACCGCGACATGTACGGCGGCGGGCTGGTCCGGCACATCTGCACGCCGTACGAGGCGGTGCTGCTGTCCGGGGTGCCGGAGAAGGAGCGCAACGGCGCGCTGGTGCGGCTGTGGACGCTGAAGGAGGCGTACTCCAAGGCGATCGGGCAGGGCATGCAGTTCCGCTTCACCGAGTTCGGGTTCGGCCCGGACGGGCGGCCGGTGCGGGTGCAGCGCCCGGACGGCACGCCGGGGACCGGCGAGGAGTGGACCTTCCGCACCTTTCCGCTGGAGGACGGCTACGTGGTCAGCGCGGCGGTGTACGACGCGGGGTTCGGCAAGCTGCAGGACGCCCATGTCACGACGATGCTCGACCAGGACTGCGTCGACGCGATCACGGAGGCGCTGGACGAGGCGGAGCACGGGGGCGGCGGCGCGTGAGGCGCGGCGCGACGCGCCCCGCCCCGCTTCCGGGTTCGCGCCCCGCCCCGTACGCGTCAGGGGAGCAGGCGGCCGGGGTCGCCGGTCAGCATCTCCTGGCGGGCGGCGTTGTAACCCGCCTGGAATCGGCTGGTGGCCTCCAACTCCTCGGTGATCTCCGCGATGTGGCGGCGGCAGGTGCGGACGGACATGCCGAGCCGGCGCGCCACCATCTCGTCCTTGTAGCCCTTGGTCATCAGCCGGATGATCGACCACTTCAGCTCGTCGGTGGACGCGGGGGAGCGCTGCGACTCCACGACGTACGGGGTGGCGCCCTCCCACAGGTACTCGAAGACGGAGCACAGGAACGCCACGAGGGTGGGTTCGCGGACGACGGCCGCCCCCGGGCTGTCCTCGCGGGCGGAGCGTTCCGGCAGGAACGCCACCTCGCGGTCGTAGATGATCAGCCGGTCGATGACTTCGTCGGCGGTCCGGACCTCCGCGCCCTGCACGGTCACGTCGCGGACGTAGGAGCGGGTGGCCAGGTCGTTGCGCGCGGTGTGCTGGTAGATGGTCCGGATGCGCACCCCGCGCGAAAGGATGGAGAGCGCGCTCGCCCTGGCGTCGTCGAGCAGGTCCGCCGGGCGGGCGCCGCCGGGCTGAACGGTGATCAGCTCGCTCTTGCAGGTCTGCCCGAAATGGTCGAGCAGGGCCTGGATGCGGGCGGGATCGCTGATGATGTCGAACGCCTCCAGGTGATTGCGCACCCGGCGGCCCTCGAAGTACAGGGGGGTCAGCGACATCAGCTTGGCCCGGACCTCGGTGACGGCCTGCTGGAGGTCGCGTATCTGCCGTTCGGCGGGGCCGACCAGGGAAGCGGCGGCGGCGTCGGGGGTGACGGGGGTCAGCTGGTGCGAGTGACCGGGCACCGACTGGAGCAGCCGGACCCCCACGAGCACGCTCTCGACACGGGCGACCTCGTCGTGGGTGAGGGACAGGTCGTGGGCAATCCGGTCCCGGTCGAAGCGACCGCACTCGACCGCCAGACCGTATGCCGCAGCGCTCACGTCATCCAGTTCGGCAAAGCCCGAATCCGCGTACTCCCCTTGGAACACGCCAGCCCCCACTGGTCGGTGTAATTGCTGCCACGTAACTTTACGCCAACGTGAAGCCCTTGGCGCGAATCATCGGCGTCCGAGACTCTTTTTCCCGTCGCCAGGAACCTCCGAAGCCGGAGGTTTCGGGTGAGCAAGGAGGCGGAGGTAAGTCTCATTCGTCGACCGAGGGGAGTCGCAATGGCAAGTTATGGTAAAGAATCCATCGTTCGCTTGACTTTGCTGATGGGTATACTTCTGGCCGTTCTGGGGGGACAGTTCATGTCGGGCCTTTCGCAGGGGACATCGGCTGGAACCGAGGTCAGTGCGATGGACGCGGTCTCTCCGGGAATAGTCCGGACCGGGGAGTACCGGCCGCTGGACGACCGCTGGGGCGTGTGATCCGCCCGGCCGCGCCCGTACTCGACTCAGCCGATGCTCCCCGCAGCGCACATGCGGGGAGCGTCGCCGTGTACGGCCCCGGACGGCCGGCGCGCGGGCACCGCGATGGCGGTCACCAGCACCCCGTCCCGCGCCGACCAGCGGCCGCTGAACGAGGTGGGGCCCGCCGGGGACAGCTCCTCCGGCGCCGGCAGCAGCCGCGCGGTGAACGTCTCCTGCGCCGCGTCCACCCGCACCAGCGCGTCGGTGAAGTCCAGTTCCTGGCCGGTGAGCGGGAACCACGTCTTGTAGACCGCCTCCTTGACGGAGAACAGCAGCCGGTCCCAGGCCACCTCGGGCAGCGCCCACGCCAGCTCACGGGTCCGCCGCAGCTCCTGCGGCAGCGCGATCGACTCCAGCACGCCGGGCCGCAGCGGGGCGTTGGGCTCGGCGTCGATCCCCACCGAGAGGAAGTCCTCCGCACGGGCCAGCGCCACCCCCCGGAACCCCGCGCAGTGCGTCATCGAGCCCACCACCGAGGGCGCCCACTGCGGCACCCCGCGCCGCCCCGGCAGCACGGCGGCCGGCGCCACCCCGAGCGCCCCCATGGCCCGCCGGGCGCACCACCGCACCGTGGCGAACTCCCGACGGCGCTTGGGGACGGCGTTGCTGATCAGGGACTCCTCCTCCGGGAAGAGGAACACCTCGGCCGGGTCGGCGGTGGCCTCGGCGGTGGCGACGGTCGACGGCAGCAGCTCGGTGAGCACGGCGTTCCTCCGGGGCGGGGTGTCGGGTGGACGCCTCCCACGCTCCCGCCGCCGCCCCGCACCGGCCACCGAACCGGCCCCCGGCCGGGCCGGCCGGCCCGCCGGAGGGGCCTTTTCTGCCAGTCCGCTGCCATCCGCGCGACCGGGCGCCGCGGGCCTGCGGCCGGGCTGCCACCGGCCCGCACCGCCCTTGCCATGGCCCTGCTACGCCCCGGCGGACCGGCCCCGGGCCGTCCGCCCGGCGTCAACTACGGGGTCGTGGTGGGGTGTTCACGGGCACCCTGCCCGATCTAGCCTGGCCGAATGGCGCACGGAAACCTCATGGCCATCAGTGACCTCCATGTCGCATTCCCGGAGAACCGCCGGATCGTCGAGGAGCTGTTTCCCGACAGCCCCGCCGACTGGCTCATCGTCGCCGGCGACGTCGGGGAGTCGCCCGACGATCTGAGCTGGGTGCTCGATTTGCTCGCCCGCCGCTATGCGACGGTCATCTGGGCCCCCGGAAACCACGACTTGTGGACCCTGCGCGACGATCCTGTGCCGCTGCGTGGAGACGCCCGGTACCGCCGATTGGTCGAAATCTGCCGCTCGTACGGAGTCCACACCCCCGAGGACCCGTACCCGGTCTGGTCCGGACCGGGCGGCCCGCTGGTCGTGGCCCCGCTCTTCCTGCTGTACGACTACACCTTCCGCACGCCCACCGCCGCCACCCAGGAGCAGGCGCTCGAACAGGCGTATGAGGCAGGGGTGGTGTGCACCGACGAGTTCCTGCTGCACCCCGACCCCTACCCGTCCCGGGAGGCCTGGTGCCGGGCCCGCGTCGAGGCCACCGAGCGGCGCCTGGCCGCCTGCGACCCCGCCCTGCGCACCGTGCTGGTCAACCACTTCCCGCTGGTCCGCACCCCCACCCGGGTCCTGCGCCACCCCGAGTTCGCCCAGTGGTGCGGGACCGAGCTGACGGCCGACTGGCACACCCGCTTCCGGGCCGCCGCCGTCGTGTACGGGCACCTCCACATCCCGCGCACCACGTGGTACGACGGCGTGCGCTTCGAGGAGGTCTCGGTCGGCTACCCCCGGGAGCGCCGTCACCGGGGGCAGACAGGGGTGGCGCCCCGCCGGATCTTCCCGGCCGCCGCCGGGGATTCCTGACTGGCAGGTTCCGGCCACCGCGGGAGCGTCGCGGCCCACCCCTGCCGTGATTCACGATTGTCCCTCAAGCGCCGCTCGATCGGTCCTGTATCCGGTTCGCATTCCCGATTCTTCGCCGAGAGCCGGAACATGGGCATGGGGGATCTCATGGTGTTGTTCCGTCGCGCCGAAGAATTTTCTCTTCTGGACGAACTGATCGAAGGATGCGGAGAAGGGAATTCAGGACTGCTGCTCATCGAAGGAGCGGTGGGATGTGGGAAAAGTGAATTCCTGGAGACCGTTGCGACCCATTCCGAAAAACACGGCGCTCTGGTGCTGCGCGGAATGGCGACCGCCGAGGAAAGGCGGCATCCGCTCGGCGTACTGCGCCAGCTGACCGCCGACGCCCCGCCCGGCACCCTCCCGCCCCTGCCGCCCCTGCCGCCGGCGCCCGCCGACGCCGGCCGGGTCGGAGCCATGCGGCAGTTCGCGACCGCCGTACGCGGGCTGAGCGCCACCGCGCCCGTGGTGGTCTGCGTGGACGACCTGCACCACGTGGACGAGCTGTCCGGCCGCTACCTGCTCCACCTCGCCCGCGGCACCCGCGGGGCCAAGGTGCTCCTCGCCCTCACCGAGTCCGTCCACGAGCACGGCGACGACCCGCTGCTGCGCACCGAACTGCTGCGGCTCCCCCACTTCTCGCGGCTGCGCCTCGAACGCTTCACGCCCGACGCGGTCCGGGCCACGCTCCCCGACCGGAACGAGGCCGAGACCGAACGGCTGCACCGCGCGTCCGGCGGCAACCCGCTGCTGCTGCGCGCCCTCCTCCAGGACCCCGGCGCCCGCCCCGGCGAGGCCTACCACCACGCCGTGCTCGCCTGCCTGCACCGCTGCGGCCCCGCCACCCCCGCGCTCACCGAGGCCGTCGCCGTCCTGGGCCCGCTGGCGACCACCCCGCACACCGCC
>NZ_JAKRGC010000350.1 GCF_022347745.1 Streptomyces sp. OfavH-34-F
CCGATCGGGCCCCGACGCCGCCCGCTGGGGCCTGCTGCGGCCCGCCGGCCACGACCACGCGCCCCTCGGGCCCGAACTGCTCGTCCAGACCGAGGCCAACCCCCTCTTCCGGGTCCGCTACGCCCACGCCCGCGCCCGCGCCCAGCTCCGCGGAGCCGGCCGGCTACGCCTCACCGCCGCCGCGCCCGGCGAGGACATCGACGCCACCGGCGCGGCCCCCCTGCTCACGCTGCTCGACGCGCACCCCGCCGTCCTCGCCGCCGCCGCCCGGCACCATGCCCCGGACCGGCTCGCCCGGCACCTCGAAGCGGTCGCCGGCGCCTTCTTCGACTTCCACGACGCCGCACCACCGCTGCCCGTCGGGGAGGAGAAACCCTCGGCCGCCCACCGCTCCCGGCTGGCCGTCGCCGAAGCCGCCGGGACGGTGCTGGCCGGCGGCCTGTCCCTGCTCGGCGTCAGCGCGCCCGCACACCTCTGAGAGAGCAGAGCCACACACGATGAGCCGTTCCGCACACCCCGCCGGACCCCGTCACGCCGACGTGCTGTCCGAGGGCCACTACCTCGCCCCCGCCGACGACCTCAACGCCCTCGACGCGAAGGTGTGGTCCCGCACCGTCACCCGCGACGAGCACGGCGCCCTGACCGTCGCCGGGCTCCCGGTCTCCCGCCTCGCCGAGGAGTTCGGCACCCCGGCCTACTTCCTGGACGAGGCCGACTTCCGGGCCCGCTGCCGCGCCTGGGCCGACGCCTTCGGACCCGGCGCCGACGTCTTCTACGCCGGCAAGGCGTTCCTCTCCCGCGCCGTCGTCCGCTGGCTCACCGAGGAAGGGCTCAACCTCGACGTCTGCTCCGGCGGCGAGCTGACCACCGCGCTCGACGCCGGCATGCCCCCCGAGCGCATCGCCTTCCACGGCAACAACAAGACCGTCGACGAGATCGAGCGCGCCGTCGCGGCCGGCGTCGGACGCATCGTCCTCGACTCCTTCCAGGAGATCGTCCGCGTCGCCCACACCGCCCAGCGCCTCGGCAGGCGCCAGCGCGTCCAGATCCGCGTCACCGTCGGCGTCGAGGCGCACACCCACGAGTTCATCGCCACCGCCCACGAGGACCAGAAGTTCGGCATCGCGCTCGCCGGGGGACAGGCCGCCGAGGCGGTCCGCCGGGCCCTCTCGCTGGACGGACTGGAACTCGTCGGCATCCACTCCCACATCGGCTCCCAGATCTTCGACATGGCCGGTTTCGAGGTCTCCGCCCGCCGCGTCGTGCAGCTCCTCGCCGAGGTCCGCGACGAGCACGGCGTCGAACTCCCCGAGATCGACCTCGGCGGCGGCCTCGGCATCGCGTACACCTCCGAGGACGACCCGCGCGAACCCCACGAGATCGCCAAGGCGCTCGGCGACATCGTGACCCGCGAGTGCGAGGCCGCCCGGCTCGCCACCCCCCGCATCTCCGTGGAGCCCGGCCGCGCCATCGTCGGCCCGACCGCCTTCACGCTGTACGAGGTCGGCACGGTCAAGCCGCTGGAGGGCCTGCGCACCTACGTGAGCGTCGACGGCGGCATGTCGGACAACATCCGCACCGCGCTGTACGACGCCGAGTACAGCGTCACGCTCGCCTCGCGCACCTCGGACGCCGAGCCGATGCTCGCCCGCGTCGTCGGCAAGCACTGCGAGAGCGGCGACATCGTGGTCAAGGACGCCTACCTGCCGTCCGACCTGGCCCCCGGCGACCTGATCGCCGTGCCCGCCACCGGCGCGTACTG
The DNA here is from genome assembly GCF_022347745.1 of Streptomyces sp. OfavH-34-F. Classification (GTDB taxonomy): domain Bacteria; phylum Actinomycetota; class Actinomycetes; order Streptomycetales; family Streptomycetaceae; genus Streptomyces. The sequence continues at coordinate 1,763 of NZ_JAKRGC010000350.1, forward strand.
CCGCTCCATGGCGAGCAACTACAACCACGCGCTGCGCCCGCCCGTCGTCGCCGTGCGGGACGGTGCGGCGCGGGTGATCGTCCGCCGCGAGACGGAGGAAGATCTCCTGCGTCTCGACGTCGGCTGATGCCGTATTTCCGGGGCCGTACCACGGTATCCCCCTAAAGGTCTCACGATCCGGACGGGTGGCGGGAACGCCCGTCCGGTGAGTGAGACTGGTCCGTACAACAGCTGTAAAGGAAACGAGGTCGGATGATGCGTACGCGTCCGCTGAAGGTGGCGCTGCTGGGCTGTGGTGTGGTCGGCTCAGAGGTGGCGCGCATCATGACGACGCACGCCGACGACCTCGCCGCGCGCATCGGCGCGCCGGTGGAGCTCGCCGGTGTCGCCGTGCGCCGGCCCTCCAAGGTGCGCGAGGGCATCGACCCCGCGCTGATCACCACCGACGCGACCGCCCTGGTGAAACGCGGCGACCTCGACGTCGTCATCGAGGTCATCGGCGGCATCGAGCCCGCCCGCACCCTGATCACCACCGCCTTCGAGCACGGCGCCAGCGTCGTCTCGGCCAACAAGGCCCTGCTCGCCGAGGACGGCGCCGCCCTGCACGCAGCCGCCGAGCGGCACGGCCGCGACCTCTACTACGAGGCCGCCGTCGCCGGGGCCATCCCGCTCGTCCGGCCGCTGCGCGAATCCCTCGCGGGCGACACGGTCAACCGGGTGCTCGGCATCGTCAACGGCACCACCAACTTCATCCTCGACCGGATGGACACCAGCGGAGCCGGCTACTCCGAGGCGCTCGACGAGGCCACCGCCCTCGGCTACGCGGAGGCCGACCCCACCGCCGACGTGGAGGGCTTCGACGCCGCCGCCAAGGCCGCGATCCTGGCCGGCATCGCCTTCCACACCCGCGTCCGCATCGGCGACGTGCACCGCGAGGGCATCACCGAGGTCACCGCCGCCGACATCGCGTCCGCCCGCCGCATGGGCTGCACCGTCAAACTCCTCGCCATCTGCGAGCGCGCCGCCGACGGGGCCTCCGTCACCGCCCGCGTGCACCCCGCGATGATCCCGCTGAGCCACCCGCTCGCCTCCGTCCGCGAGGCGTACAACGCGGTGTTCGTCGAGGCGGAGGCCGCCGGGCAGCTGATGTTCTACGGCCCCGGCGCGGGCGGCGCGCCCACCGCGTCGGCCGTCCTCGGCGACCTCGTGGCCGTCTGCCGCAACAAGCTGAACGAGGTGCCGGGGCCCGGCGAGTCCGCGTACACGCGGCTGCCGGTGAGCCCCATGGGCGACGTCGTCACGCGGTACCACATCAGCCTCGACGTGGCCGACAAGCCGGGCGTGCTCGCCCAGGTCGCGACGGTCTTCGCCGACCAGGGCGTATCCATCGATACGGTCCGCCAGCAGAGCCGGCCGGACAGTCAGGAAACCGACGGCGAGGCATCGCTCGTCGTCGTCACCCACCGCGCGCCCGACGCCGCCCTCTCCGGGACCGTCGAAGCGCTGCGCAAGCTCGACACCGTGCGCGGTGTCGCCAGCATCATGCGTGTTGAAGGGGAGTAAGGACCCATGACCACCAAGGGCACCCACCAGTGGCGCGGCATCATCGAGGAATACCGGGACCGCCTCCCGGTCACGGACACGACCCCGGTCGTCACGCTCCGTGAGGGTGGTACGCCACTCGTACCCGCCCAGGTCCTCTCCGAGCGCACGGGCTGCGAGGTGCACCTCAAGGTCGAGGGCGCCAACCCCACCGGGTCCTTCAAGGACCGCGGCATGACCATGGCCATCACCCGCGCCAAGGAGGAGGGCGCCCAGGCCGTCATCTGCGCCTCCACCGGCAACACCTCCGCCTCCGCCGCCGCCTACGCGGTCCGGGCCGGCATGGTCTGCGCCGTCCTCGTGCCGCAGGGCAAGATCGCGCTCGGCAAGATGGGCCAGGCCCTGGTGCACGGCGCCAAGATCCTCCAGGTGGACGGCAACTTCGACGACTGCCTGACGCTGGCCCGCTCGCTCTCGGACAACTACCCGGTCGCGCTGGTCAATTCGGTCAACCCGGTCCGCATCGAGGGCCAGAAGACCGCCGCGTTCGAGATCGTGGACGCGCTCGGCGACGCGCCGGACATCCACGTCCTCCCCGTCGGCAACGCGGGCAACATCACCGCGTACTGGAAGGGGTACACCGAGTACGCCGGTGACGGCATGGCCGCGCACAAGCCGCGCATGTGGGGCTTCCAGGCGTCCGGCTCCGCGCCCATCGTGCGCGGCGAGGTCGTCAAGGACCCGTCGACCATCGCCACCGCCATCCGGATCGGCAACCCGGCCTCCTGGAACTTCGCGCTCGCCGCGCGCGACGAGTCGGGCGGCTTCATCGACGAGGTGACGGACCGTCAGATCCTGTCCGCCTACCGCCTGTTGGCCTCCCAGGAGGGCGTCTTCGTGGAGCCCGCCTCGGCCGCGTCCGTCGCCGGTCTGCTCAAGGCCGCCGAGGAGGGCAAGGTGGACCCCGGCCAGAAGATCGTGTGCACGGTGACCGGGAACGGCCTCAAGGACCCCGACTGGGCCGTCGCCGGTGCCCCGCAGCCGGTGACCGTCCCGGTCGACGCGGCCGCCGCCGCCGAGCGGCTCGGCCTGGCGTGACCCGCTGATCCGGGGGCCGGTCCGCACGACGGCCCCCGGACCGCGCACGACGCTCCGTCAGGAACGCCGCCCGACCGGCCCTTTCCGCACCGGAGAGCGCATCACCGGCGTGCGACACGCATCGTGCGCCTCCCGTGCGCCCTATGTCGCCACGGAACCTTCCTTCGATAAGCTGTACCCCACCCGCCCCGCCGCATCTGCCGGGGTGCCACCGGGCCGTTGCGGCTCCCCCGAAGAATCCCGCCCGCAGCTCCTCGGATTCCCCGCCGCCTCACAAGGAGAGTCGTCACAGCGATGGCCGGTCCCGCCTTCCGAGCCGCCGCCGTCCGGGTGCGCGTCCCCGCGACCAGCGCCAACCTCGGCCCCGGTTTCGACGCCCTCGGCCTGTCGCTCGGCCTGTACGACGACGTCGTCATCCGCGTCGCCGACTCCGGACTGCACATCGACATCGCCGGCGAGGGCGCCTCGACCCTGCCCCGCGACGAGAAGCACCTGCTCGTACGCTCCCTGCGCACCGCCTTCGACCTGCTCGGCGGACAGCCGCGCGGCCTGGAGATCGTCTGCGCCAACCGCATCCCGCACGGCCGCGGCCTGGGCTCCTCGTCCGCCGCCATCTGCGCCGGCATCGTCGCCGCCCGCGCCGTGACCACCGGCGGGGACGCCCGCCTCGACGACGCCGCCCTGCTGGAACTGGCCACCGAGATCGAGGGCCACCCGGACAACGTCGCGGCCTGCCTGCTCGGCGGATTCACCCTCGCCTGGATGGACGGCTCCTCCGCCCGCGCGATCAGGATGGACCCCGCCGATTCCATCGTTCCGGTGGTTTTCGTCCCCGGCAAGCCGGTGCTCACCGAGACCGCCCGCGGACTCCTGCCGCGCACCGTCCCGCACGTGGACGCCGCCTTCAACGCCGGCCGCGCCGCCCTGCTCGTGGAGGCCATGACCAGGCGCCCCGAGCTGCTGCTCACGGCCACCGAGGACCGGCTGCACCAGGACTACCGCGCGCCCGCCATGACCGAGAGCGTCGAGCTGGTGGGCCGGCTGCGCGCCGAGGGCGTGCCGGCCGTCATCTCCGGCGCGGGCCCGACGGTGCTGGCCCTGGCCGGGGACGGCGAGGCCGACAAGGTCGCCCGACTGGCGGGCGAGGGGTGGGCGGCCAACCGGCTCGCCCTCGACGCGCAGGGCGCGAGCGTCCTGCCGCTCACGTCGTAGCCGGGAGACCGCCGGCCGAGAAGTGATTGCCGGTGAGGGAGAGGGGGAATGTTTGTTGGAGCCGGTAGTGTTAACCTCAAGTCTGCAATCGACGTCCATGAGGCGCGTTGCTTCGTGTCCCCTTCGGGACCACCATTTCTTCCGGGAGCCTCCCCAACTGTCAGAGCAGCCTGCCTGAGCAGTTGCGAGCACGCTCCGGAACCGGCACGACACCCCTCACTCGTCCAGGAGTGGGCCGAGCAGGGGGATGCTCGCGCCGGGCCCATGCACACCTCATCTCTCCGCCGTTCCATCCGGCGGACCACCGCCCCGGCACGGGCCGCACCAACCGAGGACCGCAGCCGGACAGCACAACCGGTCGCCGAGCCAGAAGGCCGACGTCCGCTCCAGGGAAGGACCCTTCGTGAGCGACACCACCGATCTGATGGGCGTGACTGCCGACAAGAGCGTCGACAGCGCCGCGCCCGCCGAAGGTGCTGCCACTGGCACCACCGCACGGCGCCGCCGCTCCGGCACCGGCCTTGAGGGCATGGTCCTGGCCGAGCTGCAGCAGGTCGCGTCCGGCCTCGGCATCAAGGGCACCGCGCGGATGCGCAAGAGCCAGTTGATCGAGGTCATCAAGGAGGCCCAGGCCGGCGGCGGTGCCCCCGCGGCCCAGGCCAAGGCCGGCGCGGCCCCCGC
>NZ_JAKRGC010000351.1 GCF_022347745.1 Streptomyces sp. OfavH-34-F
CCACCACCCCGACGGCGCTCGTGCCCACCCCGCCGGCACCTTCCACCACCCCGACGGCGCTCACCCCGCCCCCGGAGCCGACCCCGCCCACCGAGCCCGCCGTACCCCCCGCCTCCGAGCCGGCCGAGGGCTCCGACGTGCTGCCCTGGCTGCGGGAGACGCTTGCCGAACTGCTCTACGCGGACGGCGTCGCCCCCGACGCCGACTACTTCGCCCTCGGCGGCAACTCGATCATCGCCCTGCTCCTCCTCAAGCGCGTCGAGCAGCGGTACGGGGTCACGCTGCGCATGATCGACGTCTACGACCACCCGGCCGTCGCCGACCTGGCGTCCGCCGTCGAGTCCCGGCGGACGACCACCGCCCCCGCCGGCCCGGCCACACCGGCTCCGGCTGCGGAACCCGTCCGGGCCGCCACCGCGCCCCCCGCCCCGGACGCTCCCGTACCGGCCCCGCCCGCCGCTGAGGCGGCCCACGCGCTTCCGCCGATCCGGCGGTCCGACGCCCACGTGCTCTCGTACGGGCAGGAGCGCATGTGGTTCCACCACCAGCTCGACCCCGGCACCACCCTCTACAACCTCCCCGGCGCCTCCCGCCACCGCGGCCCGATCGACGTCAGCGCCATGCGGCTCGCCTGGGAGGACCTGGCCGAGCGGCACGAGGTGCTCAGGTCGAACTTCATCTCCGTCGACGGCCGCGCCCGCCTGTCCGTGCGCCCCGAACTCGGTGACTTCTTCCGCTACGAGGACCTGACCGGGCGGCCCGACGCCGAGGAGACCGCCCGCGAGATCCTGCGCACCGAGTCCCAGCGCTCCCTCGACGTGGAACACGATCCGCTGGTCAGGGTCACCCTGATCCGGCTCGCCCCGGACGACCACCTCTTCTGCTGGCTGACCCACCACGCCGTCAACGACGGCTGGGCCCCGCAGATCCTGATGCGCGAGCTGATGGCGTTCTACGAGGCCCGCCGCGGGGGCCGCGTCCACCGCTTCGAGCCGCTGCCCGTCCAGTACCGGGACTACGCCGCCTGGCAGCGCGAGCTGATGGAGCGGGGACTGCTCGACGGCCAGCTGCGGTACTGGAAGGAACGGCTCACCGATCCGCCGGTGCTGACGCTGCCCACCGACCGGCCGCGCGCCGCGCGGATGGACTTCGCGGGCGCCGCGTACAGCCTGACCATCCCGCCCGAGCTCGTCGACCGGCTCCGCGCGATCGGCGTCGCCGAGTCCGCCACCCTCTTCTCGGTGCTGCTCACCGGCCTCAGCATGACGCTGGCCCGCTGGTCCGGCCAGGACGACGTCGTGGTCGGCACCCCCACCATCGGCCGCACCCGGCCCGAACTGTGGGGCCTGCTCGGCTTCTTCAACAACACCATCGCGCTGCGCACCGACCTGTCCGGCGACCCCGGGTTCCGCGGACTGCTGCGGCGGGTGCGCACCGACGTCATCGAGGGCCTGGAGAACCAGGAACTCCCCTTCGACGCCGTCGTCCGCGAACTCGCCCCCGAACGCGACCCGGCCCGCAACCCCATCTTCGACGTCATGTACGTCCACCAGACGCTGCCCCCGCACTTCGTCTTCGGCGAGAGCCTCTTCGGCCCCGCCGTCGACGAGGAGGGCGGGCCCCTCTTCCCCGGGCTGCCGCCCGGCACGTCCAAGTTCGACCTGTCGGTGGTCGTCGGCGAACGCGCCGGCGCCGACGACCTGGACGTGGTGGTGGAGTACAGCACCCACCTGTTCGACCGGAGCACCATCGCCGACCTCGCCCGCTCCTGGGTGGACCTGCTGCGGGCCGCGACCGAGGACATGGACGTCCCGCTCTCCGCACTGCCCGGCCCGCCGGCCGGGCCCGCCCCCGCCGACGCCCTGGCCGGACTGCGCCCCTTCGACCCGCCCACCGACCGGCCGCGCCCCCAGGGCGGCGGCACCGGCACGACGGCCCGCCACGAACTCCTCGTACCCGGCGGCCCCGCCCCGGGCCTCGGCGCCCCCGGACTGCTCGCCGCCCTCGTCACCCTCCTCACCGACCGGGCCGGGGCCGACGAACTGCTGCTCGGGCTCGTACGCCCCGACGGCCCGCCGCTGCCCGTGCGGGTCGACGTGACCGACGAGCCGTCCCTGACGGAACTGACCGCCCGGATCGCTCGGCTGATCGCCCGCGCCGAGGCCGCCCCGCCCACCGGGGGGCCGTGGCCCTTCGACGTCACCGCCGACCCGTACGGCACCGGCCTCACGGCCGAAGACCCCGTACCCGACCTGCACTGGAGCGTCGGCGACGACGGGATCACCGTCGACTACCGCACCGAACTGTTCGACGAGGCGACCGTCGTGGCCCTCGCCGACGACCTCGCCGCCCTGGCACGCGCGGTCGCCGCGTCCGCCGAATGACACCACGAGCGTGTACCGACCGGGAAGGAACCCCCCACGTGGGTGAGAGCAAGGACAGCCGGCCGTCGGACACGGCCGCGACACCGATCGGCATCGTCGGCGCCGGCACCATGGGCGCCGGAGTCGCCCAGTGCTTCGCCGCCGCGGGCCACCCCGTCGTGGTCGTCGACCCCGACCCGGCGGCCCGGGCGAGCGGACCCGAGCGGGTGCGCTCCTGGACCCGCGCCGCGCGGCTGCTGCGCCGCCGCGACGCCGGCCCCGTGGAAGGGCGGACCGTCTGGACGGCCGACCTCGCCGCCCTGTCGGACGCCCACTTCGTCGTGGACTGCGCCCCCGAACGCGTCCCCGTCAAGGAGGACGTCTTCCGGACGCTGGACCGGATCTGTTCCGCCGAGACGGTGTTCGCCTCGTGCACGTCGGCGATCCCCATCGGCCACCTCGGCTCCTTCACCACACGTCCCGAACGGGTCCTGGGCACCCACTTCATGAACCCGGCGCCCCTGAAGGACACCGTCGAGGTCGCCACCTCCGACGCCACCTCGGACCGGACGGTACGCCGGACCCTGGACCTCCTCGCGGGCCTCGGGAAGCAGGCCATCGTCGTCGGCGACGGCCCCGGATTCGTCAGCAACCGCGTGCTGATGCTGACGGTCAACGAGGCGGCGGCCGTCGTCGAGGCCGGCACCGCCGACGCCGCCACCGTCGACCGCGTCTTCCAGGACTGCTTCGGCCACGCCACGGGACCGCTGCGCACCGCCGACCTCATCGGCCTCGACACCATCGTCGACACCCTGGACGTCCTCGGCCGGTTCACCGGCGACCCCCGCTTCCGCCCCACCCCGCTCCTCGCCCGGCTGGTCGCCGAGGGCCACGTCGGCAGGAAGGCCGGCCGGGGCTTCCACTCGTACGCGTCGAACAGGTCCCCCGTCCCCTCGCGGCCCGCAGGAGCTGACACCCATGTCTGAGAACGGCAACGCACGGACCACGCCCGGGGACTACGTCGCGGAGGCCGTCGACATCGAAGGCCCCGTCGACATCGCCCTGTTGCAGGACGCCATCCGCCAGGTCACCGGCGAGGCGGAGGCCGTACGCCTGCGGGCGGCCGACGGCCCCTTCGGCAGCCGGGAACTCACCGACGGCGGCCCCGTGCCGCTGGAACTGGTCGACCTGGCCGACGAGCCGGACCCGGTCGCGGCCCGCGAGGCCTGGCTGCACGCCGCCACCCGGGCGGGACGCGCGGCGACACGCTCCACCCAGGCCCTGCTGCGCCTCGCCGACGACCGCCACACCTGGTTCCACCTCCACCCCGGGGACGCCCTCGACCGCTGGGGCTGCGCACTCGTCGGCCGCCGCACCGCCGAGGTCTACACCGCGCTCGCCACCGGCACCTCGCCCTCGGAAGGCGCACTCCCCGGCCTCGCACTCCTCGCCGAGGCCGAGCGCGCCTACCGGGCCACCACGGCGCCGGACGAGGACGCCGCCTTCTGGCGCAAGCACCTCGACGGCCTGACCCCGGTCCGCACGGCCGGCGCCACGGCCGCCCCCGCCGTCTCGGCCGCCGTGACGCTCCAGGCCGCCGACACCGACCGCGTCCGCGCCACCGCCCGGTACTGCGGCACCCACCCGCGCGCCGTCCTGCTCGCCGCCGTCGCCGCCCACCTGCACCAGGCGTCGGGCACCACCGACGTGGTCATCGGACTGCCCGTGGACGGCCGGTACGAACGGGCCCTGGGGCGCGTACCGGGCGCGGCCGACGACATCGCCGCACTGCGTCTCGACGTACGGCCCGACACCGCCTTCGCCGACCTCGTCGCCCAGGCCGGCCGCGAGGCGCGCCGCGTCCGGCGCCACCAGCGGCTCCGGCACGCCGAGGTCTGCCGCGCCCTCGGGGCGACGGAGCCCGGAGCACGGCTGTACCGGGCGATAGCCGACGTACGGGAAGCCGCGCCCACGCTCCGGTTCGGCGGCCACCCGGCGACCGTCCGGCCGTTCGGCGTCCAGCCGTCGCCCGTACCCCGCTTCCTGTGGGAGGAGACGCCCGACGGACGGAGCCACCTCGTCGTCCTGGCCCCCGAAGGCACCCGCGCAGGAACGGGCGAGGCCGGCGGTGACGGCACGGCCGGACGGACCGGCGACCGGACCGGACCGGCTGCCGAGGCCCGGCGACTTCGCGACCTGCTGACCGCGGCCGTCGCCGCACCGGGCCACACCCTGGCCGCCCTCACCGCACCGCACCCCGGGAAGCCCGCCCAGGGAGCGGCCCCCGCATCCACGCGCCCGGAGGCGCGGTCCACCCTGACCGCGCTCCTGGAAGCCGCGGCCCACCGCGCACCCGACGCCGTCGCCGTGCGCGACGCGACCGGCGAGCTGACCTACCGCGAACTGCACGAGCGCGCCAACCGCCTGGCCCGGCTCCTCGTCGTACGCGGAGCGGGCCCCGAACTGCTCGTCGGCCTGCTGCTGCCCCGCTCCGCCGACACCCTCGTCGCGATGCTCGCCGTCCTCAAGGCCGGCGCCGCCTACCTGCCGCTCGACCCGGCCTACCCCGACGAGCGGCTCCGCCTCATGGTCGACGACGCCCGGCCCTCCTGTCTGCTCACCGACGCCGCGCACGCCGCACGGCGGTTCGGCACGCCCGCGGGCCCGGTCGTGATCCTCGACGACCCGGCGGTACGCACGGAACTCGCCGGGGCGGCGCCGCACGCCCTCACCGACGACGACCGGACGGCGCCGCTCACCCCGGAGCACCCGGCGTACGTCATCTACACCTCAGGATCGACCGGCACCCCCAAGGGCGTCGTGGTGACGCACCGCAGCGTGCTGCCGCTGCTCGCCTGGACGGAGGCGGCGTTCGGCGCGGACGCGCTGCGCCACACGCTCGCCGCGACCTCCTTCAGCTTCGACGTCTCCGTCGCCGAGGTGTTCACCCCCCTGGCCGCGGGAGGCACGGTCGAGGTCGTCCGCAACCTGCTGTCCCTCCTGGACGGCGACCCGCCCCGCTGGTCCGGCGGCCTGGTCTGCGCGATCCCCTCCGTGCTCGGCAAACTGCTGGAGCGCACGGACCTCGACCTCTCGGCGAGGACCCTGGCCCTCGGCGGCGAGGCGCTGCCCGCCGCGCTCGCCGAACGCGTCGCCACGACCATGCCGCACACCCGCCTGATGAACGTGTACGGACCGACGGAGTCCACCGTGTACGCCACCGCCTGGCGCCCGGACGGCACGCCCGGAAGCACGTCCGGCACCACGGCGCCGCCCATCGGCCACCCCCTCGACCACGTCCGCGCCCATGTGCTCGACGCGGCCCTGACGGAGGTCGGCCCCGGCGGCACGGGCGAGCTGTACCTGGCGGGCGAGGGGCTGGCCCGCGGCTACCTCGGACGTCCCGCGCTGACCGCCGAGCGGTTCACGGCCGACCCGTTCGGACCGCCCGGAACGCGCATGTACCGCACCGGCGACCTGGTGCGCCGCCGCGAGGACGGGCAGCTCGACTTCCTCGGGCGCGTGGACGAACAGATCAAGGTCAACGGCTACCGGGTCGAGCCCGGCGAGGTGGAGGCGGTGCTGACCCGCCACCCCGGAGTCGCCGAGGCGATGACCGTCGTCCGCGTCGACGACGCGCGCGACGCCCGGCTGATCGCCCACCTGGTGCCGGCCTCCCCGTCCGCGCCCCCCTCCACCGAGGAACTCCGAACCTGGCTCGCCGCCCGCCTCCCCGCCCACCTGGTGCCGGCGGACCTCCGCTTCACGGCCGCGCTCCCGCGTACGCCCAACGGCAAACTCGCCCGCGAGAAGGACCCCGAGCCGCTCACCGCCCCGCCCACGACGCC
>NZ_JAKRGC010000352.1 GCF_022347745.1 Streptomyces sp. OfavH-34-F
GGCAGGACCGCCGACGAGGCCGCGGCCGAGGCGGCCCGCGCCCTCCCCCCGTACGCCTCACGCCTCCGCACGGCGGCCCGGATCTTCGACGACGTCACGGACGGGGGCCGCCCCGCCGGCCGCCGCCCCGGGGCAGGACGCCTGCGGTGACCCGGCGTCGGACGACTTCCCCCTCGACACCCGCATCCACGGCGGCCCCGACACCTACGCGTCCGGCGGCGGCTACGGCACCTGGTTCCTGGACCTGACGAACACCACGGCGGAGCCCTGCCGGGCCGTCCACCCGGTCCTCGTCCTCACCGACGAGAACCGCGCGCTGACCGCGGACCAGATCCGGCTCCGCTTCTCCGAGCGCGCCCGGCCCGGCGTCGAGCACCACGTGACCTGGGAGACGACCGACCGGGACGAGCACATCGGGGTGTTCGGCGGCGACGGCGACGACGCCTTCCCCGGCTTCACCGTGCCCGCCGGGCGCACGCTCACCGTCCAGGTCCGGCTGGCCTTCACCGCGGACACCGCCCCGGGCCGGATCACCGCCAACGCCGCGGTCGTCCAGCGCCGGGGCGCCGGGGGCGGGGCGCGGGGCGGCGACGGGGAGTGGGTCGGCGAGTCCGGCGCCTACCCGTTCACCGTGGTCGAGGGCGGCACCGGTACGGACGGGACGGACAGGGACGACATGGGCGGCACCGACGGGACGCGGGACGAGGGGAGCGGCACGGTGAAGGGCAAGGGCGACGAGGGATACGCGGACCCGGGCACGACCGGAGCGACGCCGCCGGGCGCCGCGCGCCGACCCGTACCGTCCGGCACCGACCCGGCCGGGCTGCCGGAACTCGCCAGGACCGGCATCTCCGTCCCCGTGGCGTTGCCCGCCCTCACCGTCTCCGGATTCCTGATCGGCGGCGGCGCGATGGTGCTGACGAGCCGCCGCACCCGCCGCGCGCACCACTGATCGACAGGTGGTCGGCCATTGCCGCCCCGCCGGACCGTCGGCCTAGACTCTGGGGCGTCGGCGCTGCACAGCGCGGTGCCGCCGGCGTCCCCGCACCTGGCGTACGGCAACTGGAGTCCCGCAATGGCAGAGCGCAAGCCGATCTCGTCCTGGCTCACCGACATGGACGGTGTCCTCATCCACGAGGGCACCCCGATCCCCGGCGCCGACGCCTTCATCAAGCGGCTGCGTGATTCGGGGCTGCCGTTCCTGGTCCTGACCAACAACTCGATCTACACCGCGCGCGATCTGCACGCCCGGCTCCAGCGCATGGGCCTGGACGTGCCCGTGGAGAACATCTGGACCTCCGCGCTGGCCACCGCCCAGTTCCTGGACGACCAGCGGCCCGGCGGCACCGCGTACGTGATCGGCGAGGCCGGGCTCACCACCGCGCTGCACGACATCGGTTACGTCCTCACCGACCACGACCCCGACTACGTGGTGCTCGGCGAGACGCGCACGTACTCCTTCGAGGCGCTCACCAAGGCGATCCGGCTCATCAACGCCGGCGCCCGGTTCATCTGCACCAACCCCGACGAGACCGGCCCGTCCGCCGAGGGCCCGCTGCCCGCGACCGGTTCCGTCGCCGCCCTGATCACCAAGGCGACGGGCAAGGCGCCGTACTTCGCGGGCAAGCCGAACCCGCTGATGATGCGCACCGGGCTCAACGCGATCGGCGCCCACTCCGAGTCCAGCGCCATGATCGGCGACCGGATGGACACCGATGTGCTGGCCGGCCTGGAGGCGGGCATGCAGACGTTCCTGGTGCTCACCGGGCTGACCACGGTCGCCGACATCGACAAGTACCCGTTCCGCCCGTCCACGGTGGTCGAGTCCATCGCCGACCTGGTGGACCTCGTCGACCCGCGCTGACACCCGGACGCGGCCGGGGGGCGGGCCGTACCGCGCCCGCCCCCCCCGTACGTCCCACTCCATCGGCCCAACGCCCCCGCGCTGCGGATGCGGAGGGCCCTGCCGCGCGTGAACCTGCCAGCAGGAGGTTCACGATGCGTTTCATACCCCTCACGTTCTGTGCCGCCGCAGTGGCCGCGGCGACCCTGGTGCCCGTCCCCGCGGCACTGGCCGAATCCGGCTCCGGCCACGGGGACGACCCACGGCCCCGCGTCACCCTGTCGGTCACGCCGTCGTCCGTCGCGCCGGGCGGCGAGGTCGAGCTGGAGCTGGCCGGCTGCAAGGCCAAGGAGGCCAAGGGGAGCTCCGACGCCTTCGTCTCCGAGGCACGGTTCTCGTCCGGCGGCGACCGCACGCTCTACGCCGAGGCCCGGGTCCGGGCCGACGCGGAGCCGGGCGACTACGACGTCCGGGCCGTGTGCAAGGACGACAAGCACACGACGGTGACCGCCACCCTCACCGTCGTCCACCGCTCCCGGCCCATGCCCGTCGCCCCGGTCCACGCGGGTGGCGGCGGCACCGCCGTGCTCGCGGGCGAGAGCGCCGAGCAGGACGGCCCCGGCACCACCCAGGAAGTGATCGGCTTCGGTCTCGCCGCCCTCGCGGCCGGTGCCGTCGCCTGTCGCGGCATGCGCCGCCGCCGGCCGGCGACCGACTGACATGCCGGCACCGGAGGGCGCGGCGGGCCGCGGCAGGCTGCTCACGGGGGTGGCCTGGGCGGTCATCCTGCTCGGCCTGTGGCTGTGGGGGCGCGGCATCACCGACGGCTCGGGCATCGGCTCCGCCCCGACGACCGGCGACGTCGCCGCCGTCGGGCGCCCGCTCGGCGTACCGCTGCCCCCGGCGCACGAGCCGATCGGGGGTGTGGCCCCGCAGAGCGTCGAGATCCCGTCGATCGGCGTCCGCGCCCCCGTCGTGCCGCGCGGCCTGGACGCGGACGGCGCCATCGAGCCGCCGTCGTACGACACGCCGCAGACGGTCGGCTGGTACGGCGCGGGCACCGAGCCCGGCGCAGAGGGCCCGGCCCTGTTCGTCGGCCATGTCGACACGGCGACCGAACCGGCCGTCTTCTACGGGCTCAGCACCGCCCGCCCCGGCGCGAAGGTGGACGTCACGCGCACCGACGGCACCGTCGCCGAGTTCACCATCGACGACGTGCAGGTCCTCACCCGGGCCCGGTTCGACGCGCAGAAGGCGTACGGGCCCCGCAAGGACGGCCGGGCGGAGCTGCGGCTGATCACCTGCGGCGGCACGTACGACCAGGAGTCCCGGTCGTACACCGCGAACGTCGTCGTCTCGGCCTACCTCACGGCGGAGAAGCCCGCGGGCACGGAGTCCGCCGGCGCGGCGGCGAGCGCCGGGGCCCCTGCGGGAGCCGTCTGATCCCGCTGGTACCCGGCCCGGCCGCCGCCCGTCACCGGGGGCGGCCGGGCCGGTCCTCGACCGCGGTGCGCGGGCCGCGGGAGTGACCCGGCACGGACGCGGGAGACCACCGGGCAGACCCGGGGCCACTGGGCCGTCCGGGTCCGCCGCACGGACCCACTGTAGGCGGCCGGGCCGCAGCGGCCCACCCGCATTCTGACGGTACGTCGATAATCGGTCACCCTCCGCACGCATCGAAAGTGCGGCGAACGGCCCGAAAAGCATCAAGGCCCCCTCGCGCGGAGCGAGGGGGCCTTGACTGTCTGTGCGCCGCCAGGGACTCGAACCCCGGACCCGCTGATTAAGAGTCAGCTGCTCTAACCAACTGAGCTAGCGGCGCCTGCTGACGTCGAGAACTCTACCCGATCCCGAGCGGTGCTTCCGACCGCGGTGTCGTCTCCCGGCCTGTCGGATGGTCGTTTTTTCCCTTCTATCCGTCAAACTGCGGTATGTCGTGACTGTTGCCACACTGACGCCCGAGCAGATGGCCCGAGGATCTTGACGACTGCGGAGGGGATCGCATGACCGTGCCGGCCTTCGAGGAGTACGTACCCGCCACCGACTGCCCCTGCCCGGGGTGCGCCGCCCAGCGCCGGACCGCCGCCGGGGGACTGCCCGTGCGGTACGGAGGGAACCCCGCCGCGCACGGCGCGCGGCGCGCGATGGTCCTGGTCACCGCGGCCGGGGTGGTGCTGGGCGGCGGGATCACCGAGTCCTTCGGCGCCCCGGCGGACCCGGTCCCGGTGCCGGGTACGGGGATGCCTGCCGGGCTCTCCCCGTATCCGGACAGTCCGCAGGGCATGCCCGGCCCGCTCGGCGGCGCCGGGTCACCGGCCGCGGGGGCGCCGGGCGCCGACGCGCCGGAGGGCGGGGCCACGGAGGCCGGGGCGCCGGAGAGCGGGACGAGCCTGTCGTCGTCCCCGGCGGCGCCCGCGACCACCCGGACCGAGATCATCGAGCGGGCCAAGAAGTGGGTCTCCGCGAAGGTCCCGTACAGCATGTCCGCGTATTGGACGGACGGATACCGGCAGGACTGCTCCGGCTACGTCTCGATGGCCTGGAACCTGCCGGGCAACGAGTGGACCGGCAGCCTCGCCGCGTACGGCACGCGGATCGCCCGCGCGGATCTCCAGCCCGGCGACATCCTGCTCTTCCACAACCTCGCCGACCCGGCCCAGGGCTCCCACGTCACGATCTTCGGCGGCTGGACCGATGCGGCGCACACCCAGTACACCGCGTACGAGCAGACCAAGCCGCACACCCGCAAGCAGACGACGCCCATGGCGTACTGGACCAACTCGGCGAGCTACGTCGCCTACCGGTACAACGGCCTGAGTACGGGCAAGTCCGGCGGCGAGGCCGGCACCACTCCGTTCCCCGGCGCGGCGGCGTTCGGTCCCGGGGCGAACAACGCCCAGGTCACCCGGCTCGGCGCGATGCTCGTCGGCCGGGGCGGCGAGCGCTTCTACAAGGTCGGCCCCGGCCCCCTGTGGACCGCCGCCGACCGCGACGCCACCCGGGCGTTCCAGCGGGCGCAGGGCTGGCGGGGCACCGAGGCCGACGGCATCCCCGGCCCCGACACCTGGCGGCGGCTGGTGACCGGAACCGGTCGCGACATCCCCGCGGTGGCCGGGCCGAGCGGCTCGAAGGCGGTCCCGGCCTTCCCCGGACGGGGGTATTTCCGGCCGGGTCGGGTCAGCGGCCATGTCGAGAACCTCGGAAAACAGTTGGTGAAGAAGGGATACGGCGCGCACTACCGCTCGGGCCCCGACCCCCGGTGGACCGAGGCGGACCGGCGCAATGTCGAGGCGTTCCAGAAGGCCCAGGGCTGGCGGGGCAAGGAGGCGGACGGCTATCCGGGCCCGGAGACCTGGCGGCGACTCTTCGCGTGACACGACGCACATGACGGAGGCGGTAATGCGATCCACGGTGTCGGACAGCTCCGGGAACCCGGAGCACGGCCAGCAGACGGAGTACGGGGAGGAGCGGTACGGGACGGTCCCGGTACGGGAGTGGGTGGGCCCGGGCGGCGCGGGCAGCGTCACGGACGCGTGGGCGGCGGGCGCCGCCGGGCAGGACGCGGCGCCGGTCGCCGAAGGACTGCCCGTGAAGGGCACGGTCCCCGGCCGGGACGGCGGCGCGGCGAAACGCGAGGCGCCCCCGCTGTTCGCACCGGTCTCCGTGTCCGTCCCGGCGGCCGGCGGCGAGGTGGTGGTCGAGGTGCCGGAGGCGGAACCTCCCGGGCACCGGGAGCCCGGGGACGCGGTGGACGTGGTCCTCGACCTCACCCCGGCCGAGACCGGCCCCCTCGGAGCCACGTCGGCCTCGGTGTCGGTGCCGGCGCCGACGGAGGCCGCCCGGTCCCCGGAGCACGCCGACCGCGAACCGGCCGCCCCGGACGCCGGGCTCGCGGCGGTCCCGGAACCGGAGGCGGTGAGTCCCCCGGAGGCGGTGAGCGACGCCGTGCCCGCGGCGGCGGACCGCGCCGACGCGCGCGAGAAGGACGCCGAGGACGCGGTGCGGGCCGCCGCCCCGCTGCCGGAGTCCGCGAGCGAGCCGGAGTCCGCAAGTGAACCGGAGCCTGCGAGCGCCCCGGAGCCCGCGAGCGCCCCGGAACCCGTGAGCGCCCCGCAGTCCGCCACCGGGGAGGAGGCGGTGGGCGAGGCCGTGGGTGAGACCGCTCCCGCCTCCGTCGCCGAACCCGTGCTCGTGCTGTCCGGGGCCGACGCCGCGCCCCGGCCCGATGCGCTCCGGGACACCGGGCGCCATCAGGCCGTCATCGGCGGCGACCGCACCGCCACCATCCCCGTCCACCTGCTTTTCCGGGAGGACCGGGACGCCTCGGCGCCCCCCGTCGTGCGGCGGCC
>NZ_JAKRGC010000353.1 GCF_022347745.1 Streptomyces sp. OfavH-34-F
CGGAGCGGCCGCCGGGGTCGCCGTGGAGCGGCTGACCGTCGGCCGGAGCATGCGCAAGCGCGCCCGGCTGGCCCTGGACGCCACCGCCCCGTACGGCTCGCTGCGCGGCCGGCCCGGCCGGGCCACCGCCGACGACGGCACCGAGCTGTACTACGAGGTCGACGAGGTGGACCCCGCCGGGGGCGCGGCGGACGCCGACGCGGACCCGCGCAGACGGCGGCTGTTCGGCCGCAAGGCGCCCGCCCCGGTCACCGTCGTGTTCAGCCACGGCTACTGCCTGGGCCAGGACTCCTGGCACTTCCAGCGCGCCGCCCTGCGCGGCATCGTGCGCACCGTCCACTGGGACCAGCGCAGCCACGGCCGCTCCGGGCGCGGACGCGCCCAGGACCGCGCCGGGGGCGGGGTACCGGTGGGCATCGACCAGCTCGGGCGCGACCTCAAGGCCGTCATCGACGCGGCGGCGCCCGAGGGCCCCCTCGTCCTGGTCGGACACTCCATGGGCGGTATGACGGTCATGGCGCTGGCCGAGCAATACCCGGAGCTGATCCGGGACCGGGTCGCCGCCGTCGCCCTCGTCGGCACGTCCAGCGGCCGGCTGGACGAGGTCAGCTTCGGGCTGCCCGTGGCGGGCATGAAGGCGGTGCGGCGGGTGCTGCCCGGCGTGCTGCGGGCGCTGGGTTCCCAGCCGGAACTGGTGGAGCGGGGGCGCCGGGCGACCGCCGACCTGTTCGCCGGCCTGATCAAGCGGTACTCCTTCGGCTCGCGGGACGTGGACCCGGCCGTCGCCCGGTTCGCGGAACGGCTCATCGAGTCGACCCCGATCGACGTCGTCGCGGAGTTCTACCCGGCGTTCGCCGAGCACGACAAGAGCGCGGCGCTGGCCCTCTTCCGCGACGTCCCGGTGCTCGTCCTGGCCGGCGACAAGGACCTCGTGACGCCCAGCTCGCACAGCGAGGCCATCGCGGACCTGCTGCCCGACGCGGAGCTGGTCATCGTGCCGGACGCCGGGCACCTGGTGATGCTGGAGCACCCGGAGACGGTGACCGACCGGCTGGCCGACCTGCTGGTGCGGGCGGGCGCGGTGCCGGACGTCCTCTGACGGTCCGGCGCCCCGGAATCCTCTAACGTTTCGGGCATGGAAGCAGCGCAGAACAGCCCGGCGGCCGGTGGGGCCGCCGCGTACGAGAACACCCCCGGCGCCGTCAGCGTGGAGCTGGCCGTCGACTCCCCCGAACAGATGCGGGCCCTGGGCCGCCGGCTCGCCTCCGTGCTGCGCCCCGGCGACCTGGTCATGCTCACCGGCGAGCTGGGCGCCGGCAAGACGACCCTGACCCGGGGGCTCGGCGAGGGCCTGGGCGTGCGGGGCGCGGTGACCTCGCCCACCTTCGTGATCGCCCGGGTGCACCCCCCGCTCTCCGGCGGCCCCGCGCTGGTCCACGTGGACGCCTACCGGCTGGGCGGCGGCCTCGACGAGATGGAGGACCTGGACCTGGACGTCTCGCTCGCGGACTCGGTGGTGGTGGTCGAGTGGGGCGACGGCAAGGTCGAGGAGCTGTCCGACGACCGGCTCCAGGTGTTCATCGACCGGGCCGTCGGGGACACCGACGACGAGCGGCGCACGGTGACGCTGGTGGGCGTGGGGGCGCGCTGGGCGGGGCTGCGCAAGGACTCCTGGGCGCCCTGGGGCTGAGGGCGGATTTCTTTCCGACGCGGTGTCGGGAAAATGTTGCGCGGAACGGGGCAGGCGTGGTGACATGGAGGACGAGAGCGTAGTTAGGTGTACCTAACCACGCCCCACCGAAGCTGCAGGAGGCTTCCATGCCGACGTCCGAGCGCGAAGCGCGGCCGCCGCGTGCGGCGGTACCGATGAGCGTCCTGCTGGCGGCGGGAGCGGCGGCGAACGCGGTGTCCACACCGCCGGAGCCGCAGCCGGCCGACCGGCGCACGGCGAAAGCCGGACGAGCGCCCCGGTCGCACCCGTCCGGCGACTGACCGCCTGAACGACAGGGCCTGGCCGACAGGGCTGGCCGACAGGGCCTGGGCCCCTACGGGACGACGACCACCTTCACGCCGACCGTGGCGAACCGCCACACCGCGTCGCCGTCCTCCCGGGACATCCGCACCCCGCCCGTCCGCACGGTCGGGTCCGGCTCCTCCATCGAGCCGTCCGTCGCGGCGCTGAAGCCGATCGTCACGTCGTCCACCGTGGCGAACCGCACGACGTGCTCGATCGGCACCCCGTCCGACCCCTTCACACTGCCGGACCGCGAGGTCACCGCGAACGTGCCGGGCACCGCGCTCACCGGGCTGGGCATCACCTTGAACGTGTCGGTCGCCCGGTTCCGCGCGTCCACCAGCCACACCCGGCGGTCGCGCAGCGCGTAGACGACGCGCTTCCCGGTGCCGGATTCGGCGGGCACGGCGAGCGGGTCCTTCTCCGGCTTGGGCCCGGCGTGCTTCCCGGGCGGGGCCGAGGCGCTCACGGAAGGCTTCGGCTTCGCGGCGCTGGCCAGGTCGTCCGGCACATTCGCGGACGCCTGGTAGGCCAGGAACCCGACCACCGCGACGGCCGCAGCGGTGAGCGCGGCCACGAATCCCGAGCTGCCCCTTGCCACCGTTCGTCCTCTTTCGCCGTCGTCCGCCCGCCAGGCGCGTCCCGTAAGTCCTACAAGCGTTTACACGTACTCCGCGTATACCCGGTGACGGTAGCAGCCGGGGACGCCCGGACCGGGACGCCGTACGGGGCACGGGGCGGGCCGCGCCGGACCCGTAGGCTGTTTGCGTGCTCTTGCTCGCTATGGATACCGCCACCCCCGCCGTCACCGTCGCCCTGCACGACGGAACCCGAGTCCTCGCCGAGTCCGTACGGGTCGACGCCCGCAGGCACGGGGAGCTGCTGCTGCCCGCCGTGGACCGGGTCCTCGCCGAGGCCGGGGTGAAACTCGACGCCGTGACGGACGTGGTCGTGGGCGTCGGCCCCGGCCCGTACACCGGACTGCGCGTCGGCCTGGTGACGGCGGCCACCTTCGGCTCGGCGCTCTCCGTGCCCGTGCACGGCCTGTGCACGCTGGACGGCCTGGCCCACGCCGCCGGGCTCGCCGGCCTGACCGGCCCCTTCGCCGTCGCCACGGACGCCCGCCGCAAGGAGGTCTACTGGGCGCGGTACGAGGACGGCCGCACCCGGACCGCCGGGCCCTCGGTCGACCGGCCCGCCGACATCGCGGAACAGCTCGCCGGGCTGCCCGTCGTCGGCGCGGGCGCGGTGCTCTACCCGGACGCCTTCCCGGACGCGCGCGGCCCCGAGCACCTCGCGGCGGGCGCGCTCGCCGCACTCGCCGCCGAACGCCTCGCGGCCGGCGAGGAACTGCTGCCGCCGCAGCCGCTCTACCTCCGCAGGCCCGACGCGCAGGTCCCGAAGAACTACAAGGTGGTCACCCCGAAGTGACCCTCACCACCGCCGTGCTGCGCGAGATGCGCTGGTGGGACATCGACGCGGTGCTCGCCCTGGAACACGAGCTGTTCCCGGACGACGCCTGGTCGGCCGGCATGTTCTGGTCCGAGCTGGCCCACGCCCGCGGACCGGGCGCGACCCGCCGCTACGTGGTCGCCGAGGACCCCGCCACCGGCCGGCTCGCCGGCTACGCGGGCCTCGCCGCCGCCGGTGACCTCGCCGACGTGCAGACCATCGCCGTCGCCCGCGACCACTGGGGCGCCGGCCTCGGCGCCGAGCTGCTGACCGACCTGCTCCGGCACGCCACGGCCTTCGAGTGCGCCGAGGTGCTGCTGGAGGTCCGCGTCGACAACACCCGCGCCCAGAAGCTGTACGAACGCTTCGGCTTCGAACCGATCGGCTTCCGCCGCGGCTACTACCAGCCGGGCAACGTCGACGCGCTCGTCATGCGCCTCCACCTGCACGAAGACGTATCGGAAGACGTACCGCGAGACGTCCGGGAAGACGGACAGGGAAACGAGACTGACTGATGGCTGACGAACCCCTCGTACTCGGCATCGAGACCTCCTGCGACGAAACCGGGGTCGGCATCGTCCGGGGCACCACGCTCCTCGCGGACGCCGTCGCCTCCAGCGTCGACACCCACGCCCGGTTCGGCGGCGTCGTCCCCGAGATCGCGTCCCGCGCCCACCTCGAGGCGATGGTCCCCACCATCGAGCGCGCCCTGAAGGAGGCCGGCGTCACCGGCCGCGACCTCGACGGGATCGCCGTCACCGCCGGGCCGGGCCTCGCCGGCGCCCTGCTCGTCGGCGTCTCGGCCGCCAAGGCGTACGCGTACGCGCTGAACAAGCCGCTCTACGGCGTCAACCACCTGGCCTCCCACATCTGCGTGGACCAGCTGGAGCACGGCCCGCTGCCCGAGCCCACCATGGCGCTCCTGGTCAGCGGCGGGCACTCCTCGCTGCTCCTCGCGCCCGACATCACCAACGACGTGCGCCCCCTCGGCGCGACCATCGACGACGCGGCCGGCGAGGCGTTCGACAAGATCGCCCGCGTGCTGGACCTCGGCTTCCCCGGCGGCCCGGTCATCGACCGGCTCGCCCGCGAGGGCGACCCGGCCGCCATCGCCTTCCCGCGCGGCCTGACCGGCTCCCGCGACCCCGCCTACGACTTCTCCTTCTCCGGCCTCAAGACCTCCGTCGCCCGCTGGATCGAGGCCAAGCGGGCGGCCGGCGAGGAGGTGCCGGTACGGGACGTGGCCGCGTCCTTCCAGGAGGCCGTGGTGGACGTGCTCACCCGCAAGGCCGTCCGCGCCTGCAAGGACGAGGGCGTGGACCACCTGATGATCGGCGGCGGCGTCGCGGCCAACTCCCGGCTGCGCGCGCTCGCCGAGGAACGGTGCGAGCGGGCCGGCATCCGGCTGCGGGTGCCCCGCCCGAAGCTGTGCACCGACAACGGGGCGATGGTCGCCGCGCTCGGCGCCGAGATGGTCGCCCGCAACCGGCCCGCCTCCGACCTGGAGCTGTCCGCCGACTCCTCGCTCCCGGTCACCGAGACCCACGTACCGGGCGCCCACGGCCATGCGCACGACCACGACCACGTGCACGAGATCAGCAAGGACAACCTCTACTCGTGAACGCCCCGGTCACCGCCCTGATGTGGGAGGCCCGCGCCGCCGAGGGGCGGGGCGCGGACCTCCTCGCGTGGGCCCGCGCCCGCGCCGCCGAGCTGCCCCGCCCCCCGCTCCGCAGCGAGCTGCTGCGCGCCCCGCAGGACCGGGTCCTGGTCATCACCTGGTGGCAGGCCGGTTACGCCGACGAGCTGCCGGAGCTGCCCGAGCCGGACGCGGCCCTGGTCACCCGGGCGGTCCACCGCTGGCGCTTCGAATCACTGGGAGGTGCCGACTCCCCGGCCGGGCGATGAGTTCCGGACGCCCGCGCGGTCTACCCTTCACGGCACTTCGCCCGTATGTGCCTGGTTGTGAGGAGTGGACCATGCAGAAGGTCACCACGTTCCTGTGGTTCGAGAAGAACCAGATCGAGGAGGCGGCGGACTTCTACGTCTCCGTCATCGGCGGCGACTCGCGCGTCCTGGACGTCACCCGCTGGACCGCCGCGTCCCCCGGCGAGGAGGGCACCGCGATGACCGTGCGCTTCCAGCTGGACGGCGCGGAGTACGTCGCGTTCGACGGCGGCCCCGAGTTCCCCTTCACCGAGGCCGTCTCGCTCTCCGTGGAGTGCGAGTCGCAGGAGGAGGCGGACCGGCTCTGGTCGGCGCTGTCCTCCGGCGGCGGCGAGGAGGGCCAGTGCGGCTGGCTCAAGGACAAGTACGGCGTCTCCTGGCAGATCGTCCCGCCCGGCCTCGGCGAGGCCCTGTCCGACCCGGACCCGGAGAAGGCGGCCCGGGCCATGAAGGCGATGCTCGGCATGCGGCGCCTGGACATCGAGGCCATCCGCAACGCCTGACCCCTCCCGCGTTGGTCCGGTAGGGGGACCGGCGGGGCCCGGCGGCGGTGTCGGGCAGGAAGCCTTTTGTCGTACTGGCAGTATCCGGCGCCATGCAGCCAGTACGACAAAAGGAAAAACTGACCATGAATGGGCGTGAACCCGGCACGGCGGCGGACGGGCGGCAGCGGCGGAGACGGGGGCTCCTGCGGCGTCGGCCCGGCTACGCGGTGCTGGCGGGACTCCTGGTGGCCGCCGCCGCGTCCGGCTGTGCGGCGGGCGGCGAGGACGCGGGC
>NZ_JAKRGC010000354.1 GCF_022347745.1 Streptomyces sp. OfavH-34-F
CGGGCCTGCGCGGCGAACAGGGCGGGCAGGGTGGTGTCCGGGGCGGGGGCGGGCAGGGCGCGGCCGGTGCCCCATCGCGTGGTGCGGGCGCGCTCGCCGGGGGTGAGGAGGTCGTAGTCCGCGAGCGGCCGGGCGGGGTCGGCGGCGACCTGTTCGAGGAGCCGGAGCAGCCGGTGTGCGAGGGCTTCGGCGGTGGCCCGGTCGAAGAGGGCGGTGGCGTACTCGATGCCGGCGGTGAGGCCGCCCCGGCCGTGTTCCTCGCCGAACGCGAAGGTCAGGTCGAACTTGCTGAGGCCGTTGTGGACGAGGCGGTCCTCGACGGTGAGCCCGGGCAGTTCGGGGCGGACGGCCTCCTGGTTCTGGAGGACGAGCATGGTCTGGAACAGGGGGTGGTGGTTGCGGGCCCTGACCGGGTTGACGCTCTCCACCAGCCGTTCGAAGGGCACGTCCTGGTGTGCGTAGGCCGCGAGGTCGAAGTCCCGTACGCGGGTGAGGAGTTCGGTGAAGGTGGGGGCGCCGGACAGGTCGGTGCGCAGGACCAGGGTGTTCACGAAGAACCCGACGAGGTCCTCCAGCGCCTCGTCCGTGCGGCCGGCGACGGGGGTGCCGAGCGGGATGTCGTCGCCCGCGCCGTGCCGGTGCAGCAGGGTGGCGACGGCCGCCTGGAGCACCATGAACAGGGTGGTGCCGGTCTCCCTCGCCACGCGCAGCAGCGCGGTGTGCAGTGCGGCCGGTACGTCGAAGGCGTGGACGGCGCCCGAGGGGTCGGTGGTGGCGGGGCGCGGGCGGTCGAGCGGCAGGTCGATGAGGCCGGGCAGTCCGGCGAGCGCGGTGTGCCAGTGGTCGAGCTGGGCGCGCAGCAGGCTGCCGGGTGTGTCCGCGTCGCCGAGCAGGGTGTGCTGCCACAGGGTGTAGTCGGCGTACTGGAGGGTGGCGCCGGTCTCCGGTTCCCGTCCGGCGAGCCGGGCCCGGTAGGCCTCGCCGAGGTGGCGGGCGAGCGGGGCGAGGGACCAGCCGTCGCCCGCGATGTGGTGCAGGACGAGGACGAGGACGTGGTGGCCGGGCGCGGTGCGCAGCAGCCGGACGCGCAGCGGCGGGTCGGTGAGCACGTCGAACGGCTCGCTCACGGCGTCCAGGACGGCCGCTTCGAGGCGGGCGGGCGCGGTGCTCTCGACGGGCAGCCGGGGGGTGACGGCCTCGGTGGGCAGCACCTGCTGCTCGGGCACGCCGTCGCGTTCGGGGAAGACGGTGCGCAGGGACTCGTGCCGTTCCACGACGTCGCGGAGGGCGGCGCGCAGCGCGTCGGTGTCCAGGGGGCCTTCGATGTCGAGGACGAGCGGGATGTTGTAGTCGGAGCCGGGGCCTTCGAGCCGGTTGAGGAACCAGAGCCGGCGCTGGGCGTGGGACAGGGGCAGCGGGTCGGGCCGCTCGGCGGCCCTGCGCACGGGCGGCCGGGAGCGTTCCCGGGTGTCGAGCACCCGCGCGAGGCCGGCGGCGGTGGGGTGTTCGAACAGGGTGCGTACGGCGAGGTCGGCGCCGAGGACGGTGCGGACGCGGCTGACGACGCGCATGGCCAGGAGCGAGTGTCCGCCGAGGTCGAAGAAGCTGTCGTGCGGGCCGACGCCGGGGCGGCCCAGCACCTCGGCGAAGATCCCGGCGAGCAGGTCCTCGCGCGGGGTGCGCGGCCCGGTGGCGCCGGTCACGGTCTCCGGGGTGTCGTCGGGGCGGGGCAGGGCGCGCCGGTCGGTCTTACCGTTGGGCAGCAGGGGCAGCTGGTCCAGGACGACGACGGCGGCGGGCACCATGTAGTGCGGCAGCGCCTCGGCGAGGGCCGCGCGCAGGGCCGCGGGGTGTGCGGCGGGGTCGGTGGTGACGGCGTAGGCGACGAGGCGGCGGTCGCCCGGGGTGTCCTCCCGGATCACCGCGCAGGCGGCGCCGACGGCCGGTTCGGCGAGCAGGGCGGCCTCGATCTCGCCGGGTTCGATGCGGAAGCCGCGCAGTTTGACCTGGTCGTCGGCACGGGACACGTAGTCGAGCAGCCCGTTCGCGGTCCACCGGACGAGGTCGCCGGTGCGGTACATGCGGGCGCCGGTGCCGTCGAAGGGGTCGGCGACGAACCGTGCGGCGGTGGTGCCGGGCCGGTTCAGGTAGCCGCGGGCGAGGTTGGGGCCGGACAGGTACAACTCTCCGGTGACGCCGGGCGGGACGGGCCGCAGCCGGTGGTCCAGGACGTGGGCGCGCATGGTGTCGACGGGCCGCCCGATCGGCACCGTCTCGTACGGGGTGTCCGGTACGGCGGGGACGCGGTGGGCGGTGGCGTCGATGGTGGTCTCGGTCGGGCCGTAGAGGTTGTGCACCTCCACCTGCCACCGGGTCTCGGTGTCCTCGGCGAGGGCGCGCGGCAGGGGCTCCCCGCCGCACAGGACGGCGCGCAGGGCGGGCAGCGGCGCGGCGTGGCCGGCGTCGGCCAGGACGAGCGCCAGGTGCGAGGGGACGAACTGGGCGACGGTGACGCCGAACCGGCTCATCCAGGTGACCAGGGCGGCCGGTTCGGTGTTGGCCCCGGCGGGCAGCACGCACACCTCGGCGCCGTGCGTCAGCGGCAGCCACACCTCCCACACGGAGGCGTCGAAGCTGGTGGAGGTGCGGGCCAGTACCCGGTCGTCCGGGGTGAGCGTCAGGTGCCGGGCCATCCAGGCCATGTGGTTGGCCAGGGCGGCGTGGGTGACGACGACGCCCTTGGGGCGGCCGGTGGACCCGGAGGTGAAGACGACGTACGCCGGGTCCGCCGGATGCGGTGCGTCGGGGAGCGGCACCGGGTGTTCGGGGTGGGCGGGCGGGGTGTCGAGGGCGAGCCACGGTGTGTCGCCGAGGGGCAGTCCGGCGTGTGCCTGTCCGGTGGTGAGGACGAGGACGGGGTCGGCGTCGTCCAGCATGTGGCGGATGCGGGCCGGCGGGTATCCCGGGTCGACCGGTACGTAGGCGGCGCCGGAGCGCAGCACGGCGAGCATGGCGACGACGGTGTCGGCGGAGGGCGGCGCGGCGACGGCGACGCGGGTCTCCCGGCCGGCGCCGTGCGCGCGCAGGGCGTGGGCGAGGGCGTCGGCCCGTGCGTCGAGTTCGGCGTAGGTGAGCCGGGTGTGCTCGTCGCGTACGGCGAGGGCGTCGGGGGTGCGCCGGGCGTGTTCCCGGACCGCCTCGGGGGCGGTGGTGGCGGGCAGCAGCCGGTCCGTGCCGCGCCCCTGGGCCAGCAGGGCGTCCCGTTCGGCGGGGGTGAGCGGGTCCAGGTCGCCGATGGGGCGGTCCGGGTCGGTCACGGCCTGGGTGAGGACGCGGGCGAAGCGGTCGCAGAGGGCGCGGGCGGTGGCGGCGTCGAAGAGGTCGGTGGCGTATTCGAGGTAGCCGCCGATGCCGCCGGCCCCGGTGGGGTCGGTCTCGTCGCCGTGCTCGGTGTGCTCCGTCAGGGAGAAGGTCAGGTCGAACTTGCTGCCGCCGTGGTGGCGGGACCGGTCGCGGACGGTGATGCCGGGCAGGGCGAGTTCGGCCCGTTCCTGGTTCTGCAGGACGAGCATGGTCTGGAACAGGGGGTGGTGGCCGCCGGACCGTTCCGGGTTGAGGGCCTCCACGATCCGTTCGAAGGGCAGGTCGCTGTTGCCGAGGGCCTCGATGTCGAACCGTTTGACCCGGTCGAGGAGTTCACCGAATGTCGGGTCGCCGGACAGGTCGGTGCGCAGGACGACGGTGTTGACGAAGAAGCCGACGAGGTCGTCCAGGGCTTCGTCGGTGCGCCCGGCGACGGCGGTGCCCAGCGGGATGTCGGTGCCGGCGCCGTGCGCGCCGAGCGTCACGGCGAGGGCCGCCTGGAGCACCATGAACGGGGTGCAGCCGGCGGTGCGGGCGAGCCGGACGAGCGCGGCGTGCGCCGGTGCGGGCAGCGCGAAGGGGACGGAGGCGCCCCGGTGGCTGGGGGTCGCGGGGCGCGGCCGGTCCAGGGGCAGGTCGAGCAGTCCGGGGGCGCCGTGCAGCGCCTCGCGCCAGAAGGCGGTCTGCCGGGCGGCCGGGCTGTCCGGGTCGCCGTCGTCGCCGAGGACGTGGCGCTGCCAGAGCGTGTAGTCGGCGTACTGCACGCGCAGCGGTGCCCAGTCGGGGGTGCCGCTGCCGTCGGTCCTGGCCCGGTACGCGGTGGCCAGGTCGCGGGTGAGCGGGGCGAGGGACCAGCCGTCGGCGACGATGTGGTGCAGGACGAGCACCAGGACGTGCCGGTCCGGCGCCGGGCACAGCAGGTGGGCGCGGACGGCGGCGTCCCGGCCGAGGTCGAAGGGGGCGGTGCTCAGCCGGCGTACCGTCTCCGTCTCCCAGGCGTCCGTGTCCCCGTCCGCCGGGGGGTGTTCGACGGCGAGGGGGACGAGCGAGGCGGCGTCCTCGGGGGCGGTGACGCGCTGGTGGGGGACGCCTTCGCGGGCGGCGAAGAGGGTGCGCAGGCTCTCGTGCCGGGCGACGACGTCGGCCAGGGCGCCGCGCAGCGCTCCGGTGTCCAGGGGGCCTTCGAGGTCGAGGACGAGCGGCACGTTGTAGGTGTCGCCGGGCTCCTCGGACCGGTTGAGGAACCACAGGCGCCGCTGGGCGTGGGAGAGCGGCAGGACGTCGGGGCGGGGCTGGGGCGTGAGGACGGGCCGGGCGGCCCGGGCGGTGTCGAGCACGGCGGCCAGCGAGGCGACCGTGGGGTGCTCGAAGAGCGTGGGGAGGGCGAGTTCGACGCCGAGGGCCGTGCGGACCCGGCCGGTGAGGCGGGTGGCGAGCAGCGAGTGGCCGCCCAGCGCGAAGAAGCTGTCGTCGATGCCGACCGCGCCCACCCCCAGGACGTCGGCGAACAGCCCGGCCAGGACCTCCTCGTACGCGGTGCGCGGGGCGCGGCCGGTGCCGGTGGCGGTCCGGGGCGCGGGCAGGGCGCGGCGGTCGACCTTGCCGTTGGGGTTGAGCGGCAGGGCATCCAGCACGACGAAGGCGGACGGCACCATGTAGGCGGGCAGGGTGCGTCCGACGCGGCGGGCGAGGGCGGCGACGTCCGGGCGGGAGCCGGGCGCGGGCACGACGTAGCCGACGAGTCTGCGGTCGCCGGGGGTGTCCTCGCGGACGACGACGCAGGCGCCGCGTACGTCCGGGTCGGTGAGCAGGGCGTGCTCGGTCTCGGCGGGTTCGATGCGGAATCCGCGCAGTTTGACCTGGCCGTCCGCCCGGCCGACGTACTCGACGGTGCCTTCGGCGGTCCAGCGCACCAGGTCCCCGGTGCGGTACATGCGGGTGCCGGGCGGGCCGTAGGGGTCGGCGACGAAGCGGGCGGCGGTGAGCGCGGCGCGCCCCTGGTAGCCGCGGGCGACGCCGTGGCCGCTCACGTACAGCTCGCCGACCACGCCGGGCGGGACGAGTGCGAGGGCGTCGTCGAGGACGTGGAGGCTCATGCCGTCCAGGGGCCGTCCGATGGGCGGCACACCGCCGCCGTCGGCGGTGACGGGGTGACGGGTGGCGAAGGTGGTGGTCTCGGTGGGGCCGTAGACGTGCAGGACGAGCATGCCGGGGGACGCCGCCGCGGCGCGTTGCATGAGTCCGGGGGTGGCGGCCTCGCCGCCGGCGGCGACCACACGCAGCCCGGTGAACACCTCCGGATCGGCCTCCACCATGACGTTGAACAGGGCGGTGGTGAGGAACAGCGCGGTGATCCCGTGCCGGCGCACCGCCTCGCGGACGGTGGGTGCCTCCAGGACGCCGCCGGGGGCGACGACCACCCGGCCGCCGTTGAGGAGGGGCACCCAGATCTCGAAGGTGGAGGCGTCGAAGACGTGGGCGGAGTGCATGAGGACGGCGTCGGACACGCCGTCGTGCCAGGCGCTGTCGGCGGCGAGGGCGAGCACGTCGGCGTGGGTGACGCCGACGCCCTTGGGCAGCCCGGTGGAACCGGAGGTGAACATGACGTACGCGAGCCGGTCGGGTCTGCCGGGCGCGGGCAGCGGTCCGGGCCGCTCGGGGGCACCGTGCAGCAGCCGGCCGCGGGCGTCGAGGACGAGGAGCGGCAGGGTGGCGGCGGCCTCGCGGACCCAGGGGGCGCGGGCGGT
>NZ_JAKRGC010000355.1 GCF_022347745.1 Streptomyces sp. OfavH-34-F
GGGCCGTGAGGCCGGCGAGGACCTGGTCCAGCCAGCGCAGCGCGTCCGGTTCGTAGTCCGGTTCGCAGTCGGTGCGCGGGGCGAGGCGGACGGCCCCCAGCTCGCGCAGGCGCCGGTCCAGGCGCCGGCCGTGCCCGCAGAAGTCGCCGTACGAGGAGTCGCCGAGGGCCAGCACCGCGTACCGGCGGCCGTCCAGGGGCGGGGCGTCGACGGCCGCCAGGGCCTCCCAGAACCCGGAGCCGTTGTCGGGGGCGTCGCCGTCCCCGAAGGTGCTGGTGATCAGGATGAGGTCGGCGGCCGGGGGCAGGGCGCGCGGGTCGGCCTCGTCCATGCCGACCAGGCGGGTGCGGTGGCCCGCGGCGGTGAGCCGGTCGGCGGTGGCGGTGGCGAAGTCCTCCGCGTTGCCGGTCTGCGAGGCCCACAGCACGACCACCTCGCGGCCGTCCGCCCCGGCCGGCGCGGGGGCGGGGTCGGCGGCCTCGGCGGGCGGCGCCGAGCGCGAGTACAGGCCGGCCAGGACGCCGTTGACCCACTGGGCGTGCTCGGTGGCGAAGGGGGCGTCGGGCGGGAGGACCGGGATGCCGGGGGCGCCCAGCGCGAGACCGGCGAGGAAGCCGACCAGATACCGCCGTTCCCGCTCCGCGAGGACCGGGGGCGGGGTGTTCTCCAGGCCGAAGACGACCGCGGGCGCCTGTGCGGGTGCCTCCACGGGCGGGGGCGGCGCCACGGCCGCCTTCGTCAGGGTCACCGCGCACGCCTTGAACTCCGGCTGGAAGGAGACCGGGTCCACGGCGTCCCCGGTGACCGCGTTGACGGCGAGGTCCGCGCCGAACAGGTCGTTCCAGTGGAACGGCGCGAAGCAGCAGCCGGGCGCGACCCGGTCGGTGACGGCGGCCGGCAGCACGGCCCGGCCGCGCCGCGACACCACTTCCACCGCGTCCCCCTCCGCGAGGCCCAGGCGGTCCGCGTCCTCGGGGTGCACCTCCACGAACGGGCCGGGGTTCAGCCGGTTGAGCTTGGCGATCCGGCCCGTCTTGGTGAGGGTGTGCCACTGGTGCGCCACGCGTCCGGTGTTGAGCAGGAAGGGATAGTCGTCGTCCGGGAGTTCGGCGGGCGGGAGGTGGGGGCGGGCGAAGAACCGGGCGCGGCCGGTCGGGGTCGGGAAGACCGGCCCGCCGCCGTCCGGGGCGAGATAGCGGATCGGGTTGCGGTCCGGGCCGTCCGGGGTGGGCGCGGGCCACTGGACGGGGGCGGTGCGCAGCCGCTCGTACGTGACGCCCCGCAGGTCGTAGCCGGTCCGGGGGTTGGCGGCGCGCTTGATCTCCTCGAAGACCTCCTCGGCGCTGTCGTAGGCGAAGCCGTCCTCGTACCCCATCGCGCGGGCGACGCCGGCGATGATCCGCCAGTCCTCCAGGGCCTCGCCGGGCGGCGCGACGGCGGGGCGGGCCAGGGTGAGGTTGCGTTCGCTGTTGACGAAGACGCCCTCCGTCTCGCTCCACAGCGCTCCGGGCAGCACGATGTCGGCGTGGGCGTTGGTCTCGGTGTCGGCGAACGCGTCCTGGGTGATGACGAGTTCGGCTTCCGCCAGGGCCTTGACGACGGTGCTCCGGTTGGCGACCGACGCGACGGGGTTGGTGCAGATGATCCAGCACGCCTTGATGTCGCCGGCCGCCATCCGTTCGAACATCTCGACCGTGCCCCGGCCGCACTCGTCCTTGCGCAGGGTGCCGGGCGCCAGGCCCCACAGCTCCTCGGTGAACGCCCGGTCCTCGTCGTCCAGGAGCGAGCGCTGGCCGGGCAGTCCGGGGCCCATGTACCCGACCTCGCGGCCGCCCATGGCGTTGGGCTGGCCGGTGAGCGAGAGGGGGCCGCTGCCCGGACGGCAGATCGCGCCCGTCGCCAGGTGCAGGTTGATCAGCGCGTTGGTGTTCCAGGTGCCGTGCGTGGACTGGTTGAGCCCCATCGTCCAGCAGCTCGTCCACTCCCCGGCCTCGCCGATCCAGCGGGCGGCGCGGCGCAGGTCCTCCTCCGGGACGCCGGTGATCGCGGCGACCTCGGCGGGCGGGTAGCCGGCGAGGTGGTCCGGCATGGCCTCCCAGCCCTCGGTGTGCGCGGCGATGAAGTCGGGGTCGGTGTGCCCGTCGGCGTGGAGCAGGTGGAGCAGGCCGTTGAGGAGGGCCAGGTCGGTGCCGGGGTTGACGCGCAGGAAGAGGTCGGCCTTGTCGGCGGTGGCGGTGCGCCGGGGGTCGACGACGATCAGTTTGGCGCCGGCCCGGACCCGGTCGAGGAGGCGCAGGAAGAGGATCGGGTGGCAGTCGGCCATGTTGGAGCCGATGACCAGGAAGACGTCGGCGCGGTCCAGGTCGTCGTAGGAGCCGGGCGGGCCGTCCGCGCCGAGGGACAGCTTGTAGCCGCTGCCGGCGCTGGCCATGCACAGCCGCGAGTTGGACTCGACGCGGTTGGTCCGGATGAACCCCTTGGCCAGCTTGTTGGCGAGGTACTGCGCCTCCAGGGTCAGCTGTCCCGACATGTAGAAGGCGACGGCGTCCGGTCCGTGGGTGTCGATGACGGCGCGCAGCCGCCGCGCGGTGGTGGCGATCGCCTCGTCCAGGGCGGCCGGTGCCGGTTCGGCGCCGCGCCGGGGCCGTATCAGCGCGGTGGTGAGGCGGCCGGGCGCGGCGAGCAGGTCGGCGGTGGTGGCGCCCTTGGTGCACAGGCGGCCGGCGTTGGCGGGGTGCGTCCGGTCGCCGGACGCCTTGCGGACGGTGGGGCGCCCGTCCGGTCCGGACGCGATGTCCAGGACCATGCCGCAGCCCACTCCGCAGTACGAGCAGACCGTGCGGACCTGGGCGGCGTCGGCCGACGAGCTGAGTGGGGGCACCGGGGGGACCTTCCGTCAATCGGATCGTCGTCCAACGGTAGGAAGGGGCCGTTACGCGGGTGTGGCCCCGGCCGATCATGACCGGTAAAACTCGACGCACACTAGTCCGGCGGCCGCTGTGAGAAGCCCGGCGGACAGGCCCGGCGCCTCAGGTCTCCTCGGTGAGCTGCTCGTCCAGGTCGTCGAAGAGGAGCCCGGAGTGGTCCACCTGCCCGGTGCGGTAGGCGGAGCGCGCCACCAGGTGGGCGGCGACGGGGCCGGTCATCAGCTGGAAGAAGCCGATGAGCGCCAGCGTGGCGAGGTCCATGCCGCTGCGCAGCCGCAGCGCGACCCCGGCGAGCACGATCAGCATGCCGAGGGCCTGCGGCTTCGTCGCGGCGTGGCTGCGCGAGAGGACGTCCGGCAGCCGCAGCATGCCGACCACCCCGAGCAGGCAGATCGCCGCGCCGAGCAGCACCAGCGCCGCGCCCGCCGTGTCCAGGATCTGCAGCCAGACGTTCATGAGGCGCCGCCGCCGGGCCGGCCGGGGTGGCGCCGCTGCCCGGGCGGCCGGTCCCGTACGGCGATGAAGCGCGCGATGCCGACCGAGCCGGTGAACCCGAGGAAGGCGAGCACCAGCATGATCGGGAAGTAGAAGGGGTCACGGGCGAGCGCCGACTTGGCGCCGAGCCCGGCGATGATCAGGGCGGCGCACACGTCCAGGGCGATGGCCCGGTCCAGCATGGAGGGGCCGCGCCAGACGCGGGCGAGCAGCGCCGCTCCGGCGAGCAGGATCAGGACGACGGCTGCGACGATCAGCACCCGGTCCACGGTCTGGGGCGTGCTCACGGTCTGTCCTCCTGGTCGTGCTGCGCGGGGCCCGTGTGCGGTGCGGGCGGGGGCGGGGCGGCGACCCGCTCGATCTCGTCGCGGGTGCCGAAGGCCCGGACGATCAGCTCCTCCGTGCGCCAGACGGACCGCTGGGCCGCCGCCAGTTCGGCGGGCCGGCCGTCCAGGATGTGCACGAAGACGGTGGCGGTGGCGCGGCGCACCTCGACGACCGAGCTGTCGGGCACGTTGGCCACGGCGACGGCGACGGCGGTGAGCATCAGGTCGGAGCGGCAGCGCAGCGGGATCGCGACGACGGCGGCGCGGCGCGTCCGGCTGCCGTGGATCTGCCGGGTGACCTTCACGCCGGACACGTACATGTCGTAGAGGAGGTACCCGGCCAGCCGCAGGATGCCCCACGGGTGCAGCCGCAGCCCGAGGTCGACCTTGGGCAGCGGGAAGGCGAGGCAGACGGCGACCGCGACCAGGACCCCGGTCAGCAGGTTGGCCCAGTCCAGGCTCGACCAGAGCAGCACCCAGATGAAGGTCAGCCAGGCGATCAGCGGCAGGTCGAGGACGCGGCGCCGGCGGCCGCCGAACGCGGCGCTGAACGGCGGCAGCTCCTTGTTCCGGAACGAGAAGGTGACCAGGCGTCTCACCGTCCGAGCACCTCCTGGGTGTAGGGCGTGCGGGCGATGAGTTCGGCGGCGGCGCGGTCGGTGTACGAGGTGAGCGGGCCGCCGAACACGGTGAAGGCGAGGCCGAGGGCGACCGCGGCGGCCGTCGCCCAGGTCATCGGGCGGGGCAGCACGCTGGTGGTGGTGACGGCGTGTCCGTGGAGGGTGGCGGCGACGGCGAGCCCGGCCGGCTGGTGGCGGAAGCGCACACCCTCGTCGCCGCTGCCGGGCACCTGGTCGGGGCCGGTGTCCTCGTCGTCGTCGCTGTCGTCGTCGGACTCCAGGACGGTGCCGGCGGCGGCCTGGCCCGGCGGGGCGGCCCGCCAGAAGGCGAGGTTCCAGACCTTGGCCATCACGTACAGCGTGAGCAGGCTGGTCACGGTGGCGCCGACGACGAGAATCCAGGCCCACACCCCGCCCTCGGCGACCCCGGCGCGCATCAGGCCCAGTTTGCCGATGAAGCCGG
The DNA here is from genome assembly GCF_022347745.1 of Streptomyces sp. OfavH-34-F. Taxonomy (GTDB): domain Bacteria; phylum Actinomycetota; class Actinomycetes; order Streptomycetales; family Streptomycetaceae; genus Streptomyces. Next base: position 4,832 of record NZ_JAKRGC010000355.1, read on the forward strand.
ACAGCGGGGGGATGCCGGCCAGGTTCATCGCGGGGACGAAGAAGAGGACGGCGAGCGCGGGGGCGGCGCGGGCGATGCCGCCGAGCCGGGTGAGTTCGGTGGTGCCGCCCCGGCGTTCGATCAGCCCGGCGACCAGGAAGAGTGTGGTCTGCACGGTGATGTGGTGGACGACGTACACGATGGCGCCGCCGTACGCCTCGCGGGTGGCGAGGCCGATGCCGAAGACCATGTAGCCGATGTGGCTGATCAGGGTGAAGGACAGCAGGCGTTTGAAGTCGGTCTGCGCGACGGCGCCCATGATGCCGATGACCATTGAGGCGAGTGCCGCCGCCATCAGCAGGTCGCCGAGCCGGTTGCCGGGGAAGAGCAGGGTCTCGGTGCGCAGCATGCAGTAGACGCCGACCTTGGTGAGCAGTCCGGCGAAGACGGCGGTCACCGGGGCGGGCGCGGTCGGGTAGGAGTCGGGCAGCCAGGCGGCGAGCGGGAAGACGGCGGCCTTGATCGCGAAGACCGTGAGCAGCATGGCCTGGATGAGGGTCTGGACGCCGAGCGGGAGGGCGGGGAGGCGTTCGGCGAGCTGGGCGAAGTTGGCGGTGCCGGTCGCCGCGTACGTCATGGCGATGGCGGTGAGGAAGAGCATCGAGGAGAACAGCGAGATGATCACGTACGTGGAGCCGGCCCGGATGCGGGGCCCGGTGCCGCCGAGGGTCAGCAGGACGAAGCTGGCGACGAGCATGATCTCGAAGCCGACGTAGAGGTTGACCAGGTCCCCGGCGAGGAAGGTGCAGGAGACCCCGGCGACCAGGATCAGGTAGGCGGGGTGGAAGACGGCGACCGGTGTCTCCTCGTCCCGGTCGGCCATGCCCTGGCCCAGGGAGTAGACGAGGACGCACAGGGTGACGGCCGACGAGACCGTCAGCATCAGCCCGGAGAGCCGGTCGGCGACGAGGGTGATGCCGAGCGGCGGCGCGAAGTCGCCGAGGTGCACGGAGAGCGGCCCGTTCCGGTCGGCGGCGATCATCAGCGTGACGGAGAGGCCGAGGACGGCGGTGAGCACGGCGACGCTGACGAAGCGCTGGAACCATTTGAGCCGGGTGCCGAAGGCGAGGCTGAGGCCGGTCGCGCACAGGGGCAGCAGGACCGGCAGCGGGACGATCGCGTTCATCCGGTGTCTCCCGGTCTCGGGGCGTCGGGGTCGATGGTTCCGCTCGCGGCGCTCTCCCCGGGCCCGCCGCTCTCCCC
>NZ_JAKRGC010000356.1 GCF_022347745.1 Streptomyces sp. OfavH-34-F
CGCCCCGGCCGCCGTGCCGCCGCCGTCCCCGCTCCCGCCCCCGTCGCCGGAGGAGGAGCCGCAGGCGGCCAGCACCGCCGTCGCCAGGGCGACGGCGGCACCGGTCAGGTACGGATGCCTCATCCACCCGTCCTCAGCGCGTAGTGGGCGGCGACCTGCGAGCCGCTCAGCACGGTGGGGTACACCGCGGTCTCGTCGATCTGCCCGGCGAAGTAGTTGCTGGACGGCCGGTTGGGCCAGGTGGCGAGATTGTCGCCGCCGACCCGCCAGTAGCCGGTGTAGTTCGCGTTCTTGGTGTACAGCGGGTTCCAGGCGCGGCGCTGCCCGTCCACGTACAGGGACATGCCGTCCGCCCCCTGGGTGGCGACGACGTGGTGCCAGGCACCGTCGTTGTAGGCCCCGGTGGTGCTGACGGTCTGGCCGCCGTTGTAGCTGGTGCCGAAGGTCAGCCGCCCGTTGTTGAGCATGTACACGTGCTTGTCGTACTTGCCGCTCAGCTCCATGGTGTTGCTGCCGAAGCCGATGATCTTGCCTCCGCGGGTGGTCGTGGTCTTGATCCAGGTCTCCACGGAGTACGTCGTGACGCCGGACCTGCTCCGGTTGCTGTACGCGTACTCGTCGGTGCCGTTGAACCCGATCGCGGTGGAGGGCCCGGCGACGGCGGCCGGCGTCTGCCGGTACGCGGGCGAGTTGCGCAGGAACCCGTTGTCCAGCCCGTCCGTGGTGTCGGCGGCGAACGTCGAGGTGCCCTCGTCGTACCGCCAGTACAGCTGTGCCCCGTCCGCGAGGACGCGCTGCGGATAGGCCTCGGCCTTCGAGGCGACGACGGCCGTCACGGCGGGCGACTTGGCGCTGGTGTTGGTGCCGTCGCTCGCGCTGATCCGGTACGTGTGCGTCTCGCCCGGTGCCACGTCGGTGTCCGTCCACCGCAGCTGCGGCCGGTCCCAGAAGACCGAGTAGCCCGTCGTGGTGTACACCGGGGTGCTCGCCCCGTCCTTGTAGACGCGGTAGGTGAGCGTCCCGTCGTCGGTGTCGAAGCTGGTCTGCCAGTTGACGTCCACCCGGTCCGGCGCCACCGTCGACACGCTCACGTTCGGCACCCAGGGCGCCCCCGTGTCCGGGCCGTCCGCGAAGCGGGTGAGCCCCTGCTGCGGCTTGCTGTTGACCGTGGTGAACTCGCCGCCCACCCAGAGGTAGTGGTGGCCGCCCTTGCCGGTCTGCGCCATCACGCGCGGCCCGACCGGCTCACCGATACCGTCGTTGGTGTCCGGGAACCACGGCAGCAGCTTCGGGTCGTCCACCGACTGGGCCAGCAGATGCTTGCGCGGCTGGTCGGGGAAGGCGCCCATCGACGCGCAGTCGTGCGCGTGGCTGCCGCTGTAGAGCACCCCGTTGTGCACCAGGATCGCCTGGGTGGCCCCCAGGCAGGTGTCGCGCCACACCTGGTCGAACGTGGTGAGGTCGAGGGCGATGCGGCCGTCGAACACCCCGCCCCCGGTGCCCTCGTTGGCGGTGTAGAACTGCGTGGCGTCGCTGGTGAGGTCCTGCACCGTGGAGGTGTTCGGGATGAAACCCGGATAGCCCCGGACGAGCGCCCCGGTGGTGGCGTTCACCACGGCCAGCGCGTGGCTGGTGGTGTTGTTCACCTTGAAGAAGTCACCGCCGAGCACCACGTTCCGGCCGTCCGGCGTGACCTCCAGGGCCCGGCCCACCTCGTCCGCGTTCGCCGTCCACGGCTTCAGCGCGGCGTCGGTGGTGACGGCGGCGAAGTAGTTGCGGTTCTGCCCCTCCACGCTGTTGAAGTCGCCCCCGAGGTACACCGTGTCGCCGGTGACCGCGAGCGCCCGCACGGTGGCGGACACGGCGAGCTTGAAGTCCTTGCGCGGGGTGCAGGTGGCGGTGTCGATGGCCGCGATGTTGCTCACGCCCTCACCGTTCACCGCCCCGAACCGGCCGCCCGCGTACAGCGTCGAGCCGTCCGGGGACAGGGCCAGCGCGCGTACCGTCGCGGTGCCCGAGGAGAGGGTGAACGACAGGGAGCAGTCGGTGGGCGCGCCCGTCGCGGCGTCGAACGCCGCGAAGTTGACGGCGGGCTGCTCCGAGGTGCCCGCCGCCGCCCCCGGGGGACGCAGGGTGGAGAAGGTGCCGCCCGCGTAGACCACCCCGTCGTCGGACGCGGCCATCGACCAGACGATGCCGTTGGTCTGCCAGGTGGACAGGTCGTCCGCGGTGATCGAGACCGGCGGGGTGAGGGCGGCCGCCTGCGGTCCGCTCGCCGCGGCGGCGCTCAGGGCCCCGGCGAGCAGGCAGAGCGCCGCGGCCGTGGCCCGCGTCCGGCCGGGCCGGCGCCCCGTGGTTGGTTTCATCATTCAGCTCCGAAGGTGAGAACGGGCTGCGGCCGGTGGGCCGCGGTTGCTGCCCCGCCCGGCCGGCTGCCGGTGGGGACGGTTGAGGGGGCGGGGCCTGGCGGCACCGCCCTACCGGTCCACCCGTACGGCGGTGCCGGCGAGTTCGTCGGCGAGCCTGCGCACATCGGCGTCGACCATGATCCGGGCCAGCTCCCGCGCCCGTACGGCCGGTTTCCAGCCGAGCAGCTCACCGGCCTTGGAGGCGTCCCCGATCAGCGCGTCCACCTCACTGGGCCGCTCGTACTTGGCGTCGTAGCGGACGTGGTCGCGCCAGTCGAGGCCGGCGTGCCGGAAGGCGTACTCCAGGAACTGCCGCACGCTGACGCCCTCGCCGGTGGCCACCACGTAGTCGTCCGGGGTGTCGCACTGGAGCATCCGCCACATCGCGTCCACGTACTCGGGGGCGTACCCCCAGTCGCGCACCGCGTCCAGGTTGCCCAGGTGCAGACGGCTCTGCAGCCCGGCCTGGATCCGGGCCACCGCGCGGGTGATCTTCCGGGTCACGAAGGTCTCCCCGCGGCGCGGGGACTCGTGGTTGAACAGAATGCCGTTCACCGCGAACATGCCGTACGCCTCGCGGTAGTTGACCGCCGCCCAGTACGCGTACACCTTGGCGACGCTGTACGGGCTGCGCGGGTGGAACGGGGTCAGCTCGTTCTGCGGGGGCGGGCTGGCGCCGAACATCTCGGACGACGACGCCTGGTAGATCCGGGTGTCGATGCCGCTGGCCCGGACCGCCTCCAGGAGCCGGACCGTGCCGAGCCCCGTGACGTCACCGGTGTACAGCGGTGCGTCGAAGGAGACCCGCACATGCGACTGCGCGCCCAGATTGTACACCTCGTCGGGGCGGATGTCCCGCAGCAGGTTCACCAGCGCGACCCCGTCGGAGAGATCGGCGTGGTGTAACACGAAGGACCGGTCCTCCTGCTCCGGGCCCTGGTAGATGTGGTCGATCCGCTCGGTGTTGAAGCTCGACGAGCGCCGGATCAGCCCGTGGACCGTGTAGCCCTTCTGGAGCAGGAGCTCGGACAGGTACGAACCGTCCTGTCCGGTCACCCCGGTGATGAGCGCGGTCTTCGCCACCTTTCCCCCTTCTGTCTCTGCCCGTGGGGCAGTTGGTCATGAAATCTCCCGAGGACGGGGTGGTCCGGGTAAAACGTCACCGTTGCCACCGGTCGCTGGCACAATCCGTCAGCATGACGACTGATCTCCCCGGCCCTCACCCGCAACGCGTCCCGTCCCTGTTACGCCCCGGTTCCCGTGTGTTCGTCGCCGGCCACCGGGGGCTGGTGGGTTCGGCGGTGGCCCGCCGTCTCACCGCCGACGGCCACGAGGTGATCACGCGCGGCCGCGACCTCCTCGATCTGAGGGACGCCGGCCGGACCGCCGCCTTCCTGCGCGGCATACGCCCGGACGCCGTGGTGCTGGCCGCCGCGCGGGTCGGCGGGATCATGGCGAACAGCACGTATCCCGTGCAGTTCATCGAGGACAACCTGCGCATCCAGCTCAGCGTGATCGCCGGCGCGCACGCGGCCGGCACCGAGCGGCTGCTCTTCCTCGGCTCGTCCTGCATCTACCCGAAGCTGGCCCCGCAGCCGATCCCGGAGAGCGCCCTGCTCACCGGGCCCCTGGAGCCCACCAACGAGGCGTACGCGCTGGCGAAGATCGCCGGCATCGTGCAGACGCAGTCCTACCGGCGCCAGTACGGCGCCTCCTACATCAGCGCCATGCCGACCAACCTGTACGGGCCCGGCGACAGCTTCGACCTGGAGACCTCGCATGTGCTGCCCGCCCTGATCCGCCGCTTCCACGAAGCCCGCGAGTCGGGCGCCCCGACGGTCACCCTCTGGGGCTCCGGCACCCCCCGGCGCGAGTTCCTGCACGTCGACGACCTCGCCGCCGCCTGCGTCCTCCTGCTGGAGCGCTACGACGACGACACCCCCGTCAACATCGGCTGCGGCGAGGACCTCACCATCCGCGAACTCGCCCAGACCGTCGGTGAAGTGACGGGATATCAGGGCGAGATCGCCTGGGACACCGGCAAACCCGACGGCACCCCGCGCAAACTCCTGGACGTCTCCCGGCTGACCGCCCTCGGTTTCACCCCGCGCGTCCCGCTGCGGGAGGGCGTGGCGGAAACCTACGCGTGGTGGCTGCGGCAGCGCGACGCCTGACCGCACCCGCCCGGCCCGGTGGCCCGCACCCGTCCACGGCGGGCGGGCCGCCCGGCCCCTGCGCACCGTGCCCATCCCGGCCCCCGCCCTCAGTACGCCCCGCGGCCGTCGGTGACGGCGCGCAGCGTACGGGCCATGAGCCCCATGTCCCCGGCCACCGACCAGTTGTCGACGTACCAGAGGTCCAGCGAGACGGTCTCCTGCCAGGACAGGTCCGAGCGGCCGCTGACCTGCCACAGGCCCGTCAGACCGGGTTTCACCGCGAGCCGGCGCAACTCGCGCTCGTCGTAACGGGACACCTCGTCCGGCAGCGGCGGACGCGGTCCGACCAGGGACATGTCACCCTTGAGCACGTTGACGAGCTGGGGCAGTTCGTCCAGGGACGAGCGGCGCAGCAGCCGGCCGAGCCGGGTGACCCGGGGGTCGCGGCGCATCTTGAACATGGGGCCGTCGTTCTCGTTCACCGCCGCCAGCCGCGCCTTGTGCCGCTCGGCGTCCACCACCATCGTGCGGAACTTCCACATGACGAAGGGCCGGTTGTGCCGTCCCTGGCGGATCTGCCGGTGGAAGACCGGCCCCTTCGAGGTGAGCCGCACCGCCACCGCGATCAGCAGCATCAACGGGGCCAGGGCGACCAGGCCGCACGCGGCCCCCGCCCGGTCCACCGCGGCCTTGAGGACCGGCTGGAGCCCCCGGCGCAGCGGCGGCGCGATGTGCAGCAGGGTCAGCCCGGCCACCGACGACGGCCGCACCCGGTCCGCCGAGGTCTCCGACAGATGGGCGAGGACGGAGAGTTCGAGCCCTCCGTCGTGCAGCCCCCAGGACAGGCGCCGCAACCGGTCCGCGGTGAGCCGCGGACCCGGCACCACCAGCGCGAGGTCCGCCTCGTGGGCGAAGGCCGCGCCCAGCACCGTGGAGGCGTCGTCCCCCGCGGGCTCCGGGGCCAGCCGCCCCGGCACCGGCACCTCGCAGGCCAGCGGGGCCGTGCCCACCGGCAGGGCGGCCACCACCAGGTGGCCGTGGCCCGCCCGCGAGGTCAGCAGCCCCACCGCCCGGTCCACGCCCTCGGCCTCACCGACCACCAGCACCCGGCGCACCGTACGGCGCCGCCCGGACCGGTGGACCCCACGCGCCCAGGAGGCGCCCGACGCCGTCAGCAGGCCGGGCACCAGCGCCATCACGGCCGCCGCCGGATCGATGGACCGGTCGACCACGGTCCACAGCACCGCCAGCACACCGATGAGCAGCAGCCAGTCGCCGGGCGTGGTCAGCGCCCCCGGTGGCCGCCCCGGCAGGGGTAACGCGTATCTGCCCCGCCCCGCCCGTATCCCGCACCACACCGCGGTGGCCGCGAGCGCCCCGGCGACGGCCCCGGGCTGTCCGCCGGCGCGGAGCACCAGCCAGGCGGGTAACCCCAGCCCGGCCGCCTCCACGCACACCACCAG
>NZ_JAKRGC010000357.1 GCF_022347745.1 Streptomyces sp. OfavH-34-F
CGCCGTCACGCGGCCCGTCCGGCGCCTCGGCGGCCCGCCGCGCGGCCCGCTCCAGCGCCTCGTGGCGGCGGTCGATCTCCGCGCGCTCCGGGGCGGAGAGCAGCCCGGCCCGGCTGAGCGGTGTGCGGGCCGGCTGCTGCGCGTACGCGGTCAGCGCGCGGTGGAACAGGGTGAGGAGCAGCCGCGCCGTCCCCTCGTCGTACAGGTCGGTCGCGTAGCTCAGGCCGAGCAGCACTCCGTCGGGTTCGCCGTCCCGGCGGTACGTCTCGGCACAGTTGAAGCTCAGGTCGAACTTGGCGGTGGCCAGGTCCGCGGCGTCGAGGGTGCCGGATACGGCGCCCAGGGCGCAGTGGGTGTCCTGCGCGGTCTGCGTGGTGAGCATGACCTGGAAGAACGGGTGCAGGCCGAGGGAGCGCTCCGGGTTGAGGTCCTCGACGAGCAGGTCGAACGGCAGGTCCTCGTGGGCCATGGCGGCCAGGTCCCGTGTGCGGACCCGGTCGAGCAGCGTGCCGAGGTCCGGGTCGCCGGACAGGTCGGCGCGCAGGGCGAGCGAGTTGACGAAGAATCCGACGAGGTCGTGCAGGTCCTCCTCGGGCCGGCCCGCCACCGGGGTTCCCACCACCACGTCGGGGCCCGCCCCGGCCGCCTCCAGCGCGGCGCAGAGGGCGGCCCGTGCGGTCATGAAGAACGTCGCGCGACGGTCGCGGGCGGTGGCGGCGAGCGCCTTGTGGGCGGCGGCGGAGAGGCGGGCGGTGACCAGCGCTCCCCGGTGGCTCGGCTCGGTGGGGCGGGGACGGTCGGCGGGCAGCCGGGTCGCGGCCGGAGCACCGTCCAGTTCCTCGCGCCAGTAAGCGAGTTGTTCGTACGCCAGGCTGTCGGGGTCGGCGGGGTCGCCGAGCATGTCCCGCTGCCACAGCGCGTAGTCCGCGTACTGCACGGGCAGGGGTTCCCACCCGGGTGCGCGGCCCTCGCACCGGGCCGTGTAGGCGCGGTCGAGGTCCTTGAGCAGACAGCCGACGGACCAGCCGTCCGTCGCGATGTGGTGGACGAGCAGCACCAGCACGGCGCCCCCCTCGTGCACCGTGAACAGCCGGGCCCGCAGCGGCAGATCGCGGGTCACGTCGAACGGCAGCCGCGCGAAGGCGGTGACCCGCGCGTCCACGTCGTCGTCCGGCCCGCACTCCCGTACCTCCAGCCGCACGCCGGGATCGCCGACGACGTGCTGGTACGGCTCCCCGTCCACGGCCCGGTACACCGTGCGGAGCACTTCGTGGCGCTCCACCACGTCCCGCACCGCCGCCTCCAGGGCCGGCCGGTCGGGCACCGCGTCCAGCCGCAGCACCACGGGCGCGTTGTACGCGGACGACGGGCCTTCGAGACGGTTCAGGAACCACAGCCGGTGCTGCGCGTACGAGAGGGGGATCACGGTTGCTGCTCCTCGGGAAGGGCGGGGGCGGGCGGGGAAAGGGGCCGGGGCGGAAGCGGTCAGCCATCCGCGGCGGCCGACAACTCCTCGATGTGGGCGGCGAGATCACGCAGCCTCGGGTGGGCGTAGACGGCCTTCACCGGCAGGGCGACGGACAGCTCGGCACGGACCCGCGAGACCAGCTTGATGGCGAGCAGCGAGTGGCCGCCGAGCTTGAAGAAGTTGTCGTCCGGGCCGATCGACGAGGCGCCCAGCACCTGCGCCCACACCCGGGCGATCAGCTCCTCGGCCCGCCCGCCGAGACCGGCACCCGCCGGGTCGCCTGCGGGCGCCGCCGCCTCGATCCGGGCCGGCAGCGCCGCCCGGTCCAGCTTGCCGCTGGGCGTCGTCGCGAACCGGTCCACGGCGACGAACGCGGACGGCACCATGTACGCGGGCAGTACCGCCGCCACGGCCGTACGCAGCCCCTCGCCGTCCCCGCCCCGGTGGTAGGCGATCAGGCACGGGGTGCCCCCGGCGTCCTCGCCCAGCACCACCGCCGCCTCGGCGGCCCCGGCCCGGCCGAGCGCGGCCTCGATCTCCTGCACCTCGATCCGGTGCCCGCGCAGCTTCACCTGCCCGTCCAGCCGCCCCAGGTGCACCAGGCGCCCGTCCGGCAGCAGCCGGCAGCGGTCCCCGGTCCGGTACATGCGCTCACCCGGCGCGCCGAACGGGTCGGCGACGAACCGCTGCGCGGTCAGGTGCGGGCCGCGCCGGTAGCCCCGCGCGATCCGGGGACCGGCCAGATACAGCTCCCCGGCCTCTCCCGGACCGACCGGCGCCAGGCGCTCGTCCAGCAGCCGCATCCGCAGCCCGGGGAGCACGGCGCCGATGTGCGGCTCGCCCGGCTCCTCGATCCAGCCGGCCGTCGCGTCGACCGTGCACTCGGTGGGCCCGTACACGTTCACCGCGCGCAGCAGCCCGGCCCGCCGCGCCTCCACCAGCCGGTCCCACAGCGCGGGCCCGATCGCCTCGCCGCCGACCAGCAGCGTCAGCGGGCGCGGACCCCCGTCCGGGGTGAGCAGATCGAGCAGCGGTTCGGCGTGCGACGGGGTGATGTCGAGGTCCGTGAGACCCCGGTCGTCCACGAAGGCGGCCAGCAGGGCCGGGTCGCGCCGGGTCTCCTCGTCGATCATCACCAGCGTGTCCCCGCGCGACAGGCGCACCCACTGCTGCACCGACGCGTCGAACGACGGCGAGGCGTTCCACCCGACGCGCCGGGCCGCGCCGCTCGCCGCGCCCTCGTCCTCCAGCTCCCGCAGCAGCAGCGACGCCGAACCCCGGGCGATCTCCACGCCCTTGGGCCGGCCCGTCGAGCCGGAGGTGTAGATGACGTACGCGAGCGCCCCCGGCCCCACCGGAACCGGCGCGAACGCCGCGCCCCGGCCGGCGGTCAGCTCGCCGGCGGTGACCGTACGCGGCCCGGCCGGCCCCGCGACGGGGCGGTCGGTGACCACGAGGTCGGCGCCGGAGTCCGTCAGGAGCAGCCGCCGCCGCTCCTCGGGCAGCGCGGGGTCCACGGGCAGGTAGGCGGCGCCCGCCGTCAGCGTGCCGATGATCGCGGTGACCAGGTCGGCGCCGCGCGGCAGGCACAGCGCCACGACGCTCTCCGGGCCGACGCCGAGCCCGGCCAGGCCGGACGCGAACGAGGCGGCCCGCTCCCGCAGTTCGGCGAAGGACAGTTCCAGGTCTCCGGCGACGACGGCGGTGCGGTCACCGGGCACGGCGGCGAGCCGGGCCATCAGGTCGGCGGCGCCGGTTCCGGCGGCCTCGCAGGGGGCGCAGGGGCAGCCGGCGGGGTGCGCGGCGGTGGTGGCGGCCGGGCGCTCGGGGAGTACGGCGGTCATGGCGGCGCTCACTTTCCGTACAGGGTGGTGGAGGGGGCGGAGGCGGGCGAGCAGTCGGATAGCGGGACCGGCTCACCCATGGCGACGAGGATCTTCCGGTCCCCGGTGAACGCCTCGCGGCCGTGCGCGCAGAGGATGTTGTCGACCAGCATCACGTCACCGGCCTGCCAGCTCTCCCGTACCGTGACCGCCTGGTACGCGTCGTTGATGGTGTCCACCTCCGCGTCGGTGAGGGCGGTGCCGTCGCCGAGGTAGGTGTTGAACGGCAGCCCGTCCGCGCCGAACGTCTCGACCAGCACCTCGCGGACGTCCTCGTCCAGGCTGCGGGCGTTCCAGAACGCGAAGTGGTTGAACCAGACGCGCTCGCCGGTCACCGGGTGCGTGATGATCGCGGACCGCCGCTGCCGGGTCCGCAGGGTGTCCTCGTCCAGCCACTCGTAGCCGATGGCGTGCGCGTCGCAGTACTCCTGCGCCCCGGCCGGCTCCTCCGAGGAGAACGCCTTGCGCCACGGCATTCCCGCCAGGTCCGAGTAGTTGCGCACCAGCAGCCAGCCGGCCTCCGCGAACCGCGCGGTCAGCTCCGGCGGCAGCATCGCCAGCGCGGCCCGCATGTCGCCGACGGTGGTGGCGCCGCCGGTCTCGGGCGCGGTGACGCAGCCGAACAGCAGCACACCGGGGAAGTCCAGCGTGTAGCTGTTCTCGTTGTGCAGCCGGATCGGCTGGACGGCCGGCAGGTCGGTGGAGGAGAACACGCCCTCACCGAAGTCGGTGCGCGGGGTCGCCTTCTCCTTGTACCCGGCCCGCTCGGCGACCAGCGCGTCCCGCGCCTCGGCGAACGTGGCCGCGTCCCGGACCGGCAGTCCGCGCAGCATCACCGCACCGGACCGGTGCAGTTCGGCCTGGATCGCGGCCCGCTGGGCGGTCAGCCACGCGGTGGCCTCCGCCATGGAGCCGAACTCCGGCGTGTGGACGATCACCGGCTTGCCGGGCTCCCGGACGGGGGCGATACCGGTGGCGGGCGGCTGGGCGAGAGCGGTCACGGTGGGTTCCTCTTTCTCGGCTTGCTGGGGCGGGGTCGGAAGGGGGGAGGGGTTACGCGGACGCGGCGGCGGAGTCGCGCACGGCGTCCAGGACGGGATTGAGCCGGGCGAAGAAGCCCGCCAGGTCCTGCTGGAAGTAGAAGTGGTCGCCGGGCAGCACCTGCGGCACGACCTCGTGGCCGGTCACCAGCGACCAGCCGGCGAGCATCCCGGCCGGCACGATCGGGTCGGCGTCCCCGCCGAACACGGCGACCGGGCAGTCCAGCCGGGCGTCCGGGGCGGTGCACCGATAGGCGTCGTCGATCGCGAAGTCCGCCCGGATCGACGGCAGGACGATCTCCCGCAGCTCCGGGTCGTCCAGGATGCCGTCGTCGGTGCCGCCGCGCTCCTTGATGGCGGCGACCAGCTCGTCGTCGTCCAGCAGCTCCGGGTGGACGGGGCACTGGTTCGGCAGCACCGGGGCCCGGCACGCGGAGGCGATCAGCAGGCGCGGCGTGCGGCCGGCGGCGCGCAGCGCCCGTACCACCTCGAACGCGACCAGCGACCCCATGCTGTGCCCGAGCACCACCAGCTCACCGGTGTCGGCGGGCAGCGAGTCCACCACGGGCTGCGCCAGGTCGTCCACCGACAGCGGCAGCTCCTCGCAGTAGCGGGCGCCGCGGCCCGGGTACTGGCCGATCAGCAGCCGCACCTCGGCCGGCAGGTGCTCGCGCCAGCCGCCGTATGCGTGGGCGTTGCCCCCGGCGTGCGGCAGGACCAGCAGCGACAGTCGGTGCGGGCCGTCACCGGGAAGGTCCCAGACGACGTCTTCGGGGGCGGGGGAGGCGGAGGTCATGAGCTGATCCGTTCTGTCTCGGTACGACGGCGGAGTGCGGGCCGGGCCTTCTTGGCCCTGGCGGCCGGGGCGGCCTTCAACGCGGTGATGTGCTCGGCGAGCCGGGCCGGGGTCGGGTGCTCGAAGACGTCACGGACGGTGAGCCGGACGTCGAGCGAGACGGCGATGTGGTTGGTGAGGCGGGCGCCCAGGAGGGAGTGGCCGCCGTGGTGGAAGAAGTCGTCGTCGATGCTCAGCGCGGCCTCGGCCCCCAGCGTCCGGGTGAAGAGACCGACCAGGGTCTCCTCCAGCGGGGTGCGCGGCGCCCGGCCCGTGGACACGACCGCCGCCGGCTCGGGCAGAGCACGCCGGTCGATCTTGCCGTTGGGCGTGAGGGGCAGGCGGTCGAGGACGGTGAGATAGGTGGGCACCATGTGCTCCGGCAGCCGGGCGGTGAGGTACCGCCGGATGTCCTCCGTGCTCACCGCCTCGGCTCCGGTGACGACGTACGCGGCGAGCCGGCGGCGGTGCACGGTGACCGTGGCTTGGGTGAGGTGCGGATGAGTGAGCAGGGCAGCCTCGATCTCACCGGGTTCGATGCGGAAGCCCCGGATCTTCACCTGACTGTCGGCGCGGCCGTTGTAGTGGAGGTTGCCGTGGGTGTCGAAGTGGGCGAGGTCGCCGGTGCGGTAGAGGCGGGTGCCTGCGGGGCCGTACGGGTTGGGGATGAAGGCGGTGGCGGTGAGGTCGGGGCGGTTGAGGTAGCCGTGGGCGAGGCCGTGGCCGGTGAGGTAGAGGTGGCCGGTGACGCCGGGTGGGACGGGTTGGAGGGTGGCGTCGAGGATGTAGGCGGTTTTGTTG
>NZ_JAKRGC010000358.1 GCF_022347745.1 Streptomyces sp. OfavH-34-F
CGGGCGCTTCCCTTCGGTCTTGCGTTTCCGACTCTATCAGACTCTTTCGTGTCCGATTCCCGGTCGAAGCGGGTCAAACGTTTTTCGCTTTCCAGGTCTTCGCTTTCGCGTTTCCCTTTCCGGCGAGATCCGACTCTACCAAACCTTTCCGCTCCCCCTGACCGGCCCCCCGCAGACATGCGGGTGCCCGATTTCGGGTTAGGGTTTGGGCTCAGAAGCCGCCGCCGACCCCCGACTCAATGTCGCGTTGGGGCCAGGCAGGAGTACGACAGTACAGGCAACCGGGAGTCGAGGCAAATCGTTTCCGGTGCGCCCCTAGGTCCTCGAATCCCCAGGACTCGGGCGGAACCGGGACTTCTCATGACTTACGCTGCTGAACAGTACGCCGTCCTTCGACCCAGCCGCGGCGGCACCTTCGAAGCTCCACTGGGAGGCCCCCATGACCACCGTGACGTCCCCTCTTGCCGGACGCGCCATCGGGCTCGCCGCCGTACCCGACCCCGTCTTCTCCGGAGCGATGGTCGGACCCGGCACCGCTATCGACCCCGTGCGCGAAGCCTCCGAGGCGGTCGCCCCCGTCGACGGCATCGTCGTCTCCCTCCACCCGCACGCGTTCGTGGTGGTCGACAGCGAGGGCCACGGCGTGCTCACGCACCTCGGCATCGACACGGTCCAGCTCAACGGCGAGGGCTTCGAGCTGCTCGTGAGCAAGGGCGACACCGTCACCCGGGGCCAGGGCATCGTCCGCTGGAACCCGTCCGATGTGGAGAAGGCCGGCAAGTCCCCGGTGTGCCCGATCGTGGCCCTGGAGGCGACGCCCGACTCCCTCTCCCAGGTCGCCGAGTCCGGGGACGTCGCGGTCGGCGACACCCTGTTCGGTTGGCAGTAACGCGATCGGCGCAGTGAAAGCCGACTGGATATCCACCACCGCGGAGGCAACGACCACCGCACGACCGGAGACGGGTGAAATGGAGACAACGCTGCGAGGCGTAGGCGTGAGCCACGGTGTGGCGATCGGCGAGGTACGGCACATGGGCACCGCGGTGCTCGAACCCCCGGCCAAGCAGATCCCGGCCGACGAGGCGGAGCGCGAACAGGGCCGGGCCCGCCAGGCCGTGGAGGCCGTGGCCGCCGACCTCATCGCGCGCGGCAACCTGGCCGGCGGTGAGGCCCAGCACGTGCTGGAGGCCCAGGCCATGATGGCCCAGGACCCCGAACTCATGGCCGATGTGGAGCGCCGCATCGCCGTCGGAAGCACGGCCGAGCGCGGCGTGTACGACGCGTTCGCCTCCTACCGGGCACTGCTGGCGGGTGCCGGCGAGTACCTCGCGGGCCGGGTCGCCGACCTCGACGACGTCCGCAACCGGATCGTCGCGCGCCTGCTCGGGGTACCGATGCCCGGCGTACCGGACAGCGACGAGCCCTACGTACTGATCGCCCGCGACCTCGCTCCCGCCGACACGGCGCTGCTGGACCCCGCCCTGGTCCTCGGCTTCGTGACCGAGGAGGGCGGCCCGACCAGCCACAGCGCGATCCTGGCGCGGGCGCTCGGGGTGCCCGCCGTGGTGGCGCTCCCCGGGGCCGGTGAACTCGCCGAAGGCACGACCGTGGCCGTGGACGGCAGCACCGGCGAGATCTTCGTCGAGCCGAGCGCCGAGAAGCGGGCCGAGCTGGAGAGCGCCGCCGCCGCGCGCAAGGCGGCGCTGTCCGCCGCGACCGGCCCGGGGGCCACGTCGGACGGTCACAAGGTGCCGCTGCTCGCCAACGTGGGCGGCCCCGGTGACGTACCGGCGGCCGTCGAGGCGGGCGCGGAGGGCGTGGGCCTCTTCCGTACCGAGTTCCTCTTCCTGGACGACAGCAAGCAGGCGCCGTCCGAGGAGAAGCAGGTCGCCGCGTACCGGGCGGTCCTGGAGGCGTTCCCGGAGGGCCGGGTCGTGGTGCGGGTGCTGGACGCCGGGGCGGACAAGCCGCTCGACTTCCTCACCCCGGCCGACGAGCCGAACCCGGCGCTGGGTGTGCGCGGGCTGCGCAGCCTGCTGGACCACCCGGACGTGCTGCGGACCCAGCTGACCGCGCTGTCGAAGGCCGCCGAGGGGCTGCCCGTCTACCTCGAGGTCATGGCGCCCATGGTGGCCGACCGGTCGGACGCCAAGGCGTTCGCCGACGCCTGCCGCGCGGCCGGGCTGAACGCCAAGTTCGGCGCGATGGTCGAGATCCCGTCCGCGGCGCTGCGGGCGCGCTCGGTGCTCCAGGAGGTGGAGTTCCTGTCGCTGGGCACCAACGACCTGGCGCAGTACACCTTCGCCGCCGACCGCCAGGTGGGCGCGGTGTCCCGGCTCCAGGACCCGTGGCAGCCGGCGCTGCTGGACCTGGTCGCGCTGTCCGCCGAGGCGGCAAGGGCCGAGGGCAAGAGCTGCGGGGTGTGCGGTGAGGCGGCCTCCGATCCGCTGCTCGCGTGTGTGCTGACGGGGCTGGGTGTGACCTCCCTGTCCATGGGCGCGGCGTCGATTCCGTATGTGCGGGCCACGCTGGCCAAGTACACGCTCGCGCAGTGCGAGCGGGCCGCGTCGGCGGCGCGTGCGGCGGACACCGCCGACGAGGCGCGCCGGGCCGCGCAGGCGGTGCTGTCGGGCGAGTAGTCCGCGTCCGGACGATGTGGGGTGAAGGGGCTTTCCGCCGGTGACCGGCGGGAAGCCCCTTCGCCGTGTCAGCGGTGCTGCTCGGGCGCGTCGGCTCCGATGTCGAAGCCCGCGCAGTACTCGACGCCGGATTCGGGGGCGACGGGTTCGCCCGTGTCGGCGTCGGTGCAGTAGGCACTGAAGACCTCGGCCGCGGTGAGCGGGTCGAGGCAGCCCCGGTCGAGCCGCCAGCCGTGGACCCGGTCCGGGGCGCCGGGGGTGGAGGTGCGCAGGACGACGCCGCCGGGGCTCTCCAGGGCGATGGCGACCGCGAGCACGCTCACGAACTCGGCGCCCTCCGCGGTGTCGAGGCGCGCGGGGCCGTCCGCGGCCCGGTCGGTGTGCAAGGCGGCGAGCAGCTGTTCGTGTTCCGTGGGGGTGCTGCACACCAGATGGTGGGTGCCCGGCCCGGCCGCCTCCAGGGTGCGCTGCAAGAGGTGGGAGGCGCGGTCGAAGGCGGCGTGGCCGATGTCCTGGCCGCAGTCGGCGCAGTCGCCGAGACCGGCCAGGAGCATCGTGGCGTACTCCCAGGTGGCGCGGCGGGCCGCCCGGCCGATGAGCTGCGGGATCAGCGCGTCCAGCGGTTGGCCGTCGTAGGTGACGGTGGCGCCGCAGGCGGCGATCTCGGCGGTGAAGCGGCTGCGGGCCGCCGGGGTGTCGGGGGCGATGCCGGCCTCCGCGCAGTACTGCGCGTACTCCTCGGGGTCGAAGAGGGCGAGCGTGGCGTGCACGCCCTGGGCGGTGAGGGTCCTGAGCAGGGCTTCCACCTGCTCCAGGTACACCCGGTGGTCGTCGAAGGTGAACGTGCGGTAGCGGCGCATGGCCGCGAAGTCCTGTGCGTCGGCCAGGAGGCCGATGGTGGTCGGTGCTTCGCGGCGCAGCGTGCGTCGCATGGTGAGGGTCGGGGTCCGTCCGTGGACGGTGGTCCGCTGGTTCCTGTTCTGCGCCATGATCTCCCCCAGTGCGCTGTCGAACTTTGCTCACTCAGAGTAATCATGGCCACTGACAGTGGCGGGCTCAGCGGCGTCGGCGGGCCAGTTCGGCGTAGAAGCGGAGGAGTTCGAGGTTGTCGACCGACCCGGGGTTGACCGCCTTTTCCAGGGGGGTTCCCTGGAGGAGGCGCTTGACCGGAACCTCGATGCGTTTGCCGGTGAGGGTGTGCGGGATGCCCGGGACCTCGATGACCTCGTCCGGGACGTGGCGCGGCGAGAGGTTCTCGCGGATGGTGCGCTTGATGCTGTCGCGGAGGGCGTCGTCGAGGGTGGCGCCCTCGGCGAGGTGGACGAAGAGCGGCATCCAGTAGCCGCCGTCCGGTTCCTCCAGGCCGATGACGAGGGATTCGCGGATCTCGGGGAGGCGTTCGACGGCCTCGTAGATGTCCGCGGAGCCCATGCGGACGCCCTGCCGGTTGAGGGTGGAGTCGGAGCGGCCGTGGATGACGACGGAGCCGCGGTCGGTGAGGGTGATCCAGTCGCCGTGGCGCCAGACGCCGGGGTACACGTCGAAGTAGCTGTCGTGGTAGCGGCTGCCGTCGGGATCGTTCCAGAAGCGGACCGGCATGGAGGGCATCGGCTGGGTGACGACGAGTTCGCCGACCTCGCCGGTGAGCGGCTTGCCCGCGGCGTCCCAGGACTGGAGGTCGGTGCCGAGGCAGGCGGCCTGGAGTTCGCCGATGTGGACGGGGAGGGTGGGCACGGCGCCGGCGAAGCAGCTGCAGACGTCGGTGCCGCCGCTGACGGAGGCGATCCACAGGTCGTCGGCGACCTCGTCGTGGAGCCAGCGGAAGCCGTCCGGCGGGAGGGGCGAGCCGGTGGTGGCGACGCACTGGACGCGGGAGAGGTCCAGGTCGCGTCCCGGGTGGATGCCGGCCTTGCGGCAGGCCATGACGTAGGCGGCGGAGGTGCCGAAGAGGGTGGCGCCGGTCTGTTCGGCGACGCGCCACTGGGCGCTGATGTCGGGGTGGCCGGGGCTGCCGTCGTACAGCACGAGGGTGGTGCCGGTGAGGAGGCCGGAGACGAGGAAGTTCCACATCATCCAGCCGGTGGAGGTGTACCAGAAGAAGCGGTCCTCGGGGCCGAGGTCGCAGTGGAGGCCGATCTGCTTGAAGTGTTCGAGCAGGATGCCGCCCTGGGACTGGACGATGGCCTTGGGCAGGCCGGTGGTGCCGGAGGAGTAGAGGACCCAGAGCGGGTGCTCGAAGGAAACCTGTTCGAAGACCGGTTCGGTGTCGGCGGCGGTGAGGGCGGCCCAGTCCAGGGCGCCTTCGGGAGCGTCGGTGCCCAGCAGCGGGATGTGGACGACGGCGCGCAGGCCGGGCAGTTCGCGGCGCAGTTCGGCGACGGTGTCGGCGCGGTGGTGTTCCTTGCCGCCGTAGCGGTAGCCGTCGACGGTGAACAGGACGACGGGTTCGACCTGCTGGAAGCGGTCCAGGACGCTGCGGGCGCCGAAGTCGGGGGCGCAGGACGTCCAGACGCCGCCCACGGCCGCGGTGGCGAGGAAGGCGACGACGGCCTGCGGGATGTTCGGCAGGTAGCCGCTGACGCGGTCGCCGGGGGTGACGCCGAGGGCGCGCAGTTCGGCGGCGAGCGAGCCGACCTGGCGGCGCAGCTCGGACCAGGAGGTGGCGGTCTGGGTGTGGCTCTCGTCGACGTGGAGCAGGGCGGGGGCGCCGGCGCGCAGGGGGTCCTCGGCGGCGCGCAGCGCGTGTTCGGCGTAGTTGAGGGTGGCGCCGGGGAACCAGCGGGCGCCGGGCATCGAGCGGTCGCCGATGACCTGCTCGTACGGGGTGGAGAAGCGGACGTCGAACCATTCGGCGACGGCTTTCCAGAAGGTGTCGAGCGCCTCGACGGACCAGCGGTGCAGACTCGCGTAGCCGCCCTCGGCGGGGGCGCCGTGGTGCGCGGCCGCCCAGCTCTGGAAGCGGGTGACGGCGGCGGCCGCGACGCGGTCGGGACCGGGCTGCCACAGGGGAGCTTCGTCGGCTGCTGAGGTCATGGGGGCGGCTCCCTGGGTGTGACGGGTACGCGGTGTGTGCGCAGGTCGCGCGCACGGGCGGGGTGTGCGCGTGAGGCGACGTCACGGACGATGCCACGTGATCGTCCTTCGCACCAGGGTTGCCCGTACATGGTTCGGTGTCCGGGTATGTGGTCCGGCCACGCCCGGCGCGGGGTGAACGGAAGTTGAACGGCGGTGGTTGGCGGTCCGGCGGGTGGCAGGGTGAGCGGCATGAACGGTCGTGACCTGGTGCGCTCGGTGAAGCTGATGGGTTCGAGGCGGGGGCGGCGTACGGTGCGCTCGGCGTGGCGCCGGGCGCGCGCGGACGCGCGGGCGCTGCCGGGGCGCGG
>NZ_JAKRGC010000359.1 GCF_022347745.1 Streptomyces sp. OfavH-34-F
CGGGGCCGGGGCCATGGGTGCGGCGGGCACCTCCGGCACCGGCAGGCACCGGGACGCCGACACCGCCGGCACCGGCGCGGGCCGTCCGCTGGCCGGGGCCGGGGCGGGCACCATGCGGTCCGGCGCCGGGCCGGACGGCAAGGAGGAGATGATCCGCTCCGAGGAGCAGCTGCACATCGGCACCGAGGAGTACGAGAGCGGCCGGGCCCGGCTGCACAAGTACGTCGTCACCGAGAACGTCACGCGCACCGTGCCGGTCTCGCACGAGGAGGTGCGTGTGGTCCGCGAGCCGTTGCAGCCCGGTGACCGGAAGGGCGTGCGCGGCGACCTCACCGAGCAGGACGTGGAGGTCACCCTGCACGCCGAGCGCGCCACGATGCGCAAGGAGACGGTCCCGGTCGAGCGCGTGCGGATGGAAACCCAGAAGGTGACGGAGCAGAAGGAGGTCTCCACCGAGCTGCGCAAGGAGCAGATCGACTACGCGGACGGCACCACCGAGGGCGGCAAGGACCGGGGCGGCCCGGACAGGGGCGGAAAGGACATGGGCGGCGAGTTCGGCCGTGGACGCCACCGCTGACCGGCGCCGGCGCGCCCGCCGCGGTGCACGGCGATCGAGGGCGGACCCGTCGGACGGGTCCGCCCTCCCGTGCGCCGGGGCCGGTGCGGGCGGTCAGGGCAGGAAGCGCACCGAGGGCCGGCCGTCCGGACCGTCCGGGGTGACGACGGACCGCACCCGGTAGACGTCCCGGATCAGCTCCTCGGTGATCACCTGCGCGGGGCTGCCGGCGGCGACCGCGCGTCCCTGGTCCAGGACCACGATCCGGTCGCAGAACATGGCGGCCAGATTGAGGTCGTGCAGGGCGACGACGGTGGTCAGCGGCAGCGAGGTGACCAGCGAGAGCAGTTCCAGCTGGTGCTGGATGTCCAGATGGTTGGTGGGTTCGTCCAGCAGGAGTTCGCGCGGGCGCTGGGCCAGTGCGCGGGCGATCTGGACGCGCTGGCGCTCCCCGCCGGACAGGGTGTGCCAGGACTGGTCGCGCCGGGCGGTGAGGCCGGTGCGTTCCAGGGCCTCGTCCACCGCGGCCGCGTCCTCGGCCGTGGGGGCGGACCAGGCGCGGCGGTGCGGGATGCGGCCCAGGCGCACGACGTCCAGGACGCTGAGTTCCTCCTGGGTGACGGCGTGCTGGTCGACGACCGCGACCCGCCGGGCGACGGCGCGCCGGCCGGTCGCGGCCAGGGGTGCGCCGTCCAGGGTGACGACGCCCGTGTGCGGGGCGAGGACTCCGGCCAGGATGCGCAGCAGCGTGGACTTGCCGGAGCCGTTGGGGCCGATCAGGCCGACGGTGGTGCCGGGTTCCGGGGCGAGGGTGACGCCGTCCAGCAGGAGCCGGCCCGCGGCCTCGCGGCCGACCCGGTCGGCCCGCAGCCCGCCGGCCGCCGCGGTCATGCCGGCCGCCTGGTGCGGTAGAGGACCAGGACGAAGGCGGGCACCCCGATCAGGGCGGTGACGACACCCACCGGTACCTCCTGCGGGTCGAGGACGGTCCGGGCGAGGGTGTCGGCCCAGACCAGGAAGACGGCCCCGGCGAGCGCGGTGACCGGCAGCAGTCTGCGGTGCCCGGAGCCGGTGAGCGCGCGCGCCGCGTGGGGCAGGACGAGCCCGACGAAGCCGATCGCGCCGGCCGCGCTGACCAGGGCGGCGGTGAGCAGGGCGGTCGTGCAGAGCAGGACGGTCCGGGTGCGTGCGACGTTCACGCCGAGGGCGGCGGCCGCGTCCTGGCCGAAGGCGAACGCGTCCAGCGTGCGGGCGTGGCCGAGGCAGACCGCCAGGGTCACCGCGAGGACGGCGGCGCAGACGCGTACGTCGCCCCAGCCGGCCCCGCCGAGCGAGCCGAGCAGCCAGAACAGCACCCCTCGGGTCTGTTCGGCGTCGGCGGCGGTCATCACCACGAAGGAGGTGAGCGCCGAGAACAGCTGCATGGCGGCGACCCCGGAGAGCACCACCCGGTCGGTGGAGCCGCCGAGGGTGTGGCTGAGCAGCATCACCAGCGCGAAGGAGCAGAGCGCCCCGGCGAACGCCCCGGCCGGCAGCGACACCGCTCCCCCGCCGACGCCGAGCACGACGACCAGGACCGCCCCGGTGGACGCGCCGGAGGAGACGCCGAGGACGAAGGGGTCGGCCAGCGGGTTGCGCAGCAGGGACTGCATGACGGTCCCGCAGACGGCGAGGCCCGCGCCGCAGACGGCGGCGAGCAGGGTGCGCGGCATGCGCAGGTTCCAGATGATGCCGTCGCGGATCGGGCTCAGCCGGGGCTCGCCGACACCGAGGTGGGCGGCGACGGCGGACCAGACGTCGGGGACGGAGATCCGGGCCGGGCCGATGGTGACGGCGACCGCGACGGACAGGACGAGCAGGGCGGCGCCGCCGGTCCACAGCAGCCCGTCGCACAGGGCGCGCGGGCCGGGGCCACCGGGGGCGGCGGGCGGCCGCTGCGTGCGGTCGGGCGGTGCGGCGGGCCGGTGGGTGTCGGTCACTTCGCGAGCCCGAACCCGCGCAGCCCGGCGGCCACCCGTTCCACGCCCTCGACGGTGCGGATGGTCGGGTTCATGGCCTGGCCGCTGAGCAGGACGTACCGCTTGTGGCGTACGGCGTCCATGTTCCGGGTGACGGGGTTGGACTCCAGGAAGGCGATCTTCCCGGCGGCACTCTCGGCGGTCTGGGACTTGCGGGTGAGGTCGCCGATGACGAGGACGTCCGGGTCGCGGTCGGCGACGGTCTCCCAGTTGATCTGCGGCCACTCGTCGTGGGTGTCGTCGAAGACGTTCTTCAGGCCGAGTGCGCGGGTGATGATGCCGGGCGCCCCGCAGCAGCCCGCCAGGTACGGGGACTCGGAGTTGGCGAACCAGTACAGGACGGTGGTGCCGGAGGCGTCGATGCCGTCGGCGGCCTCGCGGACCCGGGTACGGAGCCGGGCGACGAGCTTCTCCCCGCGTTCGGGCACGCCGAACACCCGGGCGAGATCGCGTACTTCGGTGTAGACGCTGTCCAGGGTGAGGGGGCCGGTGCGGACGCCGTCGCCGTCCTTGGTGTTGTCCTTGGCGGTGCAGTCGGCCGGCGCCACGTAGGTGGGGACGCCGAGCTTCTCGAACTGTTCGCGGGGGGCTACGCCGCCCTTGGCGAGGGTCGACTCGAAGTCGGCGGCGACGAAGTCGGGCTCCTGGTCGAGGACCTTCTCGGACGAGGGCCGGTTGTCGGCGATGCGGGGCACGCCCGCGTTGGCCTTCTCCAGGCCCTTCATCACCGGGTCGGTCCAGGTGGCGGTGGCGGCGAGCCGGTCCGCGAGGCCGAGCGAGAGCAGGATCTCCGTCGTGCCCTGGTCGACGGAGACCGCGCGCCGGGGGGCGGCGTCCACGGTGACGGTGCGTCCGCAGTTCTTCAGCACGACCGGATAGCCGTCCGCCTTCCCCGGGGCGCCGGCCTCGCCGGGCGGTGCCCCGCCGCAGGCCGTCAGGAGCAGGAGCGCGGCGGTGAGCAGGGTGGCGGAACGGGCGGGCCCTATGGGCGGCACGGGGTACCTCGGCGTCTCTGGGCCCAGGCGCGGGGCCCCCTGTACGGAACCCGCCGCCCGGTCCGGACGGCGGTCGCCAGCAGGTCTTCGGACTCGGGTTCACGCGGACGGGACGCCTTCCCGGCAGACGGTGTCTGCCAGTGGCCGTGGTCCCGCCCGTCCCCCTCACCGCTGCGCGTCAGTTCCGGATTCGCACCGGATTCCCTGACTCCTGGATGGAGTTCGACTGGCTGCGGGCACGCTACCACGAGGGTCCGCGCGGCCCGGCGCCCGCCTACGGCCCCCGTGGCCGGTGGGCCGGCCGGCTCACGGGCGCAGGAGCGCGACCACCGCGTTGTGGCCGCCGAAGCCGAAGGAGTGACTGACGGCCCGGCGGACGGGCCGGACCAGCGGCCGCTTGGTGACGCAGTCGATGTCGAACCCGGGCGCGGGGGCGTCCAGGTTGGCGACCGGCGGGATGACTCCGCGCTGGAGCGTGAGGATGGTCAGCCCCGCTTCGATGGCCCCGGCGGCGCCCATGCAGTGGCCGAGGACGCCCTTGGGCGCGGTGACGGGCGGCCGGTGCGGGTACATCCGGGCGATGAGCGCGGCCTCGGCGGCGTCGTTGCGCTCGGTCGCGGTGCCGTGCGCGTTGACGTGCTCGACGTCCTCGGCCCGCCAGCCCGCGTCGCGCAGCGCGGCCTCGACGGCGGCCCCGGCGATCCGGCCGTCGGGGCGCGGGCTGGTGGGGTGGTGGGCGTCCGTGGTGGCCCCGGTGCCGGCGAGCAGGGCGCGGGGTTCGGCGCCCCGGGCCTCCGCGTCGGCCGCGCGTTCCAGCACCATGACGGCGGCGCCCTCGCCCATCACGAGCCCGGCCCGGTCGGCGGCGAAGGGGCGGCAGAGCCGGGACAGGTCGCCGCCGTCCGGGTGGGCGGCGGCGCCGGAGCGGGCGAACCCGGTCATGGCGATGGGGAAGACCGTCGACTCGGTGGCCCCGGCGATCGCCACGTCGCACTGTCCGGTGGCGAGCAGGTCGCGGGCGACGGACAGCGCGGTGACCCCGGACGAGCAGGCGGTGCAGGGGGCCATGCTGGGTCCGGTGGCCCGCATCTCGATCGCGATCTCGGCGGCCGGCATGTTGGGGATGGTCAGCAGCACCCCGGCGGGCGAGGTCGCCTCGGGGCCGCGCCGCTCCAGGACCAGCGCCTGGTCGGTGAGGTGGGCGGTGCCGCCGCTGCTGGTGCCGACGACGACGGCGACCCGGCTGCCGTCCCAGCCGGCCGGGTCGAGCCCGGCGTCGGCGACGGCCTCCCGGGCGGCCAGAATCGCGAACTTGACGTACCGGCCCATCCGGAAGGCGGTACGGCGGCCGATCTCGGCGTCCAGGTCGATGCCGTCGACCACGCAGGCGAAGTCGACCGCGCATCCGGCGAGGGCGGGAACGGTGCGGACCGGGCTGGCCGCGGCGCACACACCGTCCCAGGTGGATTCGGTGTCGTTGCCGACCGGGGTGATCATGCCCAGCCCGGTGACGGCGATGGCGGGTGTCCTCATCGGGCGCTGCCCACCGGGCTGCCGCCGCCGGCCGCCGCGTGCAGGTGGTCGGTGAGCTGGGCGAGCGTGGTCCGCCGGTGCAGGGTGGCGGTGTCCAGTTCGACGCCGGTGGCCTCCCGGAGCACGACGGCGAACTCGGCGACCGCGAGGGAGTCCATGTCCAGGCTGTCCATCGTGGCATCCGGGAGGATCTCGGCCACGGGCACCTTGAAGGTACGGCTGAGTACATCGGTGATCCGGGGGTGAATCGTGCTCATGGTCTTCCTTTCCTCGTGTCCATCCGGTGGGGGGTGTCCGGCGCCGGTGCGCACTGTCCCGACGCCGGAACAACTGAGCAGCGACCATCCGGTTACGCCTTGCGGCGAACCGATTCGGCACTGCCCGTCCGCGCCGCGCCGCACCGGCGTGCGAGCAGGGCGACGGTGGACCAGTACACGAGGAGCACGGCCCCCGTGCCGACGGCCTGCGCGGCCCCGGCGGCGCGGCGCGCCCAGGTGCTCCTCACCGGTGCTCCTCCCCCGTGTGCCAGTGGGCCTCCGGGTCGTCGTAGACGTCGGCGTACCGGGCGCCCGTGATCGGCCAGTCGGCGAGCATCTCCTCCGGGAAGGCGAAGGAGTCGGCGAGTTCCGGCAGATGCGGGGCCACCGCCGCGATCATCTCCTCGGTGCGGTCGGTCAGCGACTCGGCCTGACCGGCGCTCAGGTGACCGGCCGCGAGCAGGTTGCCGCTCTCCCGGGCGACCCGGCCCAGGGCGAACAGCCGGGCCAGTTCGTCCAGCCGGTCGCGGCCGGGCCCCGGCGGCAGCGCCTCAACGGCGTCCGCGTACGCCTCGGCCGCCAGCCGGCAGGCATGCGCCTCGACGCCGCGCAGCGCCGGGCCCGCCGCCGCGTTCCACCGCTCCAGCGGGTCGC
>NZ_JAKRGC010000035.1 GCF_022347745.1 Streptomyces sp. OfavH-34-F
GGCCGCGCAGCTCGCGCACCCGGCTGTCGGTGGCGCCGAGCAGTTCCTCGCCGTCCAGCAGGACCTCGCCGGAGATGCGGGCGTTGGCGGCGGTGCGGACGACGGGGGCGGCGGCGTCTGCACGGGGGCCGGGGCGGCCGCCCGTACGGTGATGTCGGCGGCGACCGGCTTCGGCAGCCAGTCCTCCGGCCGCCGCAGCACCGTCTCCGCGTTCGCGGTCTGGCACAGCTGGATCACCTCGGCGACCGAGGGCCGGTCCGCCGCGTCCTTGGCCAGGCAGCGCCCGACCAGCTCCATCAGCCGCTCCGGCACCCCGCTCAGGTCCGGCTCCTCGTGCACGATCCGGTACAGCACCCCGTGCGAGGTGCCCTCGCCGAACGCGGGCGAGCCGGTGGAGGCGAACGCCGCGACCTGGCCCAGCGCGAAGATGTCCGTGGCGGCCGTGACCCGGCGCCCGGCGGCCTGCTCCGGGGCCATGAACGACGGGGTGCCGATGGTGACCCCGCTGCCCGTGAGCGACGTCGCGTCCGCCGCGTAGGCGATGCCGAAGTCGATGACGCGCGGCCCGTCCGCCGCGAGCAGCACATTCGACGGCTTGAGGTCGCGGTGGACGATCCCCGCCCCGTGGATGACGTGCAGCGCCTCCGCCATGCCCGCGATCATCAGCAGCACCGTCTCGACCGGCAGCGCGCCGTGCGCCACGACCGCGTCGGCGAGCGAGGGGCCCGGCACGTACGCGGTGGCGAGCCAGGGCTGCGCGCCCTCGGTGCCGGCGTCGATCACGGGCGCGGTGAACAGCCCCTGCACGCGCTGCGCGGACTGCACCTCCTGCGCGAACCGCCGCCGGAACTCCGCGTCCTCGCCGAACTCGGGCCGGATGACCTTGATCGCGACGGGCCGTCCGCCCGGCGTGTACGACAGATACACCTTGCCCATGCCGCCCGCGCCGAGCTTGGCGGCCAGCCGGTACCCGGCGATGGTGGTCGGATCGTCGGCCGCGAGGGGCTGGAAGACCTGCGAGGCGCCGCCTCTGGCTGGCTGCTGACCGCTCATGAACGTGTAACTCCCCCGGAGAGCCGCTGCTGTAGAAACGGCACTTTATCCAAATAGCCGGGGCGCGGCGCCCCCTGAGCACCTATCGGACGGGCCGGTTCCAGGGGGTGGCCCTCCGGCCCTGCTCAGCGGGCCGGCCGGGCCCGCGTACCGCGTCCCCGCCGCCGCTCCGCCCGCCGCCCGCCCCGCTGGGCACCCACCGGAAGCCCGGATTCCCGTTGCCTGCGCCGGACACCTGTTTGATCATGGGCGGCCTGCGGTCCCCACGTACGGCGGCCGCGACCGGACGAAAGGCACTACGTGCGCAAGCTGGTCTACTACATCGCCTCGACCCTGGACGGCTTCATCGCCGGCCCGGACGGCTCCGACCCCACCGGCCCCGACGGCTTCTGGCCGATCCCGGAGGACTACCTCAAGCACCTGATCGCCGAGTACCCGGAGACGCTTCCCGCCCCGGCGCGGGCCGCGCTCGGCGTGACGGCGCAGGGCACGCGCTTCGACACGATCCTGGAGGGCCGCCGCTCGTACCAGATCGGCCTGGACGCCGGGGTGACGGACGCCTACCCGCACCTGCGCCACCTGGTCTTCTCCCGCACCCTCGGCGAGAGCCCCGACCCGGCCGTGGAGATCGTCGCGACCGATCCGGTGGCGCGCGTACGGGAGCTGAAGCGGGAGGACGGCAAGGACATCTGGCTGGTCGGCGGCGGCGAACTGGCCGCGTCCCTCTACGCGGAGATCGACCGGCTGATCCTGAAGCTGAGCCCCACGACGATCGGCTCCGGCATCCCGCTGTTCGGCCGCGACGCGGCGTTCGAACCGGCCGCCTGGACCCTCACGGACCACACGGTCCTGGGCAGCGGAGCGGCGTACCTGACGTACGAGCGCGCCGCCCTCGGCGGCTAGGGGGCGTTCCCGGATTGCCGTCCGTGCCGGGCGGCGCCCGGCACGGACGGGAGGACACCGGCCGGCGGGGGCGGCGGCCCCCGCCGGCCGGTGCCGCGTCAGGCGGCGGCGCAGGCGGCGCCGCTGAGGGTGAACGCGGCCGGGACGGTGTTCGAGCCGTTCTGGCTGCCGGTGAAGCCCACGGTCACCGTGCCGTTCGGGGCGATCGTGGCGGTGTACGAGGCCGGCGCGACGCTCACCGAACCACCGGACTGGGTCGGCGTACCGCCCCACATGTTGGTGATGGTCTGGCCGTCGGCGAAGTCGAAGCCGAGCGTCCAGCCGTCGATGGCGGCGCTGCCGGTGTTGCGGATGGTGATCTCGCCCTGGAAGCCGCCCGGCCACTGGCCGACGACCTTGTACCCGACCGTGCAGCTGCCGGCCGGAGTCGTCGGGGCCTCGTCCGTGGTGACGCCCACGGCGGCCGACCGCGCCGACCGGTTGCCGGCCGCGTCCCGCGCGTAGACCGCGAAGGAGTACGCGGTGTCGGCGGTCAGCCCGGTGACGGTCACGCTCGTGGTGGCCGAGGAGGCGACCACGGTCTCCGCGGTGCCGTTGACGCGGACGACGTCGTACCCGGTCACGGCAACGTTGTCGGACGACGCGGCCCAGGTCAGCGTGGCGGAGGTGGCGGTCACGGCGGAGGCGGCCGGGGTGCCCGGAGCGGTCGGGGCCTCGGTGTCCTCCTCGGCGGGACCGCCGAAGACCGTGGCCTCGCGGGAGGTCTGGGCGATGCCGTCCGCGCCGTGGAAGATGCGCTCGCCCCAGGTGCTGAGCCGCGCCGGGTCGAAGCCGATGGTCAGGTCCAGGATCGGGTCGGTGTTGCCGCTCCAGGACCAGGCGATCCAGCCGAGCCCGAGCCGCTGTGCCTCGGACATCATGGTGTCCTCGTCCGGGTCGCCGTACTGGTCGGCCGGCCCGCCGAACTCACCGATGACCAGAGGCAGTCCGGCGTCCACGAAGGTGTTCAGGTAGTCGGTGACCTTCTGGGCGGTGTTGTAGACGCTGTACATGTGGATCGAGAAGAGCAGGTTGCCGGTGGTGTCGGCGTCGTAGACCGCCTGCGCGTTGTCCCGCATGACGTTCTGCCAGTCCTGGCCCCAGTTGGGCGCGTCCACCATGATCGTGTGCGCGAAGCCGGCGGCGCGCAGCTTCTTGATCGCGGCGGTGGTGGGGGCGGTCCAGCCGGCCGGGTCCGTGTTGCCCCAGGGCTCGTTGCCGATGTTGATGATGATGTAGTCCTCCTGGCCGTCGAGGACGTCCTTGAGGCCGATCCAGTAGTCGGCCGCGTGGTCCAGCGTCCCGGCGGCGGAGTCCTCCCCGTACCCGGTGGTGTCGTGCACCTCCAGGACGCAGATCAGCCGGTTCGCCTTGCACTGCGCGATGACCGAGGCGACGTCGTCCGGCCCGTTCTTGCTCCAGCGGTAGCCGTCGGACAGCACGACGCGGACGGTGTTGGCCCCGGTCGCCTTGATGTCGGCCAGCGACTGGGTCTCGCCGGGGTACCAGGTGTGCGCGTGGTTGACCCCGCGCATGATGAAGTCGTTCCCGTTGCCCTCGACGAGCCGGCCGTCGCTGATGTGCAGCCCGGTCCCGGCGGCGGCACCGGCCGAGGCGGGGGAGGCGTGTGCGGGAGCGGCCTGTGCGGGGGTGAGGGCGCCGAGGCCGAGGACCCCGAGGAGGGTGGCCAGGACGGTGAGGACGACCGAAGCGGGGCGCTTCACGCCCACGGCACGTCTCGCGGTGTAGCTCGCTGTACTCATTGCGGCTCCAGAGATGGGGGAGGAGGGGCGACCACGGGGTGTGGGAGCGCTCCCACATGAGTGCGCAACCATGAAGCCATTCCGTCAGGAGCACGTCAAGAGGTCGGACGAATCGGGGTGGGTGCGGGGGTGCGGGGTCGGGCTCCGCTGCCGGGTCGGCCCGGCAGCGGGGGCGGCCTCGGTGGAAGGGCGCCTCGCTGGAGGGTCGCCCTGGTGTTACCCGCGCTCCGTGAGGAGTTCGGCCAGCCGGTCGGCGAAGGCGGTGATCCACTCCAGCTCCGGTCCGCCGCGCGCCACGCGGAACCCGTGCCGCCGGGCCCAGAAGGCGGCCTGCACCGCGTGCAACTGCGCCCAGCGGCGTACGCGTTCCCGGTCCAGCTCGGCGGCGTCCGCGTAGACGGCGATGACGCGGTGCACGGCGGCGTGCAGGTCGTCCGCCTCCGCGAGGGTGAACGCCCGCGACTTGAGCAGGGTGCCCGCGTCGTAGGCGGGATCGCCGACGTACCCCTTGGGATCGACGGCCAGCCACGGCTCGCGTTCGGCGCGCAGGATGTTGCGCCCGTGCAGGTCGCCGTGGACGAGCGTCTCCGGCTGGCTGCGGCCCAACTCCCGCACGGTGGCGAGGGCGGCGTCCAGGACGGGGCGCGGCAGGGCGTGGGTCAGCTCGGCGGCGTCCTTGCGCAGCTCCTCCTCCCACGCGTCGGCCTGTTCGCTGAGCCGGGGGAGCCCGGCCGGGGCGGGGACGGCCAGCCGCCGCCCGAGGCGCGCGGCGACGGTCACGACCTCGTCCCCCTCGGCGGCCTCGCCGAGCGTGACCGGGGTCGCCCGCTCCAGCAGCATCGCGTACCGGGCGTCGTCCCGCTCGTACAGCGTGACGGCCCCGCGCCCGCCCCACGCGACGAAGGCGTCGGGCTCGTGGTCGTTGCCGGGATGCGGGAAGGACACCTTCAGCACGGCTGGCGGCGTACCGTCGCGCCGTACGGGCACGATGATGCCGACGCCCCCGAACATGATTTCGCCGTCCGGCACGCAGGACCAGCCGTCGATCAACTGGGCCGCCAGCCCCGGCAGTTCCCGCAGCCAGGCGGCTCCGGCCTCCCCCTCGCGCGCGATGGTGGTCCGTGCGAACTCTTCCGGGATCACGATCATTCGGGCACCTTACGCCGGGGCGCGGGGCGCGGGGCGCGGGGCGCGGGGCGCGGGGCGGCGTGCGTACGTGGTTGAGGGGGAGGCCCGTGCGGGGGCATGGTCACAGGGGGCGCCCGCTCGGCGCCCCTCGCCGCGACCCGAAGGAGTGCCGCACCGAGATGACCGTGACCATCCGCCCCGCCCACCCGGACGACGTCCCCGCCCTGGCGGCCCTGATCGAGGAGATCGAGCGCTTCTACGGCGGGACGGCCCTCCAGCCCTTCCCGGAACGCCGCGCCCAGACGCACGAGGCCCTGTTCGGCCCGCACCCCCTGGCCCACGCCCTGGTGGCGGCGGACGACGGCGAACTGGCGGGCATGGCGGCGTACTCGTTCCTGTGGCCGGCGAGCGGGACGACCCACGCCCTGTTCCTGAAGGAGTTGTACGTGCGCGATGCGTGGCGCGGCACGGGAGTCGGCGCCCGCCTGATGGACGGCCTGCGCGAAGTGGCGTCGGCGAGGCCCGGGTGCAGCCGCGTCGAGTGGATGGCGGACACGAACAACCCAGCGGCGCGCCGCTTCTACGAGGGCCTGGGGTTCAAGGAGTTGGAGGGCAAGGTGGTGTACCGGGTGGGGGCGGGGGAGTGAGGGGGGCCGCAGGCCACGAAGAGCGCTGCGCGCAGGTGGGGACGGCCCCGAAGCCTGCGAGTCCGGTCGGCGGCCGGCGCGGCGGTTGCCCCGCTTCGGCTGCGGCTTCCGGGGCGTGGTCGGGTGGGGCGCCGCAGCCTAGGGTGAGGTGGAGGAGGACCGGTTCAACTGCCTTGCCGAGGGGGTGGCTCCGTCGGGCCGCGTGGGGTTGAGGGCAGATCCGGCCGCTGCACGTTCGTGACGGCTCAGCGAAGGGTGAGTTGACCTAGTATGTACAGGGTTGACTGGCAGGTCGGTTATGTCGGAGTGCGTGAAAGTGGTCGATTTTCGTGCCGGACCGAGATAAACGCGCAGGTCACGAAGAGTGCTCCCCGCACACGCGGGGATGGTCCCCAGCACAAGGACTACGCGCAGCGCAGCCTCGTGTGCTGCCCGCACACGCGGGGATGGTCCCGCGAACACCGCAGCGGACCGCCGCCCCCGCCCTCCCCCCTGGGCTACGCTGTGCGGCCATGAATACCGGGACGGCATCGCGCCACGCACGGATCGGTGACCCGGTGCTCTCCTGAGTGCCGCGCGGGCCGGTGTGGGGCGGCCGTTCGGTCGAGGGTGCCGGGCCGCTGCGCGGGCTCCGCCTCCGTCGTGTTGAGCGCAGGCGCACCACATCAACCACGACAGGAGAGTTCATGCCCACCAAGACGTTGCGGATTCCGACCCCCGACGGTCAGGCCGATGCGTTCGCCGCCTTCCCCGAGCGCGGCGAGCGGCACCCAGGCGTGCTGATGTACGCGGACGCCTTCGGTATCCGGCCCGTGCTGCGGGACATGGCCAGTGAGTTGGCCGGCCACGGGTACTACGTGCTCGTCCCCAACTTCCTCTACCGGAACGGCCCGACACCGGTGATCGACCTTCCCGAACGCATCGGGGAAGAGGTCAGGCCCGCGCTCATCGCCCAGCTGATGCCCATGATCGAGGCCCACACCACCGAACGCGTTTTGAGCGACGCCGACGCCTACCTCAGGTTCCTCGCCACCCAGCCCGAGGTCGGCGCCGGACCGGTCGCGGTGACCGGCTACTGCATCGGCGGTCTCCTGGCGACGCACACCGCCGCAGCCCACCCCGGCCAGGTGGCCGCCCTCGCCGCGTTCCACGCCCCGGTGGGTGCGGCCGGGCCCGACGCCCTCGCCGCGATCACCGCTCAGGCCCACTTCGGCCACGCCGAAAGCGACCTGACACCGCACGCCCTGGACGAGCTGAACCGGGCCTTGGACGCCGCGAAGCTCGACTACACCTCCGAGGTCTACCCCGGTACCGTCCACGGGTTCACCATGTCCGACACCGACGCCTTCGACTCCGCCGGGCTGCGACGCCACTGGGACCGCCTGCTGCCCCTCCTCGACCGCACCCTGCGCCACGGCTGACCGGCCGGTGCCGGGACCGGACCAGCCTGGAACACCCCTGGCCCGGCCCCGGTACCGGTACGCGGCTACAGAGGGCCCCGCCCTACCCGCCCCCGGCCTCGGCCCGGACGGAGGGCCCGTACCCTGACCTCCATGTCACCCCAACTCACCCTCGCCCCAATGACCTTCGAGCCCGGCGAGATCGCCGAAGTGGTCGACCTCTACGCAAGCAACCCTGCTTACTGGAGGGCCGCCGGCGAGCACGACCCCGAGCACATCGATGCCGCAAAGGTGGAGGCCGATCTCCGGGCGGAGGCTGCCGCGGAGGGCGGGGAGGTGTTGCTCGGGCGGGACGAGGAGGGACGACTCGTCGGGATCGTCTGCCTGCTCGCGCGGCACCCCGTGGACGGTCTGCCCTGGATCGGCCTGCTGATGGTGAGCGGGAACTCCCGCCGTACGGGCCTCGGCCGGAAACTCGTCGCCCTCCTCGAACAGCGGTACCGAGCCGAAGGCCGACACGGCCTTCGGCTCGCCGTCCTGGAGAACAACCCCGACGCCCTCGCCTTCTGGCGCTCCCTCGGCTGGCACGAGATCGACCGGCGTACCGACACGGCCCACAGCCGCCCCTGCATCGTCATGCACAAGCCGCTCGCATAAGGCTGTCCGCGACCGGGGGCGGTGGTGGCGCCTCAGACGTCCCCGAACTCGCCGGCCCGAGCCCCGGCCCAGCGTACGAGCGAAGCGAATGTGTCGGCGGAGACGGTTACGACCGGCCCGCCGTCCTGCTTCGAGTCCCGTACGGGGACGGTCCCGGCATGGTTCGTCGCGACCTCGACGCAGTCGCCGCCGTTCGAGTTGTACGAGGACTTGAACCAGCGCGGAGATTCGGTCATCACACGTGCCCCTTCCTGTCCGGCCCGGGCTCTGCCTTCGGCTGAGAGCAGGGCGTACGCGCAAGGCCCGTGAGGGCGGAATCCAGCCCAGTCCGGCTGAGGGCGGGCGAGGACCAGCCAACAGCGAGATGCCCCCCCCGCACGTGCGGCGGAGGGGCGCTGGGGCGTCGGTTGCTCAGATGGCGCCGAACTCGTTGGCCACCAAACCGCGTACGAACGAAGCGAATGTGTCGGCGGAGACGGTTACGACCGGTCCGCCGTCCTGCTTGGAGTCCCGTACGGGGACGGTCCCAGTCGTGGTGGCGAGGTTGGCAGCGACCTCGACGCACGCACCACCATTCGAGCTGTACGAGGACTTGTACCAACGGAGGGATTCGGTCGTCACGGGAGGCCCTTTCGCAACTGGCT
The DNA here is from genome assembly GCF_022347745.1 of Streptomyces sp. OfavH-34-F. Classification (GTDB taxonomy): domain Bacteria; phylum Actinomycetota; class Actinomycetes; order Streptomycetales; family Streptomycetaceae; genus Streptomyces. The sequence goes on from NZ_JAKRGC010000035.1 coordinate 8,235, forward strand.
GATCTTGGCCGCTGACTCTGCTTGCGACAGCGACTCGCCATGAAGCTGATGGTAGGTCGTGAGAAGCGGGACGACAGACGACGGTTCGCGATCGACGTGCCCCTGCGCTTGGGACTCGGCGTAGGCAACCACGGACCGGTCGGCGAGAGTGAGCAGGTAGATGGGCAGGTTGAAGGCCCGCCGGGCTCCTATACCGAACGGAGCGATGTGCACGAACCAGTTGGGTAGAGCTGCCAGCTCTTCCAGCCGTTGCAACTGCGCGTTCATCACCTTCGGACCGCCGACAGCCTGAAGCAGACAGCTCTCGTCCATGACGACGAACACCACGGGGGGTCGGGCTCGCACCAGCGCCTCTTGCCGCTCCAGAAGGAACGAGACTCGTTCCTCCGCCTGCTGAGGCGTGATGGAGCCGCGATGCAGGTCACCCTCGGTCACTGCCCGTGCGTACTCCGGCGTCTGCATCAGACCAGGAATGAGCCCGATCTCGAAGACGCGGATCTCCACGGCCCGGCCCTCGTATCCCACGTACTCGGGGAAGCCCTCCAGCAGGCTGCCGTGGCGCATGTCATGCCACTCGCGCTCGAACGACTCGGGCGTGCCCACCAAGTCGAAGGCGATGTCAGTTTTCCGCGAGAACGGAAGGGTTGCAGATTTGCGACCAGTTTCGATTGCCGAGATGTGGCGTCCGGTGCATCCGACCATCGAGGCGAGGTGATCCTGAATCCAGCCGCGCGACTCGCGCACCTTGCGTAACCGTGCTCCGTAAGCCGCTTGCGGCGATGCGTCCGGGTTCAGTTCCTTGATGTTGACCAAGATGCCCTCCCACTCTGCCACGTTGCTGACTCGGTGAGGCTAGGTCACTCTGAGCGCTCCTGGTAGTGGTACGGCTACGGAGGGACACGAAAGAGTGCCTGTAGACGAGCATGGAACCGCCCCGGCCTTCGGCCCCCTTCCCGACCGAGCCGGCGGAGGCGCCCCGCAGCGCGGCCTGCGAAGAGGGCCGGACGTCTCGCGTTACGCGTCCCTCGCAGAGTACCCACCGTGCGAATGCGGTGCGGCGGTCTGCCCGGACACCCCGCCACCGCCCGAGCCACCCGAGTCGGCCGGACCGACCAAGTCGCCCGAGGCCGCAACCGGCGGGGCCGAGCGGTCGGACGACATCCGTGCGCGAGTGCGGGAGACGAACGCGATGCGCGCCAAGTACCGCCTGTAGAAGCCCCGTACGGCGCACCGGCAGTACCCCACGAGAGAGAGGACGGGACCAACGATGAGCAGCACGAACACGGGTACGGCAGCACGTCTGGACGACGGCGGCGGCGTGAGCGGGCGGACGGTACGTGCGTACGCCACCCGCGAGGAGGTGGGTTACGCGCTCACCATGAGCGGCGTCCTCAAGACGGCCTGGTTCGACGCCTATGCGCGCGTGCCGCGTGAGGCGTTCCTGCCGGACACGATCTGGCCGCTCGACACGGCGGCCGGGGAGGCGGTCCGCGTATCGCGCTCCGAGGACGCGGAGGCGTGGCGCGGTTGTGCGCACGCGGACGCGCCGATCGTGACGCAGTGGGACGACGGGCAGCACGAGGGCCCCGGACCCGGCAATGTGCCGACGTCGTCGGCGTCGATGCCGAGCACGGTGTTCCGGATGCTCGACGCCCTCAGGGTGGACGACTACTGCCGCGTCCTGGAGATCGGCACGGGCACGGGCTGGAACGCGGCGCTCCTCGCCCACAAGGTGGGCGAGGAGAACGTGGTGACCGTGGAGGTGGACGAGGCGGTGGCGGTACGCGCGCGGGACACCCTCGCCCACTACTTCGGCGTTCCGGTGGACGTCGTGCACGGGGACGGCCGCGCGGGGGCGCCGGGACGCGGGGTGTTCGACCGGGTCCTGGCGACGTGCGGGGTGCGCTCGGTCCCGTACGCGTGGATCACGCAGACGCGCCCCGGCGGACTCGTCGTGGCGCCGTGGGGCACGGCGTTCACGAGCGCCGACGCGCTGGTACGGCTCAGGGTCGGCCCGGAGGGGGAGAGCGCGAGCGGCCGATTTCTGGGCCCGGTGGAGTGCACGAAGCTCCGGGCGCACCGGACGGCCCCGATCGACCACGATGTGTACGCGCACCAACTCACTGACGTGCAGCCGTCGTTGGCTGATGCCGAGCCGGTAAGGGCCCTGGCGCGGTCCGACCGCTTCGACGCCCTGCCCTTCGCCTTGGGCCTGCGCGTCCCGCACTGTACGTACGTGGCCGCGCCGGAGCGGGGCGGCAGCCGGCCCCACTGGCTGTACAGCCGCAAGGACCGTTCCTGGGCGTGCGCGCTGCTCACGGAGGGCGAGGACACGGTCCGCGTGTGGCAGCACGGCCGACGCCGCCTGTGGGACGAGGCCCGGTCCGGCTTCGCGTGGTGGGTGGAGCGGGGACGCCCGGAGTGGGAACGGTTCGGCCTGACGGTGAACGAGGCGGGGGAGCGGGTCTGGCTGGACGAGGAGGGGTGCGGTTTGTGAGGCCGGGGGGCGGGGGAGTACCGGGGAGGTGGCCGGGGGCGGTGCCTTCGCGGGGTGAAGGCGCAGGTCGCGGGACGTGCTCCCTGCGTACGCGGGGATGGCCCGAAGGTGGACGAGGCCCGGCGGCTCGCCAAGGAATGCTCCCCGCGCCTGCGGGGATGGCCGCGCGGTGGCCGGCCGGCGCGACGCGGGGGACGAGCGGCCCCCGCCCGTACGGGGACGGCATGGGCCTCGGCCCGTACGTACGTCACAACCGTGACCACGGCCCGCTCGTTGCCCGGAGCGGTTCCACGCCCTCGCGGACGGACGGGCAGCGTTCGGCGCGGCGGCAGCACCCGGGCGGCCGGCCCCTGCAACCCGTACGGCACTGCGGTGGTTGCGTACGGTCGGCTGGGCGCCGGGGCCATGTGTAACAGGACTGTCAGGGACACGTACCAGCGGCGTGGGATCGGAACGAGCCCGGTTCAGGTCCTCTCCTAGTGATCAACAGCGCGCCACCTCCCACTCACAGCAAGGAAGTCCCGATGCTCGTGCAGCCGAAGCTGACGAAGAAGCTCACCCTCGCCGCCGTGGCCGTCCTCGCGGGCCTGAGCCTGACGGCCTGCCAGGACAGCGACACCGGCACCGACGCCGCTCCGCCGAAGGACGCCGCGTCCGCCCCGGCGGCCGGGAACTCCACCGCCCCCTCGGGCAGCACCGGCGGCAACGGCGGAGCCGCCACGGACAACGGCGGCAAGGGTGGCAACGGCGGCACCGGCGGTGACTCGGGCGACGCTTCCGGCAGCGACAAGGGCAGCGGTGGCGGCCGGATCAACACCGGTCCGTGCCAGACGGCCAATCTCACCATCACCGCCGCCCACGGCATGGCCGAGGGCGACGTGCTGGTCAGCCTGAAGAACAACAGCGACGCCTGCTCGCTCAAGGGCTTCCCCGGCGTCGACCTGAACACGTCGGACGGCGACACCTTCAGCGCGGCCCGCAGCGCGAACACCCCGCAGGAGGTCGTCCTCGGCGGCGGCGAGACCACCCGCTTCACGCTCCACACCCCGCCCAACAACACCGGCGGCACCGGCCTCCGGATCGTCTCCATCGTCGTGACCCCGCCGAACGAGACGCACTCCAAGACGCTCCGGATCGGCCTCAGCCTCCCGGTGACCGACGGCTCGGAGTCGGGCCCGGGCGTCACGGTCGAGCCCGTCGGCTACGGCAAGCAGTGACACGCGTCCTCTCGTCGGAGGACTAGGCGCGCGGGGACGGTCCAGTCGGGGTGGCTTCTTCGGGCTGGCATGGGGCTGCTCGTTGGCATCTGCGCGCAACGGCCCGCGACGGCGGCCCGGACGATGCGGCAAGGTGTCCCCCGTACAGGCCGCACCGGTGGCGTGTACGCGTTGAGTCACAATGCGCCCGGCACTCGACAACCAGCCACAACGGCCGGTTTACGATGCGTCGATGCTGCCCTTCGCCCCGCCGCGGATACCGGCGAACGAACTCAGGCCCGGCCGTTACTGGTACGCCATAGCGGCCGCGATCGTGGTGGTGCTGATCGCCTCGGGCGTGGCCGTCGCGGTGTACCAGTTCAAGGCCGTGTCCGACGCCGTGGACACCCACCACAGGTTCGCCAACGGTGACACCGTCTCCCTCCGGCTCGGCCCGGACAGCGAGAAGTCGATCTGGATCAAGGAACGCGGGCCGTCCGACGACCAGAAGTGCAGCATCGCCGGCCCGGGCGATCCCAGGCTCGGCGATCCGGGGATCGACTTCTACTGGACCAGCGACGAGACCTGGAACCCCCTGTTCGTCCTCCACGTGAGCCGGCCCGGCACGTACGAGGTCACCTGCGAGTCCCGGGGGCCGTCGGAGTATGCCGTCGGGGACTCCGGGGGATTCGTCGACTTCATGCGCGGTTCGGTCTGGGCGATCGTGCTCCCGTTGTGCGGGGTCGGCATCGCCCTGGCCATCGTGATCGTCGTCGCCGTCCGCCGCAGCGACCACCGCAAGCGGCTACAGGCGGAACGCCTCGGTCCCGCCTCCGGCTGGGGACCGGCCGCAGCCGACGGTGAACGTCACACCGGGGTGTGAAGGGCGGGGGTTACGTCGCGCCCGCCGAAGCCGCTGCGGGCGGCGCCAGTCCGTGACACCCTTGCGGGAGCCGACGGCGGGTTGGCGCCGGAACGCTTCCCGCACGACGGCGGAGCCGTGGACCGGCCCACCCGAAATACCCACTGCGAGAGCTTTGGTTCTTATGTCAGTTCCAGTGAAAGTGGTCAAAAACAGCGCTCCCACGCTGTAAACCAGCAGCTCAAGAAGCCTGCTCCCCGCACGCGCGGGGATGGTCCTCCGTACGGGTGGTGGCGGGTGCCACCGCTCCTCTGCTCCCCGCACGCGCGGGGATGGTCCCGAGCCGGGCCACCCGGTTCGGGTACACCCCGGCTGCTCCCCGCACGCGCGGGGATGGTCCCGCGTGGACCTCGTGGTGCCACGCGAGCGGCGACTGCTCCCCGCGCACGCGGGGATGGTCCACTTCCGCTTCGGTCCGGACCAGCTGAGGGGCGTCGAGGAGTTCTGCTCCCCGCGCACGCGGGGATGGTCCCGGCCTGCGCGGCATGGGCCTGTGGCAGGGCCTCTGCTCCCCGCGCACGCGGGGATGGTCCCGACAACGGCAGATGCGCGGAGCTGCGAAGCGTTTGCTCCCCGCATCTGCGGGGACGGCCCCAGCGCCCCAACAGGGCTCGTACGAGGGGGCGTTCCGCGCGTTTCAGGTACCCCCGGCGGGGCCCGGCGGGGCCGTCCGCGCCGCCCCCGCTTCTCCTGGTCCCCGGTCGTTCCGTTCGGCTACCGTGGCGCCGTATGAGCGATACCCGCACTCACGCGCCCGCTGACATCACCGCCGACCTGATCCGCGAACTCCTGCGCGACCAGCATCCCGATCTCGCCGGGCTTCCCCTGAGCCTCGGGGCGAAGGGGTGGGACAACCAGTTGTGGCGGCTGGGGGACGAGCTGGCCGTGCGGTTGCCGTGGGCGACGGCGGGGGCGGACGAGTTGCTGCTCAAGGAGCACGCGTGGGTGCCGGAGCTGGCCCCGGACCTTCCGTTGCCGGTTCCCGTGCCGCAGCGGCTGGGCGTGCCGTCCGAGCGGTTTCCGCGGAGCTGGCTGGTCACCACGTGGGTGCCGGGGGAGCCGGCCGACCGGGTTCCGGTGGCGCGGGGCGAGGACGCGGCCGACCGGCTGGCCGGGTTCCTCACGGCGCTGCACCGGCCGGCCCCCGCCGGGGCGCCCGAGGGGCGGGGGCGGGGCGGGCCGCTGGCCCCGTACGGGAAGTACTTCGAGCACTCCCTCGCCTCCGTCACCGAGCGGGGCCTCTTCCCCGACCCGGAGGGCCTTCGCGCGGTCTGGGAGGACGCGGCGGCCGCCTCCGACTGGACCGGCCCCGCGATGTGGGTGCACGGCGATCTGCACTCCGCCAACGTGCTGACGGCGGAAGGCACGTTCTGCGGGGTCATCGACTTCGGTGACCTCTTCGCGGGCGACCCGGCCTGCGACCTGGCGGCCGTGTGGAATCTGCTTCCGGCGGACGTCGCGGACCGTTTCCACGCCGCCTACGAACCGACCCCCGACGTGGCGACTCTGCGCCGTGCCCGGGGCTGGGCGGTCCTGCGCGGGATGTCCGGCCTGCTCATCGGGGACGACGGCGACCGCGGCCTCTCCAACGGGAAGCCGACCTGGGGCCCGCCGGCGCGGGCGGCGCTGGAGCGGCTGGTGGCGACGGCGACGCGGTGAGGCCGGCGCGGCGTACGCGGAGGGCTGGGCGGCCGGAGGCGGTGTGAACGGGGAGGGCCGCCCCGAGTAGCGTGCTCCGTGAGACGCCGACGTGCCGGCCGACAGGGCCGGCTCGGCGTCACGGGGAGGGGCGGGGGCCATGACCGAGGGCGACTGGGACGACGACAGCGCGTACGACGACGCCGTTCAACGTGCCCAACGGGCAACGCGGTTCGGGTGGCTGACCATCGGCGCGACGGTGGCGGCCTTCTTCGCGGTCCTCTGCGGCGTGGCGGTGGTCATCGCCCTGGCCGCCTACGCGTACATCGAGGCGCGGAGTTAGGGCGTACCGTCCTGGCGTGCCGGGCAGCCCGCGTCAGCGGAACCGTCCCGGCCCGCCCCTGCGCCCAACGCCCCGCGCGGGAGTGCCGACTTGAGCACTCAGCCCCCGTACGGGCCCATGCCCTGGCTCTGGGCGTGGCTGTGCGCCAGGCCCTGCGCGTGACCCTGCTGGGCGGCGCCGCGTCCTGCGGCGCCCGGCTCGCCGGAGCCGCCCCGGCGGCGCAGGGCGACGAGGCACGCGGCCAGGACCACGACGACAACAGCTACGACGACAACGGCCACGATCATGATTTCCCCGTTCCGCGGGAGAAACCGGTCCCCCGGCACCCGCTGGCTTTCGTCCCATCCTCGCCGGTCGGAGGCCGGAGCGGAAGGGCGGTTCCGGCCCCGTTGCGGACCGTCTCCCGCTCAGACCTCGCCACAGGCCCCGCGAAGAGTCACGTACGCCGGCCTCGACGGCCACCCACGCGCGGCGCCTCGACTTCTCCTGAACACCGCCAGGCCGCGCGTGGCTCGGGCGGCCCGACGGTCCGCTCGGCCCCTCCGCGTCGTGGTCCGGCCGTGGAGGGGAGCCCGGCGCCGGGCACTGGCTCGTGGGGCCGGTCTCGTCACGGCGAATCCTTTTCGGGGCGCGCGTCTCCTATACATGTGCCGACGGACGTCGGCGAGAGTGGAGGAGGACTCGTGATCGTGGGAATCGCCGTCGTCGCCGGGGCAGTGCTGCTGTGTACGTGCACCTACGCCGTCGTACGCAAGCGGAGGCAGGGCCGTGGCTGACGCGTCGTGGCCCGGTGAGCAGCTGGTCGTCGCGGCGCGGGACGGGGACGTCGACGCGCTGACCGCGCTGGTGTCGGGAGCGCACCCGAACGTACGGCGCTTCGCGCGTTCCCTCTGCGCCACGCCGGAGGACGCCGAGGACGCGGCGCAGGAAGCCCTCATCATCCTGTACCGCAAGATCGGGATGCTCCGGGCGTCCGGGGCGCTCGCCTCATGGATGTTCCGGATCGTCCGCAACGAGTGCCTGCGGCGGGCACGGGCGATACGGCCGGCGGTGGCGCTGCCGGACAGCGCGGAGCGACCCGCCCCCGGCCCCGTGCCGGTCTCCGCCTCGGCCGAGGACGAGGCGCTGCGGCGGATGGAGGCCGCAGAGGTGGCGGCGGCCATCGCGGCGCTGCCCGCCGACCAGCGCCGGGTCCTGATCCTGCGGGACATCCAGGGCTACAGCGGGCGCATGGCCGCCGAGGCGCTGGGCCTCAGCACGGCCGCCATGAAGTCGCGCCTGCACCGCGCCCGCGCCGCCGTCCAGCAGTCCCTGCGCCCCATATCTGAGACCGCGCCGGGAGGTGCCCATGACCACACGGACCGGGTCCGGCGCCCCTGACTTCGCGAGCGCGACCCTGCCCCGCCACCTGGCCCGCGGCGCGGCCGGCTTCGGCGGCCTGATCGCCGCGTTCGCCCTGCTCCCGTTCACCGGCCCGCTCAGTTTGCTGCTCCTGCCGGCGGGCCTGCTCGCCCTGCGCGGCTGCCCCCTGTGCTGGACGATCGGCCTCGCCCAGACCCTCTCCCGCGGCCGCCTGCGCCGCGACTGCGAGGCGGGGGAGTGCCGGCTGCGGACGGGGGACGGACGGTAGGGGCGCGGGCCGTGGCCTGGGGGCCGGGAAGCGGGCTGGGGGATCAGGCGGCGGCTCCAGCTGTGCGCCCCGGCCCGCCGGAGGCGCCCGTCCCCCCGCCTCACGGTCACGGCGCGGGGCGCATGGCGGCCGCCAGGATGAAGGTGACGTCCTCGTGCCGGCCGGCGGCACCCAGGGCCGCCGCCACGTTCAACACGGCCTGGCGGTCCGTGCGTTCGGCGACGTTGATCAGTATCGCCTCGGCCGCGTCGTTCAGGCCCGCGATGCGGCACGAGGTGACAGCGCTGACGATGTCGGCCGCCGCATAGGAGGTGCCCGCCTGCCAGAGCAGGAAGCTGGCGTCGTGATTCCGGCCGTCGGCAAGGTATGCGGCGATCGTCTCGGCTTCCGGCCAGGTGAGCTCCACGGCGTCTGCGGGGTGCCGGTCCCCCTCCCGCGGGGGGACCGGCACCCCGCCCGGCTTTGGGCGCTGTGAAAATACCCGCCGCCGCACGTGCTGGCGCAGGCGCCGGGTCCGTGCCAGCTCCGGATTCGCGGCGGCAGGCGAAGCCGGCTGCTGCTGTGCGGCGGAGTCCTCGGTTGCCGCCGGATGACCGACCGTGCAGCAGTCACAGTGCTTCTTCTTGGCCCGCGTGCGGAGTTCGAGGAGTGCGTCCAGAGAGTGGGGCAGCGGCCCGTCGCCTGTCGCCGCAGCGTCCTTCTCCACCACCGCGTAGAAGTCCCGCAGAAGCGATTCGTCCGGAATGCGGCCACCGTTGAGGTGGTTTGAGAGGGTTGTCGGCTCCTGGTTGGCCTCTCGTGCGATGGCCGCCTGCGTGCGCGGACTGCATTCGCGGACCTCGCGCAGTGCCTTCACCAGGGCCCGGTGGGCGGCGTTGATGTGGGGCGGCGGCTCTTTCCAGGCCTTCCGATTGCGGGGCACGCACACCTTCTGGTCATTTGAGGACGGCAGACGAGCGTCAATTCTGTCTGACCAGTTCCTTTTCGGGAAGGTGTGGATGTTTTCCGTAAGCCCTCGAAACGCTGTGGAACCTGGCGCGGGCCCCTTCGAGCGGCCACAGTGGTGGTGCTCACAAGGGGTGCCAGCTACCCGGCACCCATGATTTGCGATGCACCTGACAAAGGGGGCTCCGAATGACGCTGCCGTCATGGCAGAACGGAAAGCTCGGAACGATGAAGCGCGCGGCGCTCTGGCTGCTCACCGTGGTGGGGGAGGGGAACGTCTTCACCAAGGAAGACGTCAAGAACGCATTCCCTGGCATCAGCCAGGCGGACCGCCGGGTCCGCGATCTCCGCGACTACGGCTGGAAGATCGACACCCACCGGGAGGACCCGGCCCTGGGGCAGAGCGAACAGCGGTTCGTCGCGCCCGGCCAGCCTGTCTGGGAGCCTGGCAAGGCCACCAAGAGCAGCTCCTCCCTCACGGAAACGCAGCGCCGGAAGATCCTGGCCCGCGACGGTCACCGCTGCCGGTCGTGCGGCATCACGCCCGGCCAGGAGTACACGGACACCTTCGAGACCGCCCAGATCGACATCGCGCGGCGGAAGGTGAAGCTGCCCAGCGGCACTTCGGCGGTGCAGCCCGTCGCGGAGTGCAACCGCTGCCGTGTGGGCGGGCGCTCTCTTGAGGCCGACCTGGGGGCTGTGCTGGACGGCATCTCCAAGCTCGGCGGTCTGCAGCTGCAGACGCTGACGGCCTGGGTGGCCGCTGACGAACGCGAGTTCAGCCCCGTCGAACGCCTCTGGGCCGACTTCCGTACGCTGCCGGCGGAGTCCCGCGACGAGGTGCGCAAGGCCCTCGGGCTTCCGACCGTCTGAGACCCGCTCTCAGCTCATGGCGGGGCCGCCGGCCTCAGCGGCCCCGCCATGAGCTGAGATGAACCTTTGAGCCAGAGGAGAACGGACCGTGAGCAACAGCACCGGGGACTTCGGCCTGCCGCCGCATGCCGCCAAGAACAGGGAAATCGTCGAGCAGCGCCTCCGGGACGTGGCGGGCGGCGGTGGTCTGCAGGAGACCCTGACCATTGAGTGGCGTACGCAGCCGCAGGTGGTGCAGGTCATCGACATGCCGGTGGACTCGCTTTACTACAACCCCGGAACGCACCGTATCCGTGCGCAGCGCAGCTTTGACGCGCGCCTGGACCGCCAGCTTGACGAAGACCCGTGGAGCGACGAAAGCCAGGATTACCTCGATTTCCTCCTCAAGGCTGAGCCCTCCGACCCTTCCAAGCGGGACAAGGACTTCGACGCGCTGAAGCAGAGCCTCGAAGATTTCCGGCAGAACGAGCCGGGGCTGATCACCCGCGAGGGCATTCTGGTCAACGGCAACACGAGGGCAGCGGCCCTCCGTGAGCTTGGTGTGGCTGAGATCCGGGTGGCGGTCCTGCCCGACTCCTGCACCTGGGCGGACATCAACCGTGTCGAGCTGTCCCTTCAGCTGCGCCACGACACCCGGCGCCCCTACTCCTACATCAACCGGCTGCTCACCATTGACGAGCAGGTGGAGGCCGGCCGGCCGCTGAAGGAGATCGCCCGGGAGTTCCGTATCCGGGAGTCCACGGCGGAACAGGACTTGTGGGTGCTGTCCTGCCTCCGTGACCTGAGCGACCGTTCGGCGGCGGCTGGCGTACGGCTTCGGCTGCTCGATTTCGAGGACGCGCAGGAGCGGCTGCGCGAGGTGCACCGCGCCTATGCCAAGCAGGCCAAGACGGATGTGCAGCAGGCGGAACTGATGAAGGAGAGCCGGCTCGCGGCCATCGTGATGAACTTCTCCAAGACCGACCTCCGTCTCATCGAATCGGACTTCCGCAAGCGCTACCTGGACACCCGGCTGCCGGAGGAGCTGAAGCCCGCTCCCGCGGCGGCTTCCGGGCGGGTCATTCCGGGCATCAACCGCGCGGTGAAGGCGGAAGCCCCCCAGGTCGCCGAGGCCCGCGCCTTCACCGACTCGGTGCTCCGGGCCAAGGCGGTCGTCAGGTCCCAGACGAAGGTGTCCGCAGCCGAGGCGGAGAAGGCCACCGCGCTCTTCACCGCGGCGCACCGGGCGGTTGAGGACGCCCTCGAACCGGCCGGCAAGGACGCCCGCGTCCGCAAGCGGAAGCAGGCAGCGCCCGACCGCCTCCACGACGCCTGCCAGGACATCGAGCAGTGCATCACCGACATGGTGCTGGCGAGCGGCGCGCGCAGCCTGGACGAGGAGGCGCTGGATGAGGCCGTGCTCAAGCTGAAGGCCACGCTCAAGAAGCTGGCCCAGGCCACGGCTCAGACCATCGAGGTGCCCGGCGAGGGCGTCGAGTGGCTGCGTGAGGCCGTACGGCGGGACCACTCGTGACCATGACGCCTGACGAATCGTCCCTGCACATCGGCTTCGATGTCACCCGGACCAGGGCTCTCCTCCGGGCCAGCGAGTCCTGCCGCGGTGATCTCACGCGGCTCGCTGCCCGGTTCCCCGGCGGCAGCCCGCGCGGGCGCCTGGCCCTGGAGCTGGATCTCGATGACTTCCTGGTAGGCATCGACGCCCTGGCGGACTGGCCGCACCCTGACTCCGTCGTGTGGTCGGACGAGCTGAGTGCCCTGGTCGGGGAAGTCCTCGACGACGCCGACCGGGCTGAGGAACAGCTCCAGACCCCCCGTCCCGCCGAGCCGTGGGACGACAGCGCTGTGGAGGCCGCGCTGGGGGCCGACTGGTCCGCGGCGCTCACGGAGTTCCAGCGGCGGGACATCGCGCGGCTGCTGTCGCTCCGGCACGGTGCCAACTTCAGCGTGCCCGGCGCGGGGAAGACCCGCGTCGGACTGGCGGTGTACGCGGCGATGCGCGAGCGCGGTAAGGTCCGCCGGCTGCTGGTGGTCAGCCCCAAGTCCGCGTACGAGTCGTGGCTTTCAGAGAGCGGGCTCTGCTTCAAGGAGCCGCCGCGCACCGTGGTCATGGGAAAGGACCCCGACCACCGCGCCGAGATCATGATCGTCAACTACGAGCGCCTGGACAGGTCGCTGGCGTCACTGGCCGACTGGCTGCGGGGCGCCCCCTCCATGATCATCCTCGATGAGGCGCACCGGATGAAACTGGGGGCCAGGGGTACTTACGGCAGTGCCTGCATGGCCCTGGGCCCGCTCACCCGTCGGCGTCTCATCCTCACCGGTACCCCGGCGCCGAACGGGGCCAGGGACCTGGAGAACCTGCTGTCCTTCGTCTGGCCCGGGCACGGGCGCCGGGTGGTGACCCAGGCGGTGGCCGGCGGGGACCTCGCGTACGCGAGTTCCGTACTGCGGCCGCTGTTCACCCGGACGACGAAGAAGGAACTGGGGCTGCCGCCCTTCGAGACCCGCATCCGGCGCCTGCAGATGCCGGCACTGCACCGCGAGGTGTACGACGCGCTGGTCGGACGGTTCACGGCGCGGGCCGAAGCCTCCCGGGATGAATTCGACGCCCTGGGCAAGGCGATGCTGCGGCTGCTGATGGCGGCCACCAGCCCGGCGCTGCTCATCGAGGGGGAGAGCCGCTACGAGCCGCTGATCTACCAGGTGCCGCCGCTCGACGTGCCGGAGGGCGAGTCGCTGTACGCGCTCCTGCGCAACTTGCCGGCGCACGAGCTGTCCCCGAAGTACCAGGAGGCCCTCAACATCGTCGCGACCAACGCCGCGATGGGGCGCAAGACCCTGGTGTGGACGACCTTCGTCCGCAGCATCACCACCATGGAGCACCTGTTCAGCGCGTACCAGCCAGCGGTTGTCCACGGCGGGACGCCGGACCGGGAGGAGCAGATCAGGCGGTTCCGCGAAGACCCCGACTGCCACGTACTCCTGTCCAACCCGGCGACCCTCGGGGAGGGCATCAGCCTGCACCAGGTGTGCCATGACGCCGTGTACGTGGACCGGGACTTCATGGCCGGACGTTTCCTGCAGAGCCTGGACCGCATCCACCGTCTCGGGCTCGCCCCGGACACGCAGACCCGCGTCACCGTGCTGGCGGTGGAAGGCACCATCGACGAGGTGGTCGCCATGCGGCTGGAGGAGAAGCTGGAGTTCATGGGACGCATCCTGGATGACCCCGCCGTCCAGCAGCTGGCGGACCTGGAAGACGAACCCTCCGGAGCGGCCGGGATGGACATGGCCGACGTTCGCGCCCTGCTCAACCACGTCAATGCTGTCGCCGCCCACTGAAGCGACGCGCCGGGCGGCGCTCCGCTGGCTGTCTGAGCTGCGCGTGGCCGGAATCCCGCGGGTGCGGACCCTCTTCACCCACCACCCCGGCTACGCGGATCTCACACCGGCCCAGTACGCCGAGGGCCTCGCCTGGCTGAGGCGCGCCGGAATGGTGACCTCGGCAGGCCGGCCCCTCGTGGACCTCAGCGAGAGCGAGGCGACGGACAGCGGAGGGCCCGCGCCGGTGCCCCAGGTGGTGTGGAGCCGGGCGGCGGAGGAGGCCCGGAGGGCGGTGGGGGCCGCAGGCGAACGGGCACTGCTCGGGCTGCTCCGCGAGGGCGGGGTGCCCCACGTCAGGCATGTGGCCGCGGAGTCTGACGCGTACGGCTACGACATACAGGCTGCCCGGTCCGCCGATGAACGGGCTCACATCGAGGTCAAGTCGACCACGGACCCGACCCGCCTGGTGATCCACCTGACACGTCACGAGTACGAGGTGATGGCGGGGGACAGGTGGTGGTGCCTCGCCGCCGTGCTCGTCGGGGGCGGCGGACAGGCGGTGCATGTCGCCACCGTCGACCGGGCGTGGCTCCACTCCTCCGTGCCCGCCGACCAGGCGTCGCACGGCCGGTGGGAATCGGTCCGGCTGGTGGTGCCCGGCCATGCTCTGGCGCCGGGGCTGCTCGCGGACCGGTGGCGGCCGGTGCCGGACGGGTGGCTGCCCCGGCGGCCGGTCTGGAACTGCCAGCCGGTGTCATCGACGCCTGCGATCAGGTCACACTAGATCACTTGTTCGAATATGCTGTTCTCTGTGCCGGATGGTGGCGGACCCGGAGCGCGGACCCGGAGCGCGGAGCCTGGCCACCGGGGCTGTGCTGGAGCACACGCCTCAGCGGGCTGCGGCCAGGTAGGCTCTCCGAGTCTTGCCTGTCGACATGGCCTGTTCTGGTCCGGCGAGACGTGAACGCTGAACGCAGGAAAAGGAGACCGGAGCCGATGGGTCCCAGCGACGACGTGCTGACCTCGATCGAGATCTGCGCGGGGGCTGGAGGGCAGGCCATCGGTCTCCATCAGGCCGGCTTCAAGCACCTGGCGCTCGTGGAGATCGACGCCTACGCGGCGCAGACGCTCCAGCAGAACATCGCCTCCCTGGGCGAGTGGAGCTGGGAGCGCGACTACTGCGATGTGATTTCCGGAGACGTCAACCACTTCGTTCCCCTCGCTTCCGGGAACAGTCGCGAAACCGACCTGAAAAAGGCGCAGAAGTATCTGGGAAGGCCGCTGGCCAAGGGTGAGCTGCACCTCCTCGCGGGAGGCGTCCCGTGTCCGCCCTTCTCGCATGCCGGAAAGCAGCTCGGAAAAGACGATGAGCGTGACCTTTTTCCGCGCATTCTTGAGCTTGCCGATGAACTGCGGCCCGAAGCCGTGATGATCGAGAATGTGCGCGGTATCAAGGATGCGAAATTCGAGGAGTATCGCACCTATATCGAAGCGCGTCTCCAGGGAGGCTGGGCCACCCACCCCGTCACCGGCATCGTTGAGGACTTCGAAGGGCTCGGCTACCAGGTCTGCGAGTGGGAGGTGCTGGAGGCCAGCGACTTCGGTGTCCCCCAGCTGCGCCCCAGGGCCGTTCTGGTGGCCATCCGCAAGGATGTGCTCGGTGATCTGAAGTTCGTATGGCCGACGGCCACCGGAAGCCCGGTGAGCGTGTACCAGGCGCTCAGGGAGTCGATGAAGGCCCGGTACGCGCCCTACCTGGCCATGGGCGGAGAGATCGCGGTTCTGGCGGCGAAGCGCCTGGAGAAGTGGGAAGAAGAGGCGCGGAAGGCCGAACAGAAGAAGGATCTCGGGATCGCCCCCACGCTGGTGGGCGGTTCCAAGAAGCACGGCGGAGCCGATCTCGGTCCGAGCCGCGCGAAGGCCGCATGGCGCGACCTGGGCGTCACCGGCGTAGGCGTGGCCAACTCGCACGAGGAGAGCGTGCGCAAGCAGACCCAGGACCGGGACCTCTTCCGGGAGACGGGCCCCATGCTCACGGTCGAGCAGGCCGCGATCATCCAGGGGTTCCCGTCGAACTGGAAGTTCTCCGGAGGCAAGACCGCGCAGTACCGGCAGGTTGGGAACGCGTTTCCGCCCCCGGTCGCCGCCGCTGTGGGCAAGGCCATCGCGGACGTCCTGCGTGCCGCCCATGAGCGCGACCGCCGCAAGGCCGAGTCCGCGGGGGCCCTACCCGGCCAGGCGGCGCCGGCGGTCGCGGACCGTGCTGACGATCTTGAGGGCGCACACGTCTGAGTCCTCGTGCTCCCAGAACCGCAGCACCGTCCATCCGGCCTCGGCCAGACGCCTGTCAGTGTCGCGGTCCCGGGCCACGTTCCCGGCCACCTTGTCTGACCAGTAGCCGGAGTTCGTCCGGGGCGGGACGTAGTGCTCCGGACAGCCGTGCCAGTAACAGCCGTCGATGAACACGGCGACCTTCGCCGGACGGAAGACCAGGTCAGCCGTCCGGCGCAGCTCCGGCAGGGGCCGGGCGGCCACGCGATAGCGCAGCCCGTTCGCATGCACGAGCCGGCGGATGAGCCGCTCCGGCTTGGTGTCCCGGCTGCGGATCGCCTGCATGTTCCGGCGGCGCGCCGCAGACGAGGCCCACGAGCCTTCTGGCGGGGTCCAGTCTGCGGGCTCAGACACCAGGGTCACTCCAAGGTCACGTACGGCAGAAGTCAGCTCACGGGACTTCGATGGTGGCTTCGTCGGGCCGGGACGAGTCGACCGCCCGGAAGCGAACGTAGGGTACCGGCTTGCCCGCCGGGCCCGCCGCCGGGATGAACGCCGCGGCCAGAACGACCTTGCCGGGGTCGATACAGCCGCCCGTCACGAGATCTTCCGGACTTCCGGTGCCGGGCTCGACCACGGGATACAGGAGCACGGCTCCCCTGCGCGGGCGGTGA
This sequence comes from Streptomyces sp. OfavH-34-F, assembly GCF_022347745.1. Classification (GTDB taxonomy): domain Bacteria; phylum Actinomycetota; class Actinomycetes; order Streptomycetales; family Streptomycetaceae; genus Streptomyces. Next base: position 24,548 of record NZ_JAKRGC010000035.1, read on the forward strand.
AGCTGGGTGGCGAACGGGTCGTCGTCGCTCAGCGCGCGGAGGCCGGCGATACGTTCGGCGGACTGGCGGTGGGCCACACCGGAGATGCGGTTGAAGACGCCCCGGGCGTTCCGCTTGCGCTGCACGAGCGTCACGGGCTGACTGCCGAGAATGCTGGCGGACACGCTCGTCGGCCCGGACGTCTGGGGAAGGATCAGCGCCCAGTCGTCCGTGGCGCAGCCGGCGTCGCTCGCGTCCCGCAGATAGGCCAGGTGCGGTGCGAAGAGGTCCGGGCGGCCCCACGCGAGACGGCTCATGATCTCCAGCAGCTGGGTGTGGCCGAGAACCGCCGTCCGGGCCGGGTATCGGGTGAAGCCGCCCCGGTCGCTGTCGGACAGGGTGACGAACACGGAAAGGTCCTCGCCCAACGCCCCCAGCGCCGCCCCCCACGCCTCCGTGTTCGCCCGGAGGTCCGGCGTGGCCACCGGGTACGCCGTCGGTTCGACCCACTGGCCGGGGGAGCGGATCTCGACCAGTTCCGCGTTGAACATCTTGTTGCGGGCCGAGGGCTTGATCCAGGCCAGGTGCTGGGAGACGAGCGGGGGGATCTGGGCCGGGGTGACCTGGGGTTTGCCGTCCACCAGGGTGGCGTAGCGGGACAGCTGGGCGCGGAACGTTTCTTCGTCGCGGCAGATCGCCTCGAAGGCCTCGTACAGGTCGACCGTCCTCGTCTTGCCGACCGGTTCCTCGCGGCCGATGTAGAGGCGGACCAGGTCGCGGTAGCCGGGGCGGAAGCCGAACCAGCGGCCCATCTGCATCAGGGTGTCGGCCTGCTGGGTGGTGCGGCGGTAGTACGTGACCGTCAGGCCCTCGACCGTGAAGCCACGGGAGAGCTTGGTGCCGCCGACGAGGATCTTCCACACGTGCGGGGTGCGCTCGAAGTCGAGGTCGGGCTGGTCGTAGTCGCGTTCGGTGTCGCCGTTGACGACCAGGACGGGGGTGCCGCCGGCGTTGATCAGCTGGCGGGCGCGCGAGACGTACGCGCGCAGCTCCTCGTACGAGTCCGGCGTGGGCAGCTCCGGGTCGGCGAAGCGGTGGAAGTCGGCGGCGAAGAGCGCGGCCAGCCGGTCGTGGCCCGCGTGGCTCGTGTACGCGGCCTGGTGCCACAGGGTGCTGATGCGCAGGGCCAGGGCCGTGTGCTCGGCCATGCGCACCGACTCGTGGACGAGCATCGTGTGGTGGCGGAACGGCCCCTCCGGCACGCCCCGGTCCGCCCGGTAGAGCTTGAGCGCGCCCGTGAGGACGAAGGCGTCGAGGGCCTCCTGGAGGCGGTCGCCGGTGTCCTGGTGGATGCCGCGGACGTGCGTCTCCTCGGCGGTGCCCTCGTCGCCGTCGAGGTCGTGGAAGTCCTGGACGCCCATGTAGCCGGTCGGGCGGGGGAGCGAGATCAGGAAGTCGCGCGGGAAGATGTCCTCGCTGTCGCCCGGGTCGACGAAGACGTTGGCGAAGGGGGTCGCGGTGTAGCCGACGTACTGGGCGCGCGGCAGCAGGCCGAGCAGCTGGGAGATCTGGCCGTTGATGGCCGTACGGGTGACCTTGCCCTCCTCCCACTTCTTCGGGTCCGTCGTGTTGACGGACGCCTGGTCCGACTCGTCGTCGATGATCAGCGCGGGGATCTCGGAGAGGATCGGGCCGATCTTCCTGAGGTCGTTGATCAGCTTGTCCAGGACGGACTTGTTCTTCTTCACGACCATGATCCGGGCCGCCGCGTGGTGCAGGTTGGCCGGGGCGTACAGCGGCTCGGTGCGGGACTGCTTCTCGAATTCGAGGGCGCGGATGCCGTTGAGCAGGCTCTTGTAGTCGTTGTCGCGGGTGGTGAGGCGCTCGATGTCGAAGGCGCCGAGGGCGGAGGGCCGGCCGCCGTGGCTGACGAACTTCTCCGGCCAGTCCGCGTCCTCCTGGTAGTCGATGCCGACCAGGGCGTCCGGGTCGGCCGGGTCCGCGCCGCGCAGGATGTTCTCCTGGCCGATCAGCTCCATGTCGAGCCGGCGCTGGGTCTGGCCCCGCAGCAGGTTCAGCGTGCCGCCGAGGACGATGACCAGGCGGTACCCGGCGTCGATGGCCTTGGCGGTGACCCCGGTGAAGTTGGCGGTCTTGCCCGACTGGACGTAGCCGACGACCAAGCCGCGCGCTCCGTACGCCTCGGGGCGGGTGGGGTCGGAGAGGCGCTCGACCACGGCGTGGCTCGCCTCGTCGAGACCGGAGACCGCCGCGTCCGACCAGCCCTTGGCGCGCAGCAGCCGCTCGTAGGCGCTCCAGTAGAACGAGCGGGCGGCGGCGGTGTCCCGCGAGTACCAGGAGGTGAACTCCTTGCTGATGACGGCCGGTCCGGGCTCCTTGAACACCGGGACCGCGCTGTCCAGCGCCTTGCGGAGCCCGGCGGGCAGGCCCAGCCGGTCGTACGCGTCCGCGCGGCGCGCGTCCGTACGGGGCGGTGCCGGGGACCAGTCGGCCTGCTCGGCCAGGTCCCAGGCGGTCAGGGTGCGGTGCCACAGCGCGATCAGCCCGTCGCCCGGGTCGGCGGCCAGCACCCGGTCCTGGAAGTGGGAGAACGTGGTGTCGGCGGGCTCCTCGTCCTCGGAGAGCACGAAGACCAGCTTCGCGAAGGGCCTGGGCCCCCGGCGCATCGCGGCCAGCACGTCGGCGTGCAGGGTGAACAGGTGGTCGGTCATGACGGGGTGGCTCTCTCGGATCGGCACGGGCACGGGGGCGGCGAGGGCGGGGGACGGAGGCGTACGGAGCGGAGGGGTGAGGGCTCAGCGCTCCATCTCGCAGCGCGCCGCCGTGACCAGGACGCTGTTCCACAGCGCCACGTTGTCGGTGTGGACGGCCCGGACCCGTTCCTTCTGGAAGATCTCGTTGACCATCAGGTAGAGCATGCTCTTGATCACCGGCGCGTCGTTCAGCCCGCCGCGCCGGCCGCCGTTCAGCACCTGCCGGTACTCCCGGTTGAGCCGGACCTCTCGCCGCTCGCGGTCCAGCTCGAAGAACACGTCCGGCGGCAGGCTGTCCCAGCGGAACGCGATCGGGTCCTCGCCCTCCAGCTCCGGCAGCTCGTCGCGCAGGGTGCGCCGCAGCTTCGGGTCCATCCCCTTGCCCGCCGGCAGGACGGCCTTGCGCTGCGGTTCGGTGGCGCGCCGGGCGGCCTCCCGGTAGGTGAGCGCGGCCTCCTGCACGTACGCGGCGAAGGTGTGGCCCGAGCCGTCCTCGGCCCGCTCCAGGCCGCGCGCGAACGCCGGGGTGACCGTGACGCCGTCCTTCTTCACGGTGAGGTTGAAGACGTCATTCGGGCCGGACGGCAGATCGACGGCGATCCGGGCGAGCGCGAGGTGGCCCTCCGGGCTGCGGGTGCCGTTCCAGCCGCCCGCCTGGACGAGGCGGTCGTTGCGGTAGATGTAGAAGCCCTGGCGCTTGGCGAGCGGTCCGATGCCCCGGAAGCTGACCAGCGGCGACTTCGGCGGCCAGATGTGCGCGGTCAGCGCGACCTCGCCGACGCCCTCGACCGGCGCGGTGTACGTACGGGGGTAGCCGGCCCGGCCGGGCACCCGGTAGCCGAACGGATCGATCGGCTCGACGCCCCGGTGGTCCAGCTCCTCCCTGGTCCGTACGTCCTCCACGACGATGTCGATGTTGAAGCCGTCGCGGGCCAGGAAGCGGTGGAGGTAGAGCCCGAGGTGCGTCTCCAGCTTCTCGATGGCGTCGTTGAGATAGCGGTCGGTCTGCCCGGCGGTGATGGTCTCGAAGGCCCGGACCCGGTCCCAGCGCACGATCGTGCCGTGCCACTGGATGACGCCGTCGTAGCGGTCGACGAGGTCCTGGCAGTAGCTCGCGTCGACGATGTCGCAGCTGAAGTCGGCCTGGGCGCGGGCGGTCAGCCAGCGCCGGCCGGTGGACGGGCTGCGCTTGGTGCGGCTGATGACGGTGAGCGAGCCGGCGTGGGACAGGGAGGCCGCCTTGAGCCCGGCGCCGAAGTGGCCGAGCGCGTCCTCCCCGTAGCCCTGCCGGCCGCCCACCGTCATCGCGGTGTCCAGCGCCTCGTCGTCCATGCCGCAGCCGTCGTCTATGACGAGCAGGCTCACCAGCCGGTCGTCGTCCCGCAGCAGGCTGACGACGACGTTGCGGGCGCCCGCGTCGATGGAGTTGTCGACGAGGTCGGCGATGGCCGCCTCGAACCCGTACCCCTGGTGGGTCAGCGACTCGACGTACCGGGCGGCGGGCGGGAGCCGCTTGGCACCGGTGGTGGGGACCTCGAACTGCCAGTCGGCAGAGGGCTGGTACGGGGCCATGGAGCCTTCCTCGCGCACACAGAGCTGGGACCTGGGTGGTGAGGCGCGGCCCTGATGACTAGATGGGATGTGATGGTATTGCAAAGGTGGGACAGCCGGGAATCCCGGTGACAAACGCCCCGGTCACCCCTCCCGGTGCCCCGCTCCCAGTTCCCGTACGAACGCCAGGCCGCGTTCGCCGTCGAGGTCGACCTCCTCGCCCGTCGCCACGAAGCCCGTGTGGCGCAGGACCGTGCGGGAGGCGGCGTTGGCGAGGGTGGCGCGGGCGTGGAGGGTGGTCAGGGCGTACGTGGTGCGGCACAGGCCGAAGAGGTGGTGGACCGTGGCGGTGGCCAGGCCCCGGCCGGCGGCCTTCTCCGCGACGCGGAAGCCGAGTTCGGCGGCGCCGTCGCAGACGTCCACCAGGTTGAAGCGGCCCAGCACCTCGCCGGTGTCCTCCGCGACCAGGACGTGGAAGTGGCTGGTGCCCGCCTCCTGTTCGGCGAGCAGGGCGGCGTGGCGGGCCGGGAAGTCGGTGAAGTAGGCGTCGCCGCGGTCCGGGACGGAGGCGGCGAAGAAGGCGCGGTTGGCCTCCTCGAAGGCGAGGACGGCGGGGGCGTGGTCGGCGCGCAGGCGCTGCAGTGCGGGCATGTCCGTCAGCCCACCCGCCCGCCGTGGCACTCCCGGTACGACTCGCCCGAGCCGCACCAGCACGCCCCGCTCTTCGGTGGCGGCCAGGGGACCGCCCGGCCGCGGGCGGCCAGGGTGGTGGCGTACTGGGGAAGCAGGTCCGGGTCGGCCGGGGAGGCGGCCTCCGAGGCGGCGAAGGCCTCGTAGGAGGGGACCGTGCCGGTGACGATGCCCAGGTTCGGGGTGCCCGCCGCCTGGAGGTCGCGCAGCGCGCTCTCCAGCCGCGCCAGGTGGTCCGGGTGCGAGGTGTACTCGCTGCCCAGGCCCGGGTAGGCGGTGAGCAGTTCGCGCAGCTCGTCCGCCGGCCAGTGCAGCACCGCCACCGGGAACGGGCGCGACAACGCCGTGCGGTACGTGCCCAGTTCGGCGCGGAGCCGGGTGATCTCGGCGCGCAGCTCGCCCGGGTCCGACGAGCCGAGCGCCCACAGGCGTTTCGGGTCGTGCAGCTCGTCCAGCGGGACGGCCGCCGTGTGCAGCGTGTCGGCCAGCTCGTCCCAGGCGTCGTGCGCGGCGCCCATCAGCCTGCGCACCCGGTGGCGGCCGGTGAGCAGCGACTGGGTGGCGTACGGCACGTCCTCGCCGGGCGCGATCAGCAGCCGCAGGGCCGTGGAGAACAGGTCGTGGGCCGCTTCCAGCTCGTCGTGGGCCTCCAGCGTCTCGGCCGCGATCTCCCAGGGCGCGGCCTCCTGCGGGGCCGCCACGCGCACGCCGTCGATGAGCGCGCGGGCCTCCGCCTCGTGGCCGTACTCCCAGAGGTTGGCGGCGCTGAGCGCCTTCACCAGCTGCGGGTGCTCGGTGCCGGGTGCGTTGAGGAGTTCGTCGTAGAGCGTCGCGGCGCGGGCGCGTTCGCCGGCGAGTTCCAGGTGGGCCGCCGCCTGGAGGAGGAGCGGTTCGTGGTCCTCGGGGTACTGCGCCGCGGTGCGGAGCAGACGCTCGGCTTCGGTGATGTGGTCGGCAGGAGTGTCGGGGCGCATGGACCACACCGTACTGCTGTACGGGCCCGGGATGGGGGGCTTGTCCACAGGTGGGGAACCGGGCCCACCCACCGGGCCCACCGCCCGGCCCACCCGCCGCGCACGCCACGCGCGCCGCGCCGGTCCGGGCCCGGACGCCCACTGCCCGCCCCGGCCCGTAAGGTTCTCCGACGTGCTCAGACGACGTCCGCAGTTGCTGTGGTTGCTGGTCCCCTACGTCCTCTACCTCGGGGCGCTGCCCTTCGTGAACCGGGTCGAACCGGTGGTTCTCGGGCTGCCGTTCCTCTTCCTCTGGCTGCTCGGGGCGACCCTGCTGACCCCCGTCGCCGTATGGCTGGCCCGGCGGGGTGACCGCCGGTGAACGCCACCGTCGCGACCTCCGTCTTCGGGGTCTTCATGGTCGCCACCGTCGCCCTCGGGCTGCTCGCCGTACGCGGCCGGCGCGGCGGTGAGGGCGGCGGGCTCGCCGAGTGGTCGGTGGGCGGGCGCAGCCTGGGCACGGTCTTCATCTGGGTGCTGATGGCCGGCGAGGGCTACACCAGCTTCAGCTACCTCGGCGCCGCGGGCTGGGGCTACAACTACGGCGCGCCCGTCCTCTACGTCGTCGCCTACATGTCCTGCGGTTACGCGCTCGGCTACGTCGTCGGGCCGCTGCTGTGGGCGTACGCGCGCGAGCACGGGCTCGTCGGGATCACCGACATGGTGGCGCACCGCTTCGGGCGGCCCTGGCTCGGCGCGCTCGTCGCCGTCCTGGCGACCGTGTTCCTGCTCCCGTACATCCAGCTCCAGATCACCGGCATGGGCGTCGTCGTCTCGACGATCTCCTACGGCGCCATCAGCCTGAACTGGGCCTACTTCATCGCCTTCGCCGTCACCACCGGGTTCGTCGTCGTCAGCGGGCTGCGCGGCAGCGCCTGGGTGTCGGTGCTGAAGGACCTGCTGGTGATCGTCACGCTCGGATTCCTCGCGGTGTACGTGCCCCTGCACTACTTCGACGGCTACGGGCCCTTCCTCGACCGGCTCGTCACCGAGAAGCGCGACTGGCTGACCCTGCCCGGCCACGGCGACAGCGGCCTCGGCCAGGCGTGGTTCATCACCACCTCGTTCCTCAACTCGCTCACCGTCGTGATCTTCCCGACCACCGTCGCCGGCTACCTCGGCGCGCGGAACGCCGACGTGCTGCGCCGCAACGCCATGTGGCTGCCCGCCTACAACGTCCTCCTCTTCGTCCCGATGCTCCTCGGCATGGCGGCCCTGTTCGTGGTGCCGGGGCTGGCCGGCGCCGAGTCCAACCTGGCCCTGTTCGAGCTGGTCGTCGACTCGCTGCCCGCCTGGTCGGTGGGGGTCATCGGGGTCGCCGCCGCCCTCTCCTCGATCGTGCCCATGGCCGTGTTCATGCTGGTCATCGGCACGATGTGGGGCCGCAGCGTGCTCTCGCTGGTGCCCCGCTGGGAGCGCCGGCAGAAGGGCGCCGCGCAACTGGTCGTCGTGGTCGCGGGCTCCCTCGCGCTGCTGCTCACGTACACCGCCCCCAACACCCTCGTCCGCCTCTCCCTCATCTCCTACGAGGGCATGGCGCAACTGCTCCCCATGGTGCTGCTGGGGCTGGTGTGGCGGCGGCTGACGCTGCTCGGGGCGCTGAGCGGGCTCGTCGCCGGGGTGGGCGCGGTGTGCGGGTTCGTGTTCACGGACAACGACCCGGTGTGGGGCGTCAACGCCGGCATCGTCGCCCTCGCCGCCAACCTCGCCGTCGCGCTGGCGGTGACGTACGCGGGGCCGCGCGAGCACGATCCGCGGCCGGACGAGGAGGTGCTGGCCCGGGACGAGCCGGCCGTCAACGCACATTGACGGCGCCGGTGCGTCGTGTATAACGGACGGACCGGCCGCAGCGATCCGGAGAGGGGGAACCGTCCATGGACACCGATGCCATGCGTCGCGTACGCGACGGTCTCTCCCGCCTCCTGCGCCCCGCCGGGCTGCTGCTCCTGCTGCTCACCGAGGTGCTGCTCGCCGAGGGCGGCACCCTCTCCGCCGCCGTCGCGCTCGCCGCCACCGCGGCCGCCGGCACCGCGCTCGCCGCCTGTGCCGTCATCAGCGCCCGCTGCGCCGCCCCGGTGCCCCGCACCCGGGTCCGCACGGCCATGCGGGACCGGGAGAAACGCACCGCGTTCCTCCCCCAGCGGGATCCCGACGCGCAGGGGC
>NZ_JAKRGC010000360.1 GCF_022347745.1 Streptomyces sp. OfavH-34-F
GCCGACCGGATGCGGTCGGAGGCCGCCGCGGCCGCCGAGCGGGTGGGCGCGGAGGCGGCGGAGGCGCTGGCCGCCGCCCAGGAGGAGGCCAACCGGCGCCGCCGGGCGGCCGAGGAGACGCTGGACGCGGCCAGGACCGAGGCGGGCCGGGAGCGCGAGCAGGCCAGGGAGCAGAGCGAGGAGCTGCTGGCCGCCGCGCGCAAGCGGGTCGAGGAGGCGCAGGCCGAGGCGCAGCGGCTGACGGGCGAGGCGGAGACGCGGGCGGCCGAGCTGGTCGCGGCGGCCGAGCAGACCGCCCAGCAGGTGCGGGATTCGGTCAGCGGGCTCCAGGAGCAGGCCGAGGAGGAGATCGCCGGGCTGCGGTCCGCGGCGGAGCACGTCGCGGAGCGGACGAAGTCCGAGGCTCAGGAGGAGGCCGACCGGCTGCGGGCCGACGCGCACGCGGAGCGGGAACGGGCCGGCGAGGACGCCTCCCGTATCCGGCAGGTGGCCAAGGAGGAGACGGACGCCGCCAAGGCGATGGCGGAGCGTACGGTCTCCGAGGCGATCGCCGAGTCGGAGCGGCTGCGGGCGGACACCGCCGAGTACAGCCAGCGGATGCGTACGGAGGCGTCGGACGCGCTGGCGTCGGCCGAGCAGGACGCGGCGCGCAGCCGGGCGGAGGCCCGCGAGGACGCCAACCGGATGCGGTCGGAGGCGGCGGCCCAGGTCGACCTTCTGGTGTCCGAGGCGACGGCCGAGGCGGAGCGGCTGAAGACGGAGGCGGAGCGGCAGGCGGCCCGTACGGCCGACGAGGCGGCGGGCGACGCGGAGCGGATGCGCGCCGAGGCGTCGGCGACCGTGGGTTCGGCGCAGGAGCACGCGGCGCGCACCCGGGAGGAGTCGGAGCGGCTGCGGGCGGACGCCGAGGCGGCGGCCGAGCAGCTGCGGGCCGAGGCGCGCCAGGAGGCGGACCGGCTGCTCGACGAGGCGCGGGAGGCGGCGTCGAAGCGCCGTGCGGACGCGGCGGAGCAGGCGGACCAGCTGATCGACAAGGCCCGCGAGGAGGCGCTGCGCGTCGCCACGGAGGCCGAGGAGCAGGCCGACACGATGGTCGGCGCTGCCCGCAAGGAGGCCGTGCGGATCACGTCGGCGGCGACGGTCGAGGGCAACACGCTGGTGGAGCGGGCCCGGACGGACGCGGACGAGCTGCTGGTCGGGGCGCGCCGGGACGCGACGCAGATCCGGGAGCGGGCCGAGGAGCTGAGGACCCGTCTGGAGGGCGAGATCCAGGAGCTGCACGACCGGGCCCGCCGGGAGACGGCCGAGCAGATGAAGACGGCCGGCGAGCGCGTCGACAAGCTGATGAAGGCGGCGACCGAGCAGCGCGACGAGGCGGCGGCGAAGGCCAAGGAGCTGCTGTCCGACGCCAACGCGGAGGCGAGCAAGGTCCGGATCGCTGCCGTGAAGCGGGCGGAGTCGCTGCTGAAGGAGGCCGAGCAGAAGAAGGCCAGCCTGGTGCGCGAGGCCGAGAAGCTGCGGGCGGACGCCGAGGCCGAGGCCAAGCGGATGGTGGACGAGGGCCGGCGGGAGCTGGAGGTCCTGGTGCGCCGGCGCGAGGACATCAACACGGAGATCTCCCGGGTCCAGGACGTGCTGGAGGCGCTGGAGTCCTTCGAGACCCCGGCGGCGGGCGGCAAGGGCGGGGGCTCCGCGCCTGCGGGCGGCGTCAAGGCGGGTGCCTCGGCGGGCAACCGGTCGGGCGGCAAGTCGTCCGATGGGTAGCCGGCCGGCCGCTGCGCATGGTTGCGCGCGGCCCTTCGATCGTCCGGGAGGCGGGGGTTACGGGGGCCCGCCACCGGAAAACGGGGGTCCGCCACTCAAAAGGGGTGTCATTCTCCGGGTCAAAACCGCATCCACTCGATGACACGCCGTTCCGGCCCCTAGGATTCCCTCTATCACCTCACCGGTCTCACTTCGACAGGAACCCCATGAGTGACCCTTCCTCCCCCTTCGGCTTCGAACTCGTGCGGCGTGGTTACGACCGCGGTCAGGTGGACGACCGCATTACCAAGCTCGTCGCCGACCGTGACAGCGCGCTGGCCCGCATCACGTCGCTGGAAAAGCGCATCGAGGAACTGCACCTCGAGACGCAGAACGCCCAGGCCCAGGTGAACGACGCGGAGCCGTCGTACGCGGGTCTCGGTGCCCGTGTGGAGAAGATCCTGCGCCTGGCCGAGGAGGAGGCGAAGGACCTGCGCGAGGAGGCCCGTCGCGCCGCCGAGCAGCACCGCGAACTCGCCGAGTCCGCCGCCCAGCAGGTGCGCAACGACGCCGAGACCTTCGCCGCCGAGCGCAAGGCCAAGGCCGAGGACGACGGCGTCCGCATCGTGGAGAAGGCCAAGGGGGAGGCCACCGCGCTGCGTGCGGACGCGCAGAAGGACGCGGCGCAGAAGCGGGAGGAGGCGGACGCCCTCTTCGAGGAGACCCGCGCCAAGGCCGCCCAGGCCGCCGCGGACTTCGAGACCAACCTGGCCAAGCGCCGCGACCAGTCGGAGCGCGACCTCGCGTCCCGTCAGGCCAAGGCCGAGAAGCGGCTCGCCGAGATCGAGCACCGCGCCGAGCAGCTCCGCCTGGAGGCCGAGAAGCTCCGTACGGACGCCGAGCGCCGGGCCCGTCAGACGGTGGAGACCGCACAGCGCCAGTCCGAGGACATCGTGGCGGACGCCAACGCGAAGGCGGACCGCATCCGCAGCGAGTCGGAGCGCGAGCTGGCGGCGCTCACCAACCGCCGCGACTCGATCAACGCGCAGCTGACCAACGTCCGCGAGATGCTGGCGACGCTGACGGGTGCCGCGGTGGCCGCCGCCGGCTCCCCCGCCGACGAGGAGCCCGCCTCCCGGGGCGTCCCGGCGCAGCAGACCCGCTGATTCCGGTTGTCTGATCCGCGTGCCCGGTTCCACCTTTGTGGTGGCGCCGGGCACGCGGGCGTTCTAGCGTGAACGCATGATCGAGTTGGATGGCCTCACGAAACGCTTCGGGAACAAGGTCGCCGTCGACGGCTTGTCGTGCGTGATCAGACCAGGGATGGTGACGGGCTTTCTGGGGCCCAACGGGGCGGGCAAGTCCACGACGATGCGGATGATGCTCGATCTCGACCACCCCACGAGCGGTTCCGTGCGGATCGACGGCAAGCACTACCGGGATCTGTCCGAGCCGCTGAAGTACATCGGGGCGCTGCTGGACGCCAAGGCGATGAACGGCGGGCGCAGCGCGTACAACAACCTGCTCTGCCTGGCGCAGAGCAACCGCATCCCGGAGCGCCGGGTGGCGGAGGTGCTGGAGACGGTCGGACTGACCGCGGTGGCGAAGAAGAAGTCCAAGGGCTTCTCGCTCGGCATGGGCCAGCGCCTCGGCATCGCGTCGGCGCTGCTCGGTGATCCGCAGATCCTGATGTTCGACGAGCCGGTCAACGGTCTCGACCCCGAGGGCATCCACTGGATCAGGAACCTGATGAAGACGCTCGCCGCGCAGGGGCGGACGATCTTCGTCTCCTCGCACCTGATGAGCGAGATGGCGCTGACCGCCGACCATCTGATCGTGATCGGTCAGGGCAGGCTGCTCGCCGACACGTCGATGGCCGACTTCATCCACGAGAACTCGCGCAGTTACGTGCGGCTGCGCTCCCCGCAGCAGGAGCGGCTGCGCGACGTGCTGCACGAGGAGGGCATCGTGGCGGTCGAGGCGGGGGACGGCACGCTGGAGGTGGACGGAGCCGCGACCGAGGACCTCGGTGAGCTGGCCGCCCGGCACTCCCTCACGCTGCACGAGCTGAGCGCCCAGCGGGCGTCGCTGGAGGAGGCGTTCATGCAGATGACGGCGGGCGCGGTGGAGTACCACGCGCATTCGGGGCCCGGCGGGGACGCGCCGCCGGACGGGCAGTGGGGCGAGGGCTGGGTCCAGCGGCCCGGCGGCGGAGAGGGGGCGTGACGATGGCTTCCGTCTCCGCGGTCCTCACTTCCGAGTGGACCAAGATCCGTACGGTCTCCTCGACCACCTGGACGCTGATCTCGGCGTTCGCGGTCACCGTCGCGATGAGCGCGGCGCTGTGCGCGTTGATGCGCACGCAGTTCGACGACCTCAAGCCGGAGGAGCAGGCGACCTTCGACCCGACGTTCATCGGCTTCTCGGGAATGATCCTCGGCCAGCTGGCGATGGTCGTGTTCGGGGTGCTCGTCGTCGGTACGGAGTACAGCTCGGGCATGATCCGCACCTCGCTGGCGGCCGTGCCGAAGCGCGGGACGCTCCTGTTCAGCAAGGTGCTGGTGGCGGGTGCGCTGGCGCTGGCGGTCGGCCTGGTCACCAGTTTCGTGTCGTTCTTCCTGGGCCAGGCGCTGCTGGGCGACCACGGGACGACGATCGGCGCGGACAACGTGCTGCGGGCGGTGGTCGGCGCCGGGCTCTACATGGGGCTGATCGCGGTGTTCTCCATGGGGGTGGCGGCGATGCTGCGCAGCTCGATGCTGTCGTTGGGCATCCTGATGCCGTTCTTCTTCCTGGTCTCGCAGATCCTGTCGGCGGTGCCGAAGGCCAAGGAGGTCGCCCGGTACTTCCCGGACCAGGCGGGTTCCAAGATCATGCAGGTGGTCCCGGACGCGATGAACAGCGACCCGGCGCCGTACGGCCCGTGGGCCGGGCTGCTGATCATGGTGGGGTGGGTGGCGGCCGCGCTGATCGGCGGCTACCTCGTGCTGAAGCAGCGGGACGCCTGAGCGTGGTCCGGCCCGGTCACCGGGCCGGACCCGTCTGTGACGACTTGGCCGGAACCGTCAAGGCATGGATATCCTCCTAACTCTTACGGGGGGCGTACGGCCGGACGGCGTGGGCCCCGACGACAGATAAGTCGATGGGGCTGGAGCATGATCGAGGCAGTCGGCCTGACCAAGCGCTATGGCGCGAAGACGGCCGTGTACAACCTTTCCTTCCAGGTGCGGCCGGGGGCCGTCACCGGATTCCTCGGTCCCAACGGGTCCGGCAAGTCGACGACGATGCGGATGATCCTCGGGCTGGACCGGCCGACAGCGGGCCGGGTCACCATCGGCGGCCACGAGTTCCGGAACCTGCCGAACGCGCCCCGTCAGGTGGGGGCCCTGCTCGACGCCAAGGCCGTGCACGGCGGGCGCAGCGCCCGCAACCACCTGCTCTCGCTCGCCCAGCTGGCCGGCATCCCCGAGGCGCGGGTGGACGAGGTGCTGGGTGTGGTGGGGCTCCAGGACGTGGCCCGCAAGCGCTCCAAGGGCTTCTCGCTGGGCATGGGGCAGCGTCTGGGCATCGCCGCCGCGCTGCTCGGCGACCCGCAGGTCCTCCTCTTCGACGAGCCGGTCAACGGCCTCGACCCGGAGGGCATCCTGTGGGTCCGCAACCTGATGAAGATGCTGGCCTCCGAGGGCCGGACGGTCTTCGTCTCCAGCCATCTGATGAGCGAGATGGCGCTGACCGCCGACCACCTGATCGTGATCGGCCGCGGCCAGCTGATGGCCGACATGAGCGTCAAGGACTTCATCTCAGCCAACTCGGCCGACTTCGCCCGGGTGCGTGTCCCGGACGAGAAGCCGGAGGCCCGCGAGAAGCTCACCGCCACGCTGACCGAGGCGGGCGGCCAGGTGCTGTCCGAGCCGGACGGGGCCCTGCGCGTCACCGGTCTCGCCCTCCCCCGGATCAGCGACCTCGCCCACGAGTCGGACGTCCGGCTGTGGGAGCTGTCGCCGCACCAGGCCTCCCTGGAGGAGGCGTACATGCGGATGACGCAGGGCGCCGTGGACTACCGCTCGACGGTGGACCAGAAGGCCCACCTCCAGCCCCAGCCGCCGTACGCCGGCTACGGGCAGCCGCCCGGACACACCCCGCCCCCGCAGCAGCCCGTCCCGGACATGCCGCAGCAGGGCTGGTACGCCCCGCCGCCGCCCGGCCAGAACCCGTACGCGGCCGCTCCGGCGCAGGCTCCCGCGCCCGCCGCCCCGGCGCAGGCCC
>NZ_JAKRGC010000361.1 GCF_022347745.1 Streptomyces sp. OfavH-34-F
CGCCGCGCGGTGTGCGGCGTCACCTCGCCGGGGCGGCCGAGCCCGAGCAGCACCAGCCGCTCGCACCGGCCCGGCACCCCGGGCCCGGTGACCAGCTCGTCGCGGGCCCCGCCGAACGCGTCGTACGCGAGCAGCCGGGTGACGGCCCCGCCGAGCGCGGCATCGACCTCGCTCAGCCACGGCCCGTCCGACGGCGCGCCGTCCTCCTCGTACACGCCCAGGGCGAGCACGTCACCGGTCCAGTCGCCCGGAGCCGTCTCACAGGTCGTCAGTTTCATGGTTCCTCCCCGGGGACGGCGGTCAGGCGCGGGTGATGCGCAGACCGGCCAGGTACAGCACGTCGAGTTCGGTCTTCAGGAAGAGGTCGAGCGCCTCCTCCGGCCGCTCGACGATCGGCTCCCCGGGGCCGTTGAGCGAGGTGTTCATCACCACCGGCACGCCCGTGCGGCGGTGGAACGCGGCGATCGCCGCGTGGTAGCCGCCCGCCGAGGCGTCCACGGTCTGGATGCGCGCGGTGCCGTCCACATGGGTCACGGCGGGTATCCCCGTCTGCCGCACCGTCGCGTTGAACAGCATGTACGGCGAGGGCAGCGGCACGTCCCCGAACCAGTCCGCCGCGTGCTCGGCGAGCACCGCCGGGGCGAACGGGCGCCACGCCTCACGGGTCTTGACGCGGTTCACCCGGGGCCAGTTCTCCGCGTTGCGCGGGTCCGCCAGGATCGAGCGGTGGCCGAGCGCCCGGGGCCCCGCCTCGCTGCCCCCGTCGAACCAGGCCACGACGCGGTCGGCGACGAGGTCGTCCGCCACCCGCTCCGCCACCGCCTCGCCGGAGCCGAGGTCCTCCACCACGATCCGGTCGCCCGCGGCGGCGACCGCCGCGGCCAGGTCCTCGGCCGTGGGAGGCTTACCGAGGTAGGGCGACGGGAAGCGGCGCGGCCCGTCCGCGGCCGGCAGCGGGTGGCCGAGGATCGAGTGGTGGACGGCGAGCGCCGCGCCGATCGCGATGCCGCCGTCGTCGCAGGCCGGTTCCACGAAGACCTCCCGGAACGGCCCCTCCTGCGCGATCTGGGTGTTCGACGGGCAGTTGAGCGCGGTGCCCCCGGACAGGCAGAGCGCCGGCACCGCCGTCCCGGCCGCGCCCAGCGAGGCGTGCAGCGTGCGCACCGCCTCCATCCGCACCTCCTCGAAGAGCTTCTGGGTGCTGGCCGCCACGTCCGCGTTGACCGGGGCCGTCGCCTGCTCCGGGTCGCCGAACGGGGCGAGGTCGTAGCCCATGCGCTCGGCCTCCCGGCGGCAGTGCCGCAGCCAGGCGGTCGCCACGTCCATCGGGAAGCGCTCGCGCAGGTCGGCGTGGTTGCCCAGGAACCGGGACGTGTAGAAGCGGGGGCGCCCGTAGGCGGCGAGGCCCATCAGCTTCCCGGCCGGGCCCACCAGGCCCAGGCCCAGCGCGGCGCCGACCCGGTCGTACAGGCCGCCCAGGCCCAGGTGGTGCGGGGCGAGCGGGTACAGCGCCTGCTCCCGGCCCAGGTAGAACATGCCGCTGTGGTAGCTCTCGCCCTCGGCGTAGCCGTCGTGCGTGAGCACCGCGGCCTCCCGGAACCCGGAGGCGTAGTACACGCTCCCCGCGTGGGCGAGGTGGTGGTGGACCGCGTAGCCGGGGATCGTGGTTCCGTCGAGCGTCACCCGTACCGGCAGGTGGAAGCCGTACCGGTGCCGTTCGTCGGCCACCGCGGGCGCGGCGGCCAGCTCCGCGAGGCCGCGGGTGCCCGCCCACTCCGGCTCGGTGACGTAGTCGTCGACCCACGGGACGACCGGCACGTCCGCCCGCTCCCGTCCCGCGTGCTCCGGGTACAGGCGCGCGTAGGAGCGGCCCAGCCAGGTCGCGGACAGCTCGGGGTCGTAGAGGAAGTCGAGCAGGGTGCCGCCGCCCCGCCGCCCGGCCGCGCCGGACTCCTCCTCCTCCAGCAGCGTGCAGGGCCGGCCGAACGGGTCGCTCGGCGCGTAGGCGACGGACAGGGCCGCCGGGTCGTCGACGATCAGCTCGACCTGCTGGGTGGAGCAGACCGCGACCGCGTCCAGGTCGGCGGCCCGGACCCCGGCCCCGTCCAGGGCCCGGCGCACGGTGGCGATGTCGAGGGTGGCCGCGTGCTTGACCCGGGTGTGCCGCTCCCGCAGCACGTAGGAGACGACGGCCCCGTCACGGAGGACGGAGACGGCCGCGTCGTGGCCGAAGTGAAGACCTAGGACGATCATCGAATCTCCAAGTGCTGCGCCCCGACGGGCGCCTCGATCGGTCTGCGAGAGGGGGTCGCCCCAGGGGGACGCGGTCACGTGAGGGTCAGTCCGCCGCCGCCGAGCCAGGTGTCCAGCGGCTCCCGCGCCGAGATCTCGGACGGCGGGTGGAAGGCGAGGCCCCGGCTCGCGGCCAGGGCGTCCACGCCCTGCGAACCCGTCACGAACGGCATGCCGCCCGCGAGTTCCAGGGCCCGGTCGGTCGCCTCCGCGATGGCCCGCTGGGCGGTGTGGCGGACGAGCAGGGAGCGGCCGAGCAGATCGTCGTCGCACCGGCCCCCGTCCACCTCCCGGGCCAGCGCCTCCAGGGCGGCGGCCACCGTCTCCAGCGGGGCCAGCGCGGCCACCCGGTCGCCCGGGGTGCCGCGCCCCGCGGTGTACAGCTCCTCGACCTGGCCGGTGGCGACGCCGAGGTAGGAGGCGGTGATGAGCAGCTGGAACCAGAGCAGGTTGGAGGTGAAGCGGCCGGGCGAGAGCGCGGGGTCACCGATCGGGATGATCATGGACTGCGGTACGAAGACCTCGTCGAGGACCACCGCGTCGGTCTGGGTGGCCCGCAGCACCCGGTTGCGCCAGAACGGCTCACGCCGGATGCCGGGCGCGTCCGCCGGGATCACCAGCATGAGCAGCCGGCCGTCCGGTGCGGTGCCGTCCGGGGCGGTCGCCGTCAGCGAGAGCAGGCCCATGGAGCGGGTGAGGGAGCACGGGCGCTTGGTGCCCGACACCGTCAGCCCGCCGTCGGCCGCGGCGACCCGGATGCCCGGGGCGAACAGGCTCCGGCCCACCTGGCCCTCGGCGCCGCAGGAGGCGACGAGGAGGTTCTTCTCCGCGATCCCCCGGAGCACCCCGGCGGCGTCGGCGCCGAGCGCGGCGGCCAGCCAGGCGACCTTGTAGTGGTGCATGGTCGTCGCGACGGCCAGGGCCGGGGCCCGGGAGCCGACGGCCCGCTGGAGCCGTACGCCGTCGTGGCAGCCGAGCCCGGCGCCCCCCAGCTCCCGGGGGACGAACAGGTTGCCGCCGCCGGCCCGGCGGAACTCCTCGATCACCTCGTTGTCCGGGTCCTCGGCCCCGTCGATCCCCAGCGCGGCGAGCCGGCCGTCGAAGCCGGGCAGCCGGGCTTCGAGCAGGGCGCGCTCGGCGGACAGTGGTCTCATCCCCGTGTTCCTCTCGGGAGGTCGGTGGTGGTGGGGGCGGCGGAGCACAGCGCGCCGATCCGCCGGGCCAGGCGTGCGGCGGCCGGTCCCCGGACCACCGAGAAGTGGTCCTCGTCGACGGTGTGCACGGGGCCCGGGTCCGCCAGTACCTCGTCGAGCGGCAGCAGTCCGGGGAAGGCGTGGCGCGCGGTCCGTGCGGCGCGGATCAGCAGCCGGGGCGGCTGCGGTCCGGCCGGCGGGCCGGGGTTCCAGGCGACCGGCGTGTGGCGTTCGAGGATCTCCGAGTTGTTGCGGTAGACGGCGAACAGCCGGGACAGCTCGGCCGGTTCGAGGGGCCGCTCGAGCAACCCCCGGGCGGCCAGGGCGTCGTGGGCGGCGAGCAGCCGTTCCCCGTCGGACGCGTCCGGGCCGGGGTCCTGGAGCAGGGCGGCGAGGTCGCCGCGGCCGAGCAGGTCGCCGAAGAATCCGGCGAGCCGGGCACCGAGGGCGGGCGGGTGGCCGTCCGGGCGGCCGACGAAGGAGTCGAGCGCGGTCACGGAGGCCACCGGCCGCCCCTCCCGCTCCAGGAGCACCGCCGTGTGCAGGGCCACGGTCCCGCCCAGGGACCAGCCCACCAGGTGCAGCGGACCGTCGGGCAGCCGCTCGATGAGCGTGCGCGCGTAGTGCTTCGCCATCGCGTCGAGACTGCTCGCGGGCTCCTCCGCCCCGTGCAGTCCGGCCGCCCGCAGCCCGTGCAGCGTCAGCCGCGCGGCGAGGTCCGGGTCGGCCGTCAGGGCGGACACGGCCTCCTCGTAGCACAGGACGTCGCCGCCGACCGGGTGGACGAACACCACGTGCTGGTCGCCGCCGCCGCCGAGGCCGACCAGCGGTCCGGTGTCGTCGGCCGCCGGTTCCCCTTCGCCGGGGGCGAGCAGGGCGGCCTGGGCGCGCACGGTCCGGTTCCGGAACAGCGAGGCCAGCGGAAGCCGGCGCCCGAAGGCCGTCTCGATCGCGCGGAACAGCCGTACGGCGGTCAGCGAACTGCCGCCCAGCGCGAAGAAGTCGTCGGTGACCCCGCGCGCGGCCGGGCCCAGGAGTTCCCGCCACAGGTCGAGCAGCCGGGCCTCCACCGGGGTCGCCGGGCCCTGCGTGCTCCCGCCCGCCGCCTCCGGCGCCCCCGGCCCTCCGGCACCGCGCACCGTGCCGGCGAGCAGGTCCAGGAGCGCCCTGCGGTCCACCTTGCCGTTGCCGCTCAGCGGCAGGGCCGGCACCTCGACGAGCGCGGCGGGCACCATGTACGGGGGCAGGGTCTCGCCGAGTTCCCGCCGCAGCTTTGGCCCGTCGGGGGCGACGCGGGCCCCGGCCGCCGAGGCGTCCGGCTCGTCGCGGGTGAGGAAGGCCGCCAGGTAGGGCTGGCTCTGCGAGGTGTCCACCAGCGCGACGGCGGAGCGTATCCCGTCGAGGCGGGTCAACTGGGCCTCGATCTCGCCCAGTTCGACGCGGTAGCCGTTGATCTTGACCTGGTGGTCGGCCCGTCCGAGGAATTCCAGGACGCCGCCCGGCCGGTAGCGGGCGCGGTCGCCCGTCCGGTACAGCCGCTCACCGGTCACGGGGTGCCGCAGGAACGACGCGGCGGTGCGCTGCGGCTCGCCGAGGTAGCCGGTGGCCAGGCCGGCGCCGCCGATGTAGAGGTCGCCGGGCACCCAGACCGGGGCGTCGGCCAGGTTCCCGTCCAGGACGTGCATCGTCTGGTTGGCCAGCGGAGTCCCGTACGGCACGCTCTGCCACCCGGCGGGGACGCCGGACACGGGGTACCAGTTCGACCAGATCGACGCCTCGGTGGCGCCGCCCATCGCGATGACCCGGGCGCCGGGGCAGTACGCGGCCAGCCGGTCCAGCAGCGGCAGCGGCACCCAGTCGCCGCTGAGCATGACCAGGCGCAGGGAGGCCAGGAGTTCGCGGGCCCGCTCGCCGAGGTACTCCAGGGTCAGGGCGAGCAGCGCGGGCACGGAGTTCCACACGGTCACGCCGTGCCGCCGCACGCTCTCGCCCCACGCCTGCGGGTCCGGGACAGCGCCCGGTGGCGGGCAGACCACGGTGCCGCCGCAGCCGAGCAGGGCGAACTGGTCGAAGACCGACAGGTCGAAGGCGAGCGACGAGACCGCGAGCACCTTGTCGCCGGCCGTCAGGGCGAACCGTTCGGTCAGGTCGGCCAGGGTGTTGACGGCCGCCCGGTGCGAGATGACCACGCCCTTGGGGGTGCCGGTCGAGCCCGAGGTGTAGATGACGTACGCGCTCCGGTCGAGGTCGCCGCCCTTGGGGGACGCGGGCCCGGGGTCGCCGGGGAGCGGGTCCGGGACGGCCGCGCCGGGGGAGCCGCCGAGGACGACCGCGTGCACCCCGTCGGGCAGTTCGTCCGGTGTCGCGGGCTCCGCCGTGATCAGCGCGCGGGCGCCGCTGTGCCGCAGCACCGTGCTCACCCGGGCCGCGGGCCAGTGGGGGTCGATCGGCACGTACGCGGCGCCGGCCCGCAGCACCGCGAGGACGGCCACCGACTGCGCC
>NZ_JAKRGC010000362.1 GCF_022347745.1 Streptomyces sp. OfavH-34-F
CCGGCGCTGGGCCCGGGGGGCGTCCGCGAGGATCTCCGCGTGGAGGTGGCGCAGCCGCGGGCCGGGTTCCAGGCCCAGTTCGTCCGCGAGCAGCCGCCGCCCCTCGTCGTAGACGGCGAGCGCGTCGGCCTGCCGGCCGCTGCGGTACAGGGCGAGCATCAGGCTGCCGCGCAGGGCGTCCCGCAGCGGGTGCCGGGCGGTGAGCGCGGAGAGTTCGGCGACCAGGGAGCCGGTCTCGCCGGCCGCGAGGCGCAGCTCCATCAGCTCCTCGACGGCCGTGAGCCGCTGTTCTTCGAGGCCGGCCGCGGCGGCGGTCACCATGGGGCAGTCGATGCCGGCGAAGGCGTCGCCCCGCCACAGGTCGGCCGCCGCCTGCAGCAGCCGCAGCGCCTCGGCGTCGCGGCCCTCCCGGCGGGCGGCGCGGGCGGCCCGTACCCCTTCGGTGAAGCGGTGGGCGTCCACCGCCCCGGCGGGGACGTCCAGGCGGTAGCCGACGTCCACCGTGATGAGCCCGGCGCCGCCGGAACCGGCCAGGGCGGCGCGCAGGTCGCGGATCGCGTTGTGCACCTGGTGGCGGGCGGAGGCGGGCGGGTCCTGCCACAGCTCGTCCACGAGGACGTCCATGGACACCGCGTGTCCCGCGTTCAGCAGCAGGACGGCGAGGAGCCGGCGGCGGCGCATTCCGCGGAGCCGGACCGGCACTCCCGACTCGTGTACCTCCACCGGTCCCAGAACCAGGAAATCCATCTCCCGCTCCCCCTGACGTTCCACCTCGTGCAGCGTGATTGCGACGCTTTCGACGCTAGGGGCGCGGGGCTCCCGTATTCAACGCGAGTACTTCCCAAGGCACATGGCATACCTCGGAAGACACACGTCGGAACGTCAAGTTCCAGCCTTAGGTTCCACCCATGACTCAGGCCCTTACGCCTCGCCTCTCGCCCTCGCCCACCTCTTCCTCCGCCTCCGCGGCCGGTGTGTTCGACCTTTCGTCGTCCGCACTGGTTTCGGCCACCCGCACCGTGCGGCTGTGCCTGCGGGAGGCACGTCCGCTGGTGCAGGTGATGTTCGTCCTGCGGTTCGTCACGGGCGCGCTGCTGACGGCGTCCGCCGCGCACCACCGCCCCGACGCCCCGCACCTGCTGTGCGGCGCGGCGGCCTGGTGGGCGGTGACGGTGAGCGTCTACGTCTTCAACGGGGTGAGCGATCTGCGCGAGGACCGGGCCAACCGGTCCGGGCGGCCCCTGGCCAGTGGCCGGCTGTCCGAGGAGGCGGCCCGCCGGGCCGTGGTGGCGAGCGCGCTGGCCGGGCTGCTGCTGGGCTGCGCGGCGGGCTGGAAGGTGGCCGAGGCCGCCGCCGTCTTCCTCGTCCTCGGGTACGTGTACTCCGCGCCGTGGATCGCCGCCAAGTGCCGTTCCTGGTCGGCGTCGGCGGTCACCTGCGCCGCCGCGGGCACCACCTATCTCGCCGGGGTCGCGTCCTCCGGCAGCACGCTCAACGCCGAGTCCGCCGTCTTCGCCGTGGTGCTCTCGCTGGGCGTGGGGCTGATCGCGGCCGTCGCCAAGGACCTCGGCAGCACCCGGGGCGACGCCCTCGCGGGCCGGCGCACCCTGGCCGTCGTACGCGGCGAGCACAGCGCCCGCCGCTTCTGCGCCGTCGCCAGCGGGGTCCTTACCCTGGCCCTCACCGCGGGCGCCCTGTGGGTGCACGAGGTGCCGCTCGACGCGGCCGCCGCCGTCTTCGCCGTGGGCGCCCTGTGCGTCGCGGGGCGCTGCCTGCCGCCCCGGGCCGGGAAGGGCCGCCCGGTCACGGACCGCGGTCACCGGGCTCCGTACCGGAGCTGGATGGCGACGCAGTACGCCGTCCACCTCTCCGCGCTCGCCGCGCTCGTCCTGGCCTGAGGCCGGTGATCCCGCGCTCGCACTCGCCTTCGGACAAGGGGCTCTTTAGTATGATCCGGGCCGGACGGGAGATCGTGGGGGAGTCGGACCGTCCATGACCAGGTAACTCCCCATAGCGAGGGGGCGCACCGTGGAACTCTCAGCCGAGCCGGCAGCCGAACGGTCCAGCCTGATCGAGTCCTCCCTCGCCCGCTACGCCGACGAACTGCGCAAGACCACCAATCCGCTGGTGCTGCGGCCGGAACTCTGGGTCTCCTGCGAGAGGCAGGCCCGGCAGATACTCGGCGAGTGCGTCGCCACCCTGCACGGCACCCCGGTCCAGGTCACCGAGGGGGCCGAACTCACCTCGATGGCCCTGGGCGTTCAGCGCTCCTTCGAGAAGGTCTCCCCGATCGACTCGGTGCACGCCGCGCGCGTGCTGTTCGACGTCGCGGTCGAGGCGATGACCGAGGCCGCCGCCCAACTCCCGCCCGAGGTGGCCCTGGCACGCTTCCTGACCGCCGTACGGACCCTGCACAAGGGGATCTTCGCGCGGGTCAGCGCCGCCGCCATCGGCTACGAGTCGGTTCCCCTGCGCGACGTCGGCAAGGCCAGCACCGCCCGCCGCCACCAGCTCGCCCACGACCTGCACGACCACATCGGCAGCAGCATCGGCCTGGCCCTGCGCTGCCTCGACCTGTACAGCATGGAGCAGGCCAAGGGCATCGAATCGCCGCGCGACCGGCTCCAGGACGCCCGGCAGGCCCTGCGCGACGTGTTCAGCTTCACCCGCACCATGGTCAGCGGACTGCGCGTCAACGAACTGCACGACGGCCTGAAGGAGGAGATCGACGCCTACAGCGCCGCCGCCTCCGACCGGCCGGCCGAGGTCTTCTCCCGCATCGACGGCGACGAGTCCTGGCTGCCCGAACAGACCCGGCAGGAGCTGTTCCTCGTCGTCCGCGAGGCGCTGCGCAACGCCTTCGCGCACGCCAGGGCCCGCCGGATCGACGTCCTCGTCCAGGTCTTCCCGGACGCCGCCCACGCCACCGTCACGGACGACGGGGTCGGGCTGCCGGACCCACCGCGCGACGGCGACGGCACCGGCCTGACGGCCATGCGGCAGCGGGTGACGGCCCTCGGCGGGACGCTGGACGTGCTGAGCGAGCCCGGCCGGGGCACGCGCGTCCAGCTCCGTGTCCCGCTGGACGGCGACGGAACGGCCGGCCGGTGAGCGCCGGGCCGGACGACTCCGGCGACATCCGGGTCCTGGCCGTGGACGACCACCGGCTGCTGCGCGAGGCGCTGTGCGAACTCCTGGAGATGTACGACGGCCTCACCGTCGTCGCCCAGGCCGACGACGGGCCCAGCGGCGTACGGCTGGCGGGCCTGCACCGGCCGGACCTCGTCCTGCTGGACGTGGAGATGCCGGGGCCCGGCCCGCTCGCCAACCTGCGGGGCATCCGCCAGGCGGCGCCCGAGGCGCGGGTCGTCATCCTGACGATGCACGACAACCGCCAGCTCATCGACTCGCTGCTGTCCGCGGGGGCCGTGGGCTACCTCCACAAGGAGGTGGACCGCGAGGTCCTGGTCTCCGCGATCCGCAGCGCGATGGCCGGCGGCACGACGATGTTCCTGTCGCGCAAGGCGAGCGGTGCGGGCCCCGAGCGGGGGCCCGCGCCCGCCGACACGCTCACCCTGCGCGAACGGGAACTGATGGAGCTGGTCGCCCAGAGCATGAGCAACCGGCAGATCGGCAGCCGGCTGGGCATCACCGAGGGCACGGTCAAGCGCCACCTGCGGAACATCTTCGACAAGCTCGGCGCCACCTCGCGGCTCGACGCCGTCAACCGGACGTTCCCCAGCCGCCGTTACTGAGCGGCGGCGGCCCGCGCGGCCTTCTCCCGGCGGTCGGCGATCAGCAGCGCGACGGCCGGGGCGAGGGTGAGCGCGTAGACGACGAGCAGCAGGTCGAAGGAGTCGGCGAACGCGGCCGGCACGAGCCCGTGGTGCGCCTGCGCGGCCCGGTCCAGCACCACCGTGACCACCGCGAGGGCGAAGGTGCCGCCGATCCGCTGGACCAGGTTGAGCTGCGCGGAGGCGTCCGGGATGGAACGCGGTTCGACCGACTCGAAGGCCCGGGTCATGGCCGGCACGATGGTCAGCCCCGTCCCCAGGCCCCGTACCGCGAGCGCGGCACACAGCAGCACGTACGACGTGCCGGACGACAGCGCGGTCAGCGGGACGGTGGCCAGCATCGTGAGGACGATCCCGATGACGACGGTGGTGCCGCCCCCGATCTTCTTCATGATCGGACGGCAGGCCAGCCCGGCGACGACGACCCCGCTGCCGCCCGCCGACATCAGCAGGCCCGTGGTCACGGCGCTCTCGCCGCGCGCCGACTCGAAGTACAGCGGAATCAGCATCATCGGGGAGAACAGGACGAAGCCGAGGCAGAAGATGTTGATCGCGGCCGTCCGGTACACCCCGTGCGTGAACAGGCGCAGGTCCAGCAGCGGCGCATCGGCGCGCAGCTGGTGGCGTACGAAGACGGCGCCGCTCACCGCGGCCACCACCAGCGGCACGAGGAAGCCGGGGTGGGCGGACAGGCCCGTCTCGGAGAAGGCGTGCACGGCGAGGACGACCCCGACCGTGCAGGCGGCGGCGGTCAGCAGGCCCAGCACGTCGAGCGGGCGCCGGCCCTCGCCCGCGCCGGCCGGCTCGTCCTTGCGGACCCGGCGCACCGCCACCACCAGCAGCACCGCGCACAGCGGCAGGTTGACGGCGTAGACCGCCCACCAGCCCCAGGCGTTGACCAGCAGACCGCCGACCGTGGGGCCGAGCAGCGGGCTGATCAGCATGACGCTGCCGTTCAGCGCCTGGACCTGGCCGAGGCGTTCGCGCGGCATGCCGCCGGTGAGCAGCATCGTGGCGACCGGGACGAGCACGCCCGCGGCGGCGCCGGACAGGGCGCGCCCGGTGATCAGCTCCGGCAGGCTCGTGCTGAACGCGCAGAGCGCCGAGCCGGCCGCGAACGCGGCGACGGAGGCGATGAACGCGCGGCGGGTGCCGAAGCGGGAGGCCAGCCAGCCCGCGGCCGGCATCAGCGCGACCAGGGCCAGCAGATAGGCCGTGACGACCCACTGGACCTGGTTGATGCTGCCGAAGCGGGCGGACGTGTCGGCCAGCGACACGTTGACGATGGTGGTGTCGAGCTGGGCGATGAAGGCGCCGCCGACGGCCGCGGCGATGGTGATGATCGCGGTCCGGGTGGCCGCCGCCGGCGCGGTCTCCGCCACGGGGGGCGGGTCCGCCGGCGCCGGGGGCTCGGTTCTCTGGTCCAGGGACATGCGGGGTCGTCCTTAGGGTGGGTGCGTCGTGGATCGGGCTCGGGGTCCGTCCGGGGGACGGGGTGGCGACCGGCGGGGCCGGCGAGGGGCGCGGGTGCGGCCGGAGGTCGGCGCGGGTTCGGCCGGCGGGGGCGCGGGTTCAGCCGGCGGTCAGTGCCTCGGCGATGTCGTCGAGCAGCTCCGACGCCTTGGCGCGGGCGCCCGGCCGGTCGCGGCAGGCCAGGGTCAGTTCGGTCTCGTCGCCCACGCGGCAGGCGCTCAGGAACATCTCGGCGTACGGGACCAGCATCGGCAGCGTGGAGAAGGAGGTGGCGCGGAAGCCGGGCGCCGCGAAGACCTCCGGGTCGACCTCGCCGTGGTCGGAGATGATCGCCGTGCAGGGGAAGCTGTGGCCGTCGAAGGCGCGGGCCTCGTCCAGGTTGTTGGCGAACGGGTTGTCGCGCAGGAAGTCGCGGTCGAGCACGGCGACCTCGGTCTTGGCCATCAGGGCCCGGATCAGCGTGGAGTGCACGCGCTTCCAGCTGTCGTCCCGGCGCAGGTCCAGGACGAGCTGGGAGGTCAGGTTGGCGGTGGAGCGCGTCGCCGGGTCGTGGCGGCGCAGGTCCACCGGGACGATCAGCCGGCCGGTGTCCGTGGCGAGGTGCCGGGAGAGCGCCGCCGCCGCCCGCGCGGTGACCCCGGACGGGGTGGCGGCCACCCGGCGGCGCAGCCACAGCGGCCGGGTG
>NZ_JAKRGC010000363.1 GCF_022347745.1 Streptomyces sp. OfavH-34-F
GCCGGGGCGCGGGGCGGAGCGGGCGCGGGTGCCGGGTCCGGTGACGGGGGCGGAGCCGGGGCCGGGGGGCGGGGTGGTGCGGTTCGCCCGTTCGGAGCTGCGTGTCCGGGTCACGGTGGGCGGTGCGGTGTTCTGGGGGTGGGACGGGGCGGAGCCGCTGCCGTCGTACGCGTTGCCGGGCGGGGCGCCCGACGCCGATCCGCGGGCGGTCCTGGAGCCGGGGACGGACGGGGGCTGGCAGGTGGTGTCGGAGCGGGTGACGGTGGCGGTGTCGCGGCACGGGGCGGTGGAGCTGCGGACGCCGGGCGGGGTGGTGCTGCGCCGGGAGCTGCCGCCTCGCTGGTGGGAGCCTGTGGGGGGTGGGCCGGCGCGGTGGGTGCAGCGTGCGGAGGTGCCGGCGGACGCGCGGTTCTTCGGTCTGGGCGGCCGGGCGGCGGGGCCGCGGCTGCGGGACGGGTCGTACGCGCTGTGGAACACCGATCCGGGCGGGCGGTTCGGGCCGGGGGACGATCCGCTGTATCTGACGATGCCGGTGCAGGTGGTGGTGGCGGACGCGGGGACGCTGCTGGTCTTCCACGACAACACGTGGGCGGGCCGGGTTTCGCTGCGGGAGGGGTCGGAGGGCGCGGGTTCGGGGCATGACCGGCGGGGTGTGTCGGAGGTGCGGATGGAGGGCGGTCCGCTGCGCTGCTGGGCGGTGGCGGGGACGCCGGCGCGGGTGCTGGCGGGGTGGTCGGCGCTGACGGGGGCGGCCGCGGTGCCGCCGTCCTGGGCGCTGGGGCCGCAGCACGCGCGCTGGGGGTTCGGGTCGGCCGAGGCGGTGCGCGGCGTGGTGGCGGGGTACCGGGAACGGGGTCTTCCGCTGTCGGTGCTGCATCTGGACATCGACCACTACGACGGGCACCGGGTGTTCACGGTGGACCGGGAGCGGTTCCCGGACCTGCCCGGGCTCGCCCGGGAGCTGCGCGGGTACGGGGTGCGGCTGGTGTCGATCGTGGACCCGGCGGTCGCGGCCGCCGGGGACGACCCGGTCCACGCGTCGGGCCTGGCGGTGGGCGACTCGGGGGCGTTCGTCCGGGACGCGCGGGGGCGGGTGGTGCGCGGGGAGGTGTGGCCGGGGACGTGCGTGTATCCGGACTTCACCGATCCGGATGTGCGGGTGTGGTGGGGAGAGCTGTACGCGGAGCGGCTGGCGCAGGGGTTCTCGGGGGTGTGGCACGACATGAACGAGCCGGTGTCGTTCGCGGCGTTCGGTGATCCGTCGCTGCCCCGTTCGGCGCGGCACTGCCTGGAGGGGCGGGGCGGGGACCACCGGGAGGCGCACAACGTGTACGGGCTGGCGATGGCGCGGGCGGGCTACGAGGGGCTGGCCCGGCTTCGTCCGCAGGAGCGGCCGTTCCTGTTCTCGCGGTCGGGGTGGGCGGGGATGCAGCGGTACGGGGGTACCTGGTCGGGCGATGTGGCGACGGGCTGGCCGGGGCTGCGGGCGTCGCTGGCGCTGGTGCTGGGGCTCGGGTTGTGCGGGGTGCCGTACTCGGGGCCGGATGTGGGCGGGTTCGACGGGTCGCCCTCGCCCGAGCTGTATCTGCGCTGGTTCCAGCTGGGCGCGTATCTGCCGCTGTTCCGGACGCATGCGGCGATCGACGCGGGGCGCCGCGAGCCGTGGGAGTTCGGGGCCGGGGTGCTGGCGGCCGCGCGGGAGGTGCTGGTGGAGCGGGAGCGGCTGCGGCCGTACTGGGTGACGCTGGCGCGGCTGGCCGCGTCGACGGGTGCGCCGTACGCGCGTCCGGTGTGGTGGTCGGACCCGGGTGACCGGGCGCTGCGGGACTGCGAGGACGCGTTCCTGCTGGGTGAGGCGCTGCTGGTGGCTCCGGTGCTGGAGCCGGGGGTGGTGCGGCGGCCGGTGCGGCTGCCGCCCGGGCACTGGTACGACACGGTGAGCGGGGCGGTGTACGAAGGGCCGGGGCAGGTGGTGGTGGAGGCGCCGCTGTCGCGGGTGCCGGTGCTGGCGCGGGCGGGGTCGGTGATTCCGGTGCGGGGCGCGGACGGCGGGGTGGAGCTGGAGGTGTGGGCTCCGGTGGAGGGGCGCGGCGGGGGCGGCACGGTGGTCGTGGACGCGGGAGACGGCTGGGAGCCGGTGGTGGTCGAGCGGTACGTGACGCGGCTGGAGGGCGGCCGGGTCGTGGTGGAGCGGGACGGCGGGGGTGCGGTGGAGCGCCCGGTGCGGGTGCGGGGCGGGGTGGCTCAGCGGTAGCGGCCGGCGAACCAGCGGCGTACGGCCTCGGTGTGGAGGGGGAAGGCGAGGGTGGCGGGGGCGGTGAGCAGGGTGTGGCCGGAGGTTTCGTCGGTGGGGGTGGAGGGCGGCAGGGTGCCGGCGGGGCGTTCGGGGAGCAGGCCGAACAGCAGGAGGTGTCCGTCGGGCGAGCTGAGGGCGTCGGCGAGGCGGACGTCCTCGGAGCGGGCCTCGATGCCGGTCTCCTCGCGCAGTTCGCGGACGACGGCGTGCTGCCAGTCCTCGGCGTGGTCGATGAAGCCGCCGGGGAGGGCGAGGCCGCCGCGCGCGGGTTCGATGGTGCGGGTGATGACGACGAGGCCGGTGGTGTCGCCGTCGGTGACGGGGAGCAGGGCGACGGCGACCGGGAGCGGGTTGCGGTAG
The DNA here is from genome assembly GCF_022347745.1 of Streptomyces sp. OfavH-34-F. Taxonomy (GTDB): domain Bacteria; phylum Actinomycetota; class Actinomycetes; order Streptomycetales; family Streptomycetaceae; genus Streptomyces. The sequence goes on from NZ_JAKRGC010000363.1 coordinate 2,657, forward strand.
GCGGTCCGGCCGCAGGCGGCGCAGGTGCGGGGCCAGGTGTCGGGGGTGGGGAGCCGGGTGTACGGGGCTCCGCAGCCGGGGCAGTGGGAGTGGGTCACGGGCTGCTCCGTTTCCTCGGTGGCGCCGGGCGGCCGGGCGCGGACACGCGCGGACTGTACCGGATCGCCCACCGGAGCCCTCCGCACCTTGGAGGATGTGCGCATGACAGGAATTGCGACCGCTCTCCGTACCCTGGCGGCCGGTGCCGCCGCCGCCCTGCTCGCCCTGACCGCCACCGCCCCCGCGGCGCAGGCGCGGCCCGAACCCAAGGCGCCCGGCGCCTTCGTGTCGCTGCGTTCGGTGGACCCCACGATCATCCAGGAGATGCGCTACCCCACCGCTCACACCTTCATGGGCGAGCCCGTGGACGGCTACCGCCAGTCCCTCTGCATCCTGACCCGGCCGGCCGCCGAGGCCCTGCACCGCGCCCAGCAGGAGCTGCTCCGGCAGGGCTACTCGCTGAAGGTGTACGACTGCTACCGCCCGCAGCGGGCCGTGGACCACTTCGTGCGGTGGGCGAAGGACCTCGGGGACGAGAGGATGAAGGCCGAGTTCTATCCGCGCGTGGACAAGTCCCGGCTGTTCGCGGACGGGTACATCGCGGAGCGGTCCGGGCACAGCCGGGGCAGCACGGTGGACCTGACGCTGGTGCGGCTGCCGGCCGCGCCGACCCGGCCGTACCGTCCCGGCGAGCCGCTGGTGCCGTGCTACGCGCCGCAGGCGGAGCGCTTCCCGGACAACTCGGTGGACATGGGCACCGGCTACGACTGCTTCGACACGCTCTCGCACACGGACGACCCGCGGGTGCGGGGGGTCCAGCGCGCCCACCGCCAGTTCCTCAAGCGGACGCTCACCGAGGCCGGTTTCGTGAACCTGGCCGAGGAGTGGTGGCACTACACGTTCCGGCCCGAGACCTTCCCCGACACCTACTTCGACTTCCCGGTGGCCCGCAGGTCCGTCGCCGGGCACTGAGCCGGCCGCCGCGCGGGCGAACGGGCGGCCGGGACCACCCCCGTGGATTCCGGCCGCCCGTTCTCCCTCTCGGACGCCGCAGAGCCGTTTCCGGTTGCGGGGTGAGCGATTACGGTGCCGGTATGGCACAGCAGACGTTCGAGTCGTACGAAGAGTTCTGGCCCTACTACGTCGCGATGCACTCGCGGGCCGCGACCCGCTGGGTGCACCTCACCGGCACGCTGACGGGGCTCGCCATATCCGCGTACGGGCTGGCGCGCGGCCGCACGCGCTATCTGGCCGCGCTGCCGCTCATCGGCTACGGCACGGCCTGGCCCGCGCACTTCCTGATCGAGAAGAACAACCCGGCCACCTTCGGCCACCCCGCCTGGTCGCTGCGCGGCGACGCGCAGATGATCAGGATGATGCTGGCCGGACGGGACCACGAGCTGGCCCGCACCGCCGAGAAGTGGCTCGCGGAGAACGGCCGGGAGCTCTAGCGCCTCAGGTGGTCACCGGCTCGCGGGTGCGGTCGGCGCGGGCCAGGGCGTGCTCGACGACGGACACCAGCACGTCCCGCGCCGAGGACCGGTCCCGCGCGTCGCACATCAGGACCGGCACCTCCGGGTCCAGGTCGAGCGCGGCCCGTACCGTCGCCTCCGGGAACCGTTCGGCGCCCTCGAAGCAGTTGACGGCGACCGCGAACGGGATCTCGCGGCGTTCGAAGTAGTCGACGGCGGCGAAGCAGTCCCGCAGCCGCCGGGTGTCCGCGAGCACGACCGCCCCCAGCGCGCCCTGGGCCAGCTCGTCCCAGAGGAACCAGAAGCGGTCCTGGCCCGGTGTGCCGAAGAGGTACAGCACGAGGTCCTCGCGGAGCGTGATCCGGCCGAAGTCCATGGCGACGGTCGTCGTGGTCTTCGCCTCGACGCCGTCCAGGTCGTCCACCGGCCGCCCCGCCTCGGTCAGCCGCTCCTCCGTGCGCAGCGGCCTGATCTCGCTGACCGCGCCCACCAGCGTCGTCTTGCCCACGCCGAAGCCGCCCGCCACCAGGATCTTGAGGGTGACGGGCTCCACGGGCCGCTTGCCGCGGCTAGAGCGCCCGAAGGCCATTGATCACCTCACGGAGAATGTTCACGTCCGGCAGTTCGGCCGGCGGAACGGGACGGGTCACGTGCACCAGCTCGTCCTCGACGAGATCGCCGACCAGGACCCGGACCACCCCGACGGGGAGGTCCAGGGACGAGGCGAGTTCGGCGATCGACTGCGGCAGGGCGCCGCAGAGTTCGAGGATCTCGACGTGTTCCGGGGAGAGCAGCTGGTCGCGGTCCGGGTCGCCGGCCGCGGGTTCCGGCACCACGATCGCGATCAGGTCGAGGCGGTGGCGCGTCCCGCTGCTGGTGCGCCCGCGGGTCATCGCGTAGGGGCGGACGACGGGCCCCGCGTCGTCGTCGTACCAACGGGGGTTCCGCGGGCCTTGCGGGGTCTTCGGTGCTCCGGGCGACGCGGCGCTCATGGCCTCCGCTCACCCCCCGGAGGGCTGACCGGTCGTCCGGGGCGCGTTGGCCAGGTGGGCTCCCACCCGTTTGACCATGAGCGTCATCTCGTACGCCACCTGCCCGACGTCCGACTCGGACTCGGCCAGGACCGCGAGACAGCTGCCGTCACCGGCCGCGGTGACGAACAGGAACGCCTCGTCCAGTTCCACGACGGTCTGGCGGACCCGGCCCACCTCGAAGTGGCGGCCGACGCCCTTGGCCAGGCTGTGGAAGCCGGAGGCGACGGCGGCCAGGTGCTCGCCGTCCTCGCGCGTCAGGTCCTTCGAGGCGCCCGTGGGCAGGCCGTCGCTGGAGAGCACCAGCGCCTTGCGGATGCTGGCGACGCGTTCGACGAGTTCGTCGAGGAGCCAGTTGAGTTCGCCGGACCCCTGGCGTACGGAGCCGGATGCGGTGGCGTTCGGTGCGGTCATGGACCGTCCCCTCCCGGAGTGGTTCCTGGTGCTGTGTCGCCGGGGCCGGTCAGATCCTCGGCGTTCTGCAGGCGGCCGCGCTGCCAGCCGCGCTGGAGCGAAGCCATACGGCTGCGTACCTCGTCCGCGTCCCGTTCGATGTCGTCGGCGCTCTGCGCGGGGGCGGGTTTCGCCGGGCGGGCGTCCGGCGCGTCGCGCAGTTGCGGGACGAGGCTGGCCTGCCGGACGCGGCGGGGCAGGCCGCCCACGGTGTCCGGGGCGGGTTCGGGCCTGCGGGGCGCTTCCGGTTCCCCGGAGCCGGGGTGGGCGCGGCCCGCCCG
>NZ_JAKRGC010000364.1 GCF_022347745.1 Streptomyces sp. OfavH-34-F
ATCGGTGACGGCCCGGCCGGACAGCCGCTCGGTCAGGAAGTCGTGGGGCAGGCGCACGGCGGCGGCCGCCCGCGCGGTCTCCGGCTCGTTCTCCCGCAGCCACTGCCACTTCGACGCGGTCATCGCGGCCACCGGCACGGACCCGGTGCGCGCGGTCCAGGCGTCGGCGCCGCCGAGCGCGGCGGTCAGGGCGGCGGCCTGCGGGGCGGACCGGGTGTCGTTCCACAGCAGGGCGGGGCGCAGCGGACGGCCCTCCGCGTCCAGGACGACCAGGCCGTGCTGCTGGCCGGCGACCGCGATGCCCACCACGTCGGCCGGGGCGATGCCGGACTCCTTCAGCCCGGCGGCGACCGCGTCGCGCAGGGCCTGCCACCAGACCTCGGGGTCGCTCTCGCGCGCCCCGCCCTCGCCGGTCACGACGTGCGGGGCGCGGCCTACGGCGAGCAGCCGGCCGGTGGCGGTGTCGACGAACGCCGCCTTGGTGGACTGGGTGGAGCTGTCCACACCGATGACGACGGTATGCGGCGGCATGGCTGACCTCATTCACTGACGTATTTGATCGTGTGGAAAACAAATTACGTGATCGAACCGCTCCGGAACAGGGGCGGTCGTCCCTCCGTGCGGGTCCGTCGGGAAGGTCACGGCCCCCGGGGCTTTACGTCGCACGGGCTGCCCGTGCATGATTAGTCATGACAGTGAACAAATTGAGGTTCGGCTGCCCGACCGGCTGCGGACCCCTGGCCCCCAAGGCGGCACCACCATGACGGAACGCTTCGCACCGACCCCCGAGGACAAGTTCACCTTCGGTCTGTGGACCGTGGGCTGGCAGGGCCGCGACCCCTTCGGCGACGCCACGCGCACCGCGATCGACCCCGTCGACTCCGTCAAGCGCCTCGCCGAGCTGGGCGCGTACGGCGTGACCTTCCACGACGACGACCTGATCCCGTTCGGCTCCTCGGACACCGAGCGCGAGGGCATCGTCAAGCGCTTCCGCCAGGCGCTCGACGCGGCCGGGCTGGTCGTCCCCATGGCCACGACCAACCTCTTCACCCACCCCGTCTTCAAGGACGGCGCCTTCACCGCCAACGACCGCGACGTCCGCCGCTACGCCCTGCGCAAGACCATGCGCAACATCGACCTCGCCGTCGAGCTGGGCGCCACCACCTACGTCGCCTGGGGCGGGCGCGAGGGCTCCGAGTCCGGCGCAGCCAAGGACATCCGGGTCGCGCTCGACCGCATGAAGGAGGCGTTCGACCTGCTGGGCGACTACGTCACCGAGCAGGGCTACGACCTCAAATTCGCCATCGAGCCCAAGCCCAACGAGCCCCGCGGCGACATCCTCCTGCCCACCATCGGCCACGCCCTCGCCTTCATCGAGCGCCTGGAGCGCCCCGAGATGGTCGGCGTCAACCCCGAGGTCGGGCACGAGCAGATGGCCGGCCTCAACTTCCCGCACGGCATTGCGCAGGCCCTGTGGGCGGGCAAGCTCTTCCACATCGACCTCAACGGCCAGTCCGGCATCAAGTACGACCAGGACCTGCGCTTCGGCGCCGGCGACCTGCGCCAGGCGTTCTGGCTGGTGGACCTGCTGGAGAGCTCCGACTACACCGGCCCGCGCCACTTCGACTTCAAGCCGCCGCGCACCGAGGACTACGACGGCGTCTGGGCCTCCGCCGCCGGCTGCATGCGCAACTACCTCATCCTCAAGGAGCGCGCCGCCGCCTTCCGCGCCGACCCGGCCGTCCAGGAGGCGCTGCGCGCCGCCCGTCTCGACGAGCTGGCGCAGCGCACCGCCGAGGACGGCGTGGCCGGACTGCTCGCCGACCGCTCCGCCTTCGAGGAGTTCGACGTGGACGCGGCCGCCGCGCGCGGCATGGCGTTCGAGGTCCTGGACCAGCTGGCCATGGACCACCTGCTCGGCGTCCGCTGACCCGACGGCACACCGAGGGGGAGGGGGCGGACGCACGACGCGTCCGCCCCCTCCCGCGTGCCGTACGTCTCAGGCCGGCGCCGGGCGCGCGTACGCCACCGGGTCGGCCAGCACATCCGTCATCACCAGCGCCGCCGCGCCCCGTGCCGCGTCCCCCGCGACCGACGACGCGCGCAGCCGGCCTCCGCCGGGCGACCAGAGCCCGGACACCACCCGGCCCAGCTCCTCACCGGCGGGCGCCGCAAGCCACGGCATCAGGTTCCGGTAGACCCCGCCGAGCACCACCGCGTCCGGGTCCAGCAGGTTCACCGCCCCCGACAGCACCCGGCCCAGCATCCGCCCGGCCTCCGCGACCGCCGCGACGGCCCGCTCGTCGCCCGCCCGGACCCGCTGCTCCAGCTCCGTGACCGCCAGGCCGCCGGCCCCGTCGATCCCGGCCGCCCGCAGCAGCGCCGCCTGCCCCGCGTACTGCTCCAGGCAGCCGCGCGAGCCGCACCGGCACCGGGGCCCCTGCGCGTCCACCACGACGTGCCCGATCTCCCCGGCGAAGCCGTGCGCCCCGCGCAGCAGCTCGCCGTCGATGACCACCGCACCGCCCACGCCGATCTCGCCCGTCAGGTACAGAAAGGTGCGGATGCGTTCCAGGCCGCCGAACCACAGTTCGGCCAGGGCCGCGAGGTTCGCCTCGTTCTCCGAGCGGACCGGCAGTGCCTGGTGGCCGGGGTGCTCGGCGGTCAGCGCGGCGGCGAACAGCTCCTCGGCCGGCACCTGGTTCCAGCCCAGGTTCGGCGCCTGGCGGACCGCGCCGCCCGAGACCAGGCCCGGCAGCGCCAGGGCCACGCCGACCGGGTACAGCTCCTGCTCGCGCGCCGAGTCCAGGGTCCGCGCGGCGATCCGGGCCGCCCGCGCGAGCACCTCGGCGGGCGGGGTGCCCCGGTTGTCCAGGTGTTCGGTGAGCCGGACCCGGCCGGTGCCGGCCAGGTCCACGACGCACACCGAGACGTAGTCGATGTTGATCTCGACGCCGAGCCCGGCCGGTCCGGTGCGGGCCGTCTTCAGCGCGGTGCCGGGACGGCCGGCCTGACCGCTGAACGTCTTGCCGGACTCGGTCAGGAAGCCGCTCTCCAGCAGCTGCTCGACCAGCGAGGACACGGCGGCACGGGTCAGCCCCACGCGGGCGGCGACCCCGGCCCGGGTGGCCTCGCCCTCGCCCTCGTCGCGGACGGCCCGCAGCACGAGGCTCAGATTGCTGCGCCGGACGGTGTCCTTGTCGGCCTTGGGCCCCAGCGGTGTGAGGTTGCTCTTCATATCGGTCCCGAGCCTATGCGATTCCGCACGTCAGTACGGTCCCGATGCGAGCGGACCGGGCCCCGCCCCGCGACGGGGCCCGGTCCGTCTCAGGACGCGGACGCCCCCCGTTCCCGCAGCATGTCCGCCATGAGCGCGATCTCCGACTGCTGGCTCCGGACCATGCCCGCCGCCAGGTTCCTGATCACGTCCGTCCCCGCCGACGAGGCCGCCGCCGACGCCATGTCGGCACCGGCCTTGTGGTGGACCGTCATCAGCCGGAGGAACAGCACCTCCGCCTTCCGGCCCTCGGCCGCGCGCAGGGCGTCCAGTTCGGCGTCGGTCGCCATGCCGGGCATCAGCGCGCCGTCACCGCGCGGGGTGAAGGAGTGCCCCATCCACGCCATGGGCGCACCGGGCGAGCTGATGGGCCGGCCCCACAGGTCCAGCCACCCGAGCAGCATGCCGCGCTGGTTGGCCTGGGTGTTGATGATGTCGAACGCGAGCCGGCGCACCGCCTCGTCCGAGGTGCGGTCCCGGACGATGAACGACATCTCGACCGCCTGCTGGTGGTGGACCGCCATGTCGCGCGCGAACCCCACATCGGCCGAGCCCTCCGCCGGTGCGGCCGCCGGGGCGGACGCGGCCGGCGCCGACGCCGAGGGGCGGGCGAACGTCAGCGCGATCAGCGCCAGCGCCAGCAGCAGGACGGCGCCGCCGGCCAGCAGCAGGGGCCGCGAGGTGCGGGCGGCGGCCGTCACTTGGCGATCCCGCCCGTGCAGGCGGCGCCCCGCTCGGGGGTCTGCGGGCCCTGCACGTACTTGGTGAAGAACTGCGCCACCCTCGGGTCGGCGGCGTTCTTCACGGCGATCTGCTTGCCCCAGGCGCTCAGCATCAGCGGCGCGGCCTGGTCCTCGACCGGGCTCATCAGCGAGTAGGGCGTGGACGAGACGCGTTCGTTCAGCTTCTTCACGTCGGCGGGCCGCGCCTTGCTGGTGTACGTCACCCAGACCGCGCCGTGCTCCAGCGAGTGGACGGCGTTCTCCTTCGGTATGGCCTCGGTGTAGACGTCACCGTCGCAGTTCATCCACACCGGGTTGTGGTCGCCGCCGACCGGCGGGTTCATCGGGTAGTCGACGGTCTTGTCGACGTGGTTCTGCGTGAGCTTGTCCCAGCTCTTCTCGCCGTCCACGTCCGAGGTCATCACGGCGGCCTCGGCCTTGTCCTGCTCGTCGGCGGCGTTCATCAGGTAGCCGCCCCCGGCGACGAGGCCCGCGACCACCAGGACGCCGACGGCGATGGTGAGGACGCGGGCGCGGCGCTCGCGGGTGCGCTCCTGGCGGCGGGCCTCCTCCAGCTTGGCGCGGCGGGCGGCGGCGTTGTTCTTCTTGTTCTCGGCGGAAGCCATGACGGGGTCCTTCGATTTTCGACGGATCGGTGGGGTCACTGCGTACGGCAGGGGAGCCGCCGCCCCGGAAACGGGTACGGGAGATCCCCGGCCGTCCTAGATCCGCTGAACCTGAAGGCGCAGGGGGTCCACCTCGCCGACCGCGTCGTTCGAGGGGCCCCGGATCGCCCGGCCGCCGGTCAGCGGCTGGGCGGGCAGCATCGTCACGGCGGTCGAGGGCACTCCGGCGGGGGCCGGCTGGCCGGGCAGCACGACGGGCGCCGAGTGCTCCGAGGTGCCCTGGCAGGAGTCGCCCACCCCGCGCCCGCCGGGGGAGTCGGCCACCACGACGCTGACCGCGGAAGGGTCCGCCGGGGTGGTGCCGGCCCGCACGGCGGTGTGCCGTGACTCCGCGTGGTGGCCGCCGGACTGCGGGGAGCAGCAGCCGGCGAGCGCGACCAGGACGAACAGCCAGGCGAGCACGGCCGGCGCACCGGTGCCGCGCAGCCCCTCCCTGCCCACGCTCAGCCTGTTCATCCCGCACATCGTACGCGGCGCGTTGAACTTTCAAGTAGTGCGGGAGGGGAAGCGCACGGGGCCGGTGGGCCCCGGGGCTCGGGTGCGCGACCGGCCGCCCCGCCTCGTCGGCCATAGGTGTTTTACTTGTGTAATACCTGTTAACGTGTAGAAGTGAGTGAGACGACCCCCAGGATCCCCAGGCCCCGCAGGCCCGCCGTACGCACGCCGGCGCTGACCGGTCCGCTGCGCCTGACCCGGCCCTCCGACATGTGGTTCAAGCCCGCCACGAGCGTGGTCGTGGCCACCGCGATACCCAACCTGGCGCTGCTCGCCCTCGGCCGGCTCGACCTGGTGATGTACACCATGGCGGGCTCGCTCTGCGCCCTGTACGGCCACCACCTCCCCTACGCGCGCCGCGCCGGAACCGTCGCCGGGGTCGTCCTCGGCATGACCGCCGGGCTCGCCGTCGCCCTCGTCGTCGCCTCGCTCACCGCGTCGACCGCCCTGCTCATCGCCGTCGGCGCGCTGCTCGCCGCCGGGCAGAAGCTGCTCTGCGACGCGACCCGGATCGGCCCGCCCGGACCGGTGATCTTCACCTTCGTCAGCTCCGCCGCCCTCTTCGTCCCCCAGACGCTCGCCCAGGTCCCCGGCCCCCTCGCCCTCCCCCTCGGCGCCGGGGCGGTCGCCTGGCCCGGCTGGGCGCCCCCGCCTGGATCCGCTACGTCCTCGTCCCCGGCTGGACCGACGACCCCGCGGCCATCGACGGACTGGCCGGCTTCCTGGCGACGTTGCACAA
>NZ_JAKRGC010000365.1 GCF_022347745.1 Streptomyces sp. OfavH-34-F
CTGCACGCGGACGCGCTGCTCGCCGCCGTACGGACCCCGCTGGGCGCCGGCCTCGCCGACGACGGCCGGCTGACACTGGGTGTCAGCGCCTCGGTGCATTCCGCCGAAGGGCTGCGCGGCGCGCTGGAGGAGGCGCGGCACGCCCGGCGGGTGGCGGCGGCCCGGCCGGGACGGGTCTGCGCGGCCGGTCACGACGAGCTGGCCTCGCACGTCCTGCTGCTGCCGTTCGTCCCGGACGACGTGCGCAGGGCGTTCACAGCGCGGCTGCTGGACCCGCTGCGCGAGTACGACCGGCGCCACCGCGCGGAGCTGATCCCGACCCTGGAGGCGTTCCTGGACTGCGACGGTTCCTGGACCCGCTGCGCGGCCCGGCTGCACCTCCACGTCAACACGCTGCGCTACCGCGTCGGGCGAATCGAGCAGTTGACGGGGCGTGACCTGGCCCGCCTGGAGGACAAGCTCGACTTCTTCCTCGCCCTGCGTATGAGCTGAACCGCCGGGCCCCGCAAGGGGTTCCGCTTCCGCCACCGATTGTGAAAACTTTCACCTGACATTGTCCCGGCCTCTTGGCCCGGCGTGCCATTCCATGCTGTGATGCGGGCCATACCCACGGGTGTCCGGCTGTGCCCGGACGCTCACCACAGCTCGAAGGCGCGCTCGGGGAGGGCAATGTGGCGCATACCGCCATGTCTGGTTCCGGAACGACAAAAAATGACGATCCTCCGCTCCAGACCGCGGTATGGCGGCTGCGCTCACGCGGCTGCTGGACGGACGCCGCGGCGCTGCTCGAACACGACGCCGCCACCGACCCGGCCGCGGCGCTCCAGCGCACCGCGCTGCTGACCGAGCGGTGCCTGTACACCGGGCAGGGCTGGACGGAGGCCGAGGACGCGCTGCGCACCGCCGAGGCGATGGCCCACGACGACGAGGAGCGCGGCGCCGCCGCCTGCGAGCGCGGCCACTTCGCGTACGCCTCGACGCTGCTCGGGGTCCGGGACCGGGCCGACGAGGCGCGGGTCGCCCTGGGCCGGGCCGCCGCGCTGCTCTCCCCCACCGCCCAGGGCCGGCCGCTGCTCGACTTCCGGCGGGGCCTGATCGCGCAGAACATCGCGGACTCCCCGCAGGCCGCGCGGGCCGCCTACCGCCGGGCGCACGCGGGGGCCGCCGCGCAGAACGACGCGCTGCTGCTCTCCTCCACCTGGCGCCATCTCGCGCTGATCGCGCTGCGCGAGGGCGAGCTGGCGGAGGCCCGGCACGGGTTCGCGGAGTCCCTGCGGATCAGGGAGGAGCTGGGCTACCTGGTCGGTACGGCCCCGGCGCTGATCGCGCTGGCCGACGCCGAGAGCGAACCGGCCGAGGCGGGCCGGCTGCGGGCCGAGGCGAGCCGGCTGTTCCGGCTGCTCGGGGGCGTCCCGACCTGGCTGGGCCCGCACCTGGACCCGCCCCCGCCGGAGACGATCGAGGCCAACTGAGCCGGGGCGGATTCCGCGCGCGGCCGGGCGCCGGTCCGGTGGGCCGTCAGCCGTCCGCGCCCGCGAAGTGCTCGCGTACGAGCGTCTGGACGACCGTCACGTCCTGGGCGATCAGGGCGTCGAGCAGCGCGGTGTGCTCGGAGGCGTCGGCCAGCAGGTCGGCGCGCCGGGTGACCGGGTTGTCCACCAGCGGCCACTGGGAGCGGCGGTGCAGGTCGTCCGCGACCCGCACCAGGCTCTGGTTGCCGGCCAGCGCGAGCACCGCTCCGTGGAACGCCCGGTCCGCCTCCGCGTAGCTCGCCCGGTCGCCGACCGCCGCCGCGGCCACGGTGGCGTCCGCCAGCGGGCGCAGCGCGCACCAGCGGGCGGGCGGCACGGTACGGGCGAGCCGCAGCATCACGGGCACCTCGATCAATGCCCGGACCTCGGCCAGCTCGGCCAGCTCGCCCGGTCCGCGCTCGGCGACCCGGAAGCCCCGGTTCGGCACGACCTCCACGGCCCCCTCGACGGCGAGCTGCTGCATCGCCTCGCGCACCGGGGTGGCCGACACGCCGAAGCGGGCGCCCAGGGCGGGCGCCGAGTAGACCTGGCCGGGTACCAGCTCGCCGCCGACCAGGGCGGCGCGCAGGGCGTCCAGGATCTGGCCGCGCACGGAGTGCCTGCGGACCCGGTCGCGGGGGGAGGGTTCGGCCGGTTCGCCGTGGGTGTGCTCGCCCCGGGCCTGTTCCGGCACCCGGACGGACGAGAGGGGGACGGGCTGCGGCGCCCCGTGACGGGGGCGTGCCTCCTCGCGCGCTCTTCCCTGTTCCACGGGCACCTCCTCGGCCGGTCGCGGGCGCGGCTCGCGCGGCGGGCGCCCTGTGTGCACGATAGGCGCAGGAGCCTCCAGTTCACACATCGTTCCGGCAGGGTAAGGTAAGGCTTACCTGCTGACGATCGTGAATCGGTGGTCCCCCGCATGCCTCTGCCCTCCCTGCTCCCCGCGGTGACGGCCTCCCCCGTGGCCGACGCCTACGCGCGCCTGACCGAGGTGTTCCCCGGGCTGCGCGCCGAAGTCCTCGCGGACGGCGAGAGCGCCCCCGGCGGGCCCGGCTGGGTGGGCGCGCACGAGCTGGCGGCGGGCGGCGAGGCGCTGGACACCTTCCTCGCCTTCGACGACGCCCAGGTCCAGCGGGACTACGGGCAGCGGGCCCGGCCCGACGTGATCGCCAGCTTCGGCCTGCACCGCTACGCCTGGCCGGCCTGCCTGCTGGTGACGGTGCCCTGGTTCCTGCACCGCCGGGTGCCCCGGATTCCGGTCGAGGACGTCTCGTTCCAGCGGGCGCTCGGGCATCTGACGCTGCGGGTGCGGGAGTTCGCCTGCTTGCCCGGCGACCCGGCGGCCGCGCTGCCGGGGGCGCGGGTGGTGGCCGACGAGGCGGCCCTGCGCGCCGAGGTGCTGGAGGCGGTGGCGGACCACCTGGGCCCGGTGCTGGAGGGCTTCCGGCCGCGCATGCGGCGCGGGAAGCGGGCCCTGTGGGGCATGGCGACGGACGAGATCGTCGAGGGCCTCTGGTACATCGCGCACCTGCTGGGCGAGGAGCGGCGCGCCATGGCGGAGCTGGAGGCGCTGCTGCCGGGCACCACGAAGCCGTACGTCGGCACGGCGGGCTTCCGCGAGCTGACCGGCCCCGGCGGCGAGGTGCTGCCCACCCGCGACCGGGCGAGCTGCTGCCTCTTCTACACGCTGCGCCCCGAGGACACCTGCGTGACCTGTCCGCGGACGTGCGACGCGGACCGTGTACGCAAGTTGACGCCCGCTCCCTGATCCACACCGCCCGAACGGGCGACACGCATTCGAACATCACGCGCGCACCACTGAGGTGTGTTCGACCAGATCGCCGATATCGGCGGCCCCGGACACCCCATTGGCGTTCTCTTGCCCCGAAACGGTCTGGCCGTGCCGGAATCTCCGCCACGATGGCGCCCGAAACGCCCTACGTGACGCAAGGGACCGCGCATGAGACTGACCGACATATCGCTTGACTGGCTGCTTCCGGGCGCCGTGCTGCTCGTGGGGGTCATGGCGGCGGTGGCGGTGGTCGCGCGCGGCAAGCGCACCTCTGACACGGCCACGGCCGACGACAGCTGGGAGCGCAGCGAGGAGCGCCGCAGACGCAAGGAAACGCTGTACGCCACCGCCTCGTACGTGCTGCTGTTCTGCTGTGCCGCGGTGGCCGCCGCGCTCTCCTTCCACGGGCTCGTCGGCTTCGGCGAGCAGAATCTCGGCCTCTCCGGCGGCTGGGAGTACCTGGTGCCCTTCGGCCTGGACGGGGCGGCGATGTTCTGCTCGGTCCTCGCCGTGCGGGAGGCCAGCCACGGGGACGCGGCGCTGGGCTCGCGGCTGCTGGTGTGGACGTTCGCGGGTGCCGCCGCCTGGTTCAACTGGGTGCACGCGCCGCGCGGCATCGACCACGCGGGCGCCCCGCACTTCTTCGCGGGGATGTCCCTCTCGGCCGCCGTGCTGTTCGACCGGGCGCTCAAGCAGACCCGCCGGGCCGCCCTGCGCGAACAGGGCCTGGTACCCCGGCCGCTGCCGCAGATCCGGATCGTGCGCTGGCTGCGCGCGCCCCGGGAGACCTTCGGCGCCTGGTCGCTGATGCTCCTCGAAGGCGTGCGCACCCTGGACGAGGCAGTCGACGAGGTGCGCGAGGACCGGCGGGAGAAGGAGCAGAACCGTCTCCGCAGGAAGGACCAGGAGAAGCTGGACCGGGCGCACATCAAGGCGCTCAACCGGCAGAACCGGGCCTGGGGGCGGCTCGGCCGGGGCGGCCCCGTGGCGGACGTGACGGCGCTGCCCCCAGGGGCGGCTCCGGCTCCGGCCCTCGCGGAGCCTGCCGTGTCCGAGCCGGGTCAACTGCCGCTGCGGCCCCGGCCGTCCTTGCAGGCCGGGGGCCACGCGAACGCGGCGGGTTCCCCGGAATCGGGCGCGAGCGGGTCAGGCGCGATCGACCTCACGGCCGAGGACGACACCCAGGCCCTCCCCCGCCTCGACACCCTGGAGAAGAAACTGAAGGACCTGGAGCAGCAGTTCGGCTGAACCGGCCTGCCGGGTGTCGCGTACGAGCGGCCCTGATCTCCCGCGAGGGCGGTCAGGGCCGCTCGCCGTCCAGTTCGAACCACACCACCTTGCCCAGCGAACGGGGGCTGATCCCCCAGGAGTCGGCGAGGCTCTCCACCAGGACCAGCCCCCGGCCGTGCGTACCGTCGTCGGCGGGCGGTACGTGCGGCTCGGGCGGCATGCCGGGGACGAAGTCCCTCACCTCCACGCGCAGTCTGCGGGGGGCGACGCTCACCGCGACGACGGCGCCGTCGTCGGTGTGCACCAGTGCGTTGGTCACCAGCTCGCTGAGCAGCAGCTCGGCGACCCGGGCCGGTTCCTCCCGCCACCGGTGGCGCAGTAACTCCCGTACGGCTCCGCGCACTTCCCCCACGGCTGCCAGGTCGGCCCGGTCCACTCTGCGGAGCATCCGGGCCACTTCGGGACGCTCCATCGTTTCCCCCGCCTGCACGGTCATTCGCCCCCTGTCTCAAAGGTGCTCACGCCATGCATGCCCCGCCCACGCGCCGTCACGCTCGCGGGGCGGGGCGGACCGGGGTGAATCGTGCGGGGTTCAAGCCCGCTTGTAGTAGTACTTATAGCCGCTGACGTCGTGCTGGATGCCGCTGCCGTTGACGACGAAGAAGGACGCGTCGGTCTGGTTGTAGCAGTAGCCGGGGTTGGGGCCGATCAGCTTGAGGGCCCCCACGTTGAGGCGGGTGCTGGTGCCGGAGGTCACCTTTCCCTCGTAGGGGCAGTTGTTGTACGGGTAGTCCCCCAGGCGGACCACGCCGGTCTTGGAGATGGTGATGGTGCCGGGCCGGCCCGGGTTGTAGAGCTCGCCGTACTTCCAGGTGCCGACGAACACCGCCGGGACCGTGCTGCCGCTGTCCGAACCGCCGGTGGAGCCGCCGGAGGTGGTGGTCGATCCGCCGCCACCGGACGTGCTGGTGGAGCCGCCCGATGAGGAGCCGCCGGAGGTGGAGGAGCCGCCGCCCGAACCGCCGCCGGACGTGCTCGTGGAGCCGCCCGATGAGGACGAGGAGCCGCCGGAGGAGCCGCCCGAGCCGCCGCCACTCGTGGTGGACGAGCCGTCGGTGTCCCGGCCGTCCTTGCCCGGTTCCCCGTCCTTGCCGTCCCTCCCGTCCTTGCCCGCCCCGTCCTTCTTCTTCCCGCTCGGGGACGCCGAGGGGCTCGGGGAGCCGGTGGGCGAGGCGCTGCCGGCCGCCGACGGCCCGGACGCCGGGGTGGAGGCCGGCGCCGAGAAGGCCGGCGGGGCCGCGTGCGCCCCGTCGTCGTGGCCGAAGGGCTGGAGGACGGCCAGC
>NZ_JAKRGC010000366.1 GCF_022347745.1 Streptomyces sp. OfavH-34-F
CCGTGCGCCTCCACGAGCTTGCGGACGATCGCCCGCCCGGGGCCGCTGCCACCCGCCGATCGCCCTGCGGCAATCCGTGTTAAACCTGGATACGTGGGTGGTACAGGTCGATTCCGGGCGAGCTTTCACCGCTCCGCCCGGCGTCCGCACCGAGACGGTGGCGGCCGTCCGGGCGGGGGCACCCCCGCGTCCCTCGGGCCGCCGGGCGGGCGGACCTCACCGGGGCGCCGGCTGCGCGCCCTGTTCAGTGTCCGCACCGTCGCGGGCCAGTTCTTCATCCTCATGATCGGCATCGTCGTCCTGCTCGACGCCGCCGCCGTCGCCGCTTTGGTCGTCCAGGGCCGGCGGGACAGCATGGCCTCCGCCCGTGCCCAGTCGCTCAGCGTCGCGCAGACCTTCGCGCACGCCCCGGGCGTGGCGGCCGCCCTCGACAGCGAGGACCCCACGGCGGTCCTCCAGCCGCGCGCCGAGCAGATCCGGCAGAGCACCGGCGTGGAGTACGTCGTCGTCGCCGGCACCAACGGCATCCGCTACACCCACCGCGACATCGCCCTCATCGGCCGGCGGGTTCCGGCCCCCTACCTGGAGGCCCTGGACGGCGAACCCGTCACCCGCACCGTCGAGGGCGACCGCGGCCGCGCCGTCACCTCCGCGGTGGCCGTCCCCCGCAAGGACGGCTCGGCGGCCGGGCTGGTGGCCGTCGGCATCAAGGTCGAGGCCGTCAACCGGCTGGCGTATCCGAGCCTTCCGCTCACCATCGGCGCCGGCCTCGCCGCCCTCGCCCTCACCATCGCCGGCGCCACCCTGGTCGGCCGCCGCCTCAGCCGCCAGACCCGCGGCCTCGGCCCCGCCGAGATGACCCGGATGTACGAGCACCACGACGCCGTGCTCCACGCCGTGCGCGAGGGCGTCCTCATCATCGGCGCCGACCACCGCCTGCTGCTTGCCAACGACGAGGCCCGGCGGCTGCTCGACCTCCCGCCGGACGCCGAGGGCCGCGCGGTGACCGATCTCGGGCTCGCCCGGGGCACCTCCGAACTGCTGGCGTCCGGCCGGGGCGCCACCGACGAACTGCGGCCCGCCGGGGACCGGCTGCTCGCCGTCAACCTCCGGCCCACCGAGGAGCGCGGCGGCCAGCCCGGCATGGTCGCCACCCTGCGCGACACCACCGAACTGCGCGCCGTCACCGGCCGCGCCGAGACCGTCCGCGAACGGCTCACCCTGCTCTACCGGGCGGGCGCGCTCATCGGCACCACCCTCGACGTCACCACCACCGCCCAGGAACTCGCGGACGTCTCCGCCCCCGGCTTCGCGGACGCCGTGACCGTCGACCTGGCCGACTCCGTCCTGCGCGGCGAGGAACCGAGAACCCCCACCGGCGACGTCCTGACCCTCCGGCGCACCGCCGTCCGCAACTCCGCCGAGGACGATCCGCTCCACCCGGCCGGGAGCGCCATCGACTACGTCCCGACCACGTCCGCGGGGCTCGGCACCGGCGTCGGGCACACCTGGATCGTCTCCGACCTGAACACCTCCCGGCAGTGGCGCGAACCCGACCCCGAACAGGCCGCCCGTCTGCTGGCGCACGGCTACCACTCGCTGCTGTCCGTCCCGCTGCGGGCCCGGGGCGTCATCCTCGGCATCGCCAACTTCTGGCGCGGGCGCAACGAGGAGGCCTTCGACCTCGACGACCTCTCCTTCGCCGAGGAACTGGTGGCCCGCGCCGCGGTGAGCGTGGACAACGCCCGCCGCTACACCCGCGAGCACGAGATGGCCGTCACCCTCCAGCGCAGCCTGCTCCCGCGCGGCCTGCCCGAGCAGAACGCCCTCGACGTCGCCTACCGCTACCTCCCGGCCCAGGCGGGCGTCGGCGGCGACTGGTTCGACGTCATCCCGCTGTCCGGCGCCCGGGTCGCCCTCGTGGTGGGCGATGTCGTCGGGCACGGGCTGCACGCGGCCGCCACCATGGGCCGGCTGCGCACCACGGTCCTCAACTTCTCCACGCTCGACCTCGCGCCCGACGAACTCCTCGGCCACCTCGACGAACTGGTGGTCAGGATGGACCAGGACGAGGAGTCGGGCGGCGCCGCGATCACCGGGGCGACCTGCCTGTACGCCGTCTACGACGCCGTGTCCGGGCGGTGCGCGATCGCCCGCGCAGGCCACCCCGGGCCCGCGCTCGTACGGCCCGACGGCACGGTCGGCTTCCCCGACATCCCGGCCGGGCTGCCCCTGGGGATCGGCGGCATGCCCTTCGAGATGACGGAGATCGAGGTGCCCGAGGGCAGCCGCCTCGTCCTCTACACGGACGGCCTGGTGGAGCGCCGGGACCGGGACATCGACGACGGCCTGCGGCTGCTGCGCGGTTCCCTCGCCGACCGCGACCGCACCCCGGAGGAGACCTGCGACGACGTGCTGGAGGCCCTGCTGCCCAGCCGCCCCGGCGACGACGTGGCGCTGCTGGTCGCCCGGACCCGCATCCTGGACCCGTCCCGCCGCGTGCAGTGGGAGGTCCCCCCGGACCCGGCGGCCGTCGCCGGGGTCCGCGGCCAGGCGCTGCGCTGGCTGTCCGAGCAGGGCCTGGACGAGGAGGGGTTCGTCACCGAACTCATTCTCAGCGAACTCGTCACCAACGCCATCCGCTACGGCACCGAGCCCATCACGGTGCGGCTGCTGCACGACCGCTCGCTGATCTGCGAGGTGTCGGACTGCAGCAGCACCTCCCCGCATCTGCGCTACGCCGCCACCACCGACGAGGGCGGCCGCGGCCTGTTCCTGGTCGCCCAGTTCGCCCAGCGCTGGGGCGTGCGCTACACCGACCGGGGCAAGGTCATCTGGGCCGAGCAGACGCTCGGCGGCCCGCCGCCGGCGGAGTGGCCGCTGTGACGGCCCCGCGGGTGGTCGGACGCCTTCCGTCACGGGTAGGCGACCACGTTGGACGGAACGGTGGACGTTCCGGACGTGGGTGCTCCGGTGTCGTTGACG
This sequence comes from Streptomyces sp. OfavH-34-F, assembly GCF_022347745.1. Lineage (GTDB taxonomy): Bacteria > Actinomycetota > Actinomycetes > Streptomycetales > Streptomycetaceae > Streptomyces. Next base: position 2,986 of record NZ_JAKRGC010000366.1, read on the forward strand.
ACGTGGTTGTACTGGCCCTGGCCGCCGAGCGAGACGACGAGCAGGTCGTGGAATCTCACCCCGGCCTTGACCGGTACCTCGAAGCCGTGGTCCTGGCGGATGGTGGGATCGACGTTGAAGTAGCAGTAGCTGCCGAGCCCCCAGCCCTCGTGGCGGTCGACCGAGTCGTCCACCTTGTAGGCCGCGTAGCCCTTGACCGCACCGTTCTGGACGGCCGCCTGGTTCGGGGCGTCGTACGCCTTCTCGTTCTGGAAGAAGATCGTCCGGCCGTTCTCGCCGGACCAGCGGACGTCGTACTTGTTGAAGTGCTCCACGAACAGCCCGGTGGCCAGGACGTTGTCACCGTTGACCTGGAGACCGTAGTCGGCCCGGTTGGTCTCCCAGCCGACGCCCTCGCCGTGGTCGGCGCGCCACAGCCAGGTGTGGTCGACGATGGTGTCGTCGCTGTTGATCACCATGCCCGTGGTCGCCTTGCCGGCGCCCGCGCCGCCGACCCGGACGAACACGTCCTGGACGCTCGTGGGGTTGGCCGCGTGGCTCGCGGACTCGCCGGGCGGGCCGACCTGGACGAGCACCTCGGAGTTCTGCGGCCCGGCGTCGACGAGGAGTCCGGCGAGCTTCACCCCGTCCACGTCACCGACCCGGATCGCGGTGACCCCGTTGTCGGGGATGATCGTGGCCAGGCCGAGGCCCAGCACGACGGTGTCCGCGCGGTCGATGTCGATCGGCCGGTCCACGTGGTAGATGCCGGGCGTGAACAGCAGGTGCAGGCCCTGCCGGACGGCGGCGTTGATGGTGGCGGCCGTGGCTCCCGGCTTGACCACGTAGAACCGGCTCAGCGGAATGGACTCGCCCTGCGGGGTGCCGTCCCAGGAGACGCCGCGCGCGTTGGTGCGCTTGGCGGGGACGAACACCTTGTACGCGTCGCCGTCCAGGTAGAGGAACGGCTTCTCGCGGGAGACCGGGGTGGTGTCGAGCGTGGTGTACGGCGGGTTGGGGAAGCTCTGCGCCGGGGCGCCCTGGACACCGGAGAACGTCATGTTCCAGACCCCGTTGCCCCAGCCGCCGATGGAGCTGTCACGGGTGTACCACTGCTGCTGCGAGTACGGGCCGACCTGGCCGTCGATCCTGCTGTCCGCGATGTATCCGCCGCTGGCCCAGCCGTAGCCGTTCGGGGCGAGGTTGAGGCCGCCCCGGACATGCATCCGGCGGAACGGCGCCGCCTGCGAGACCGCCCACCGGTCGGTGCCGCTGACCGGGTTGAGCGCCAGGTTCTCCGCCGAACGCCAGAAGTTCTGCGTGGCGTTGCCGTTGAACCAGCCCGCGTCCACGGTGACGTCGCCGTTGAACGTGGTGTCGTCGGGCTTGAGGCCGAGACCCGCGATCGAGGTGTAGAAGCCGATCTGCGCGTTGATGTCGTTGTAGGTGCCCGGCTTGAACAGCAGCGCGTAGCGGCCGGTGCCGAACTGCGCCGACTCCTGCTTCTTGAAGATCTCGTCCACCTTGGCCTGGATGCCGGGCGTGGACGGGTCGAAGACCAGGACGTTCGGACCGAGGTCACCGCCGCCGGGCAGCTGCGGACCGCCGTCGCCGCCGGTGGTGCCGAAGACCTGGAACTCCCAGAGCGAGTAGCCGTACGGGGTGGCGCGGGCGGTGCCGGTCAGCCGGACGTAGCGGGCGTCGCCCGACACGTTCAGCGTCTCGTTGCCGCCGGGGCCCGTGGTGGTCGAGTACGCGGTGCTCCAGGTGGTGTCGTCCGTGGAGAACTCGATCCGGTAGCTCCTGGCGTAGGCGGCCTCCCACCGCAGCGCGATCTGGCTGACCGAGGCCGTGGTGCCCAGGTCCACCTTGATCCACTGCGGGTCGGAGAACGCGCTCGACCAGCGGGTGCCGTTGTCGCCGTCCACCGCGGCGGCGGCCGGGGTGCCGGCGCCCTCCTGGCTGGACACGGTCACCGGCCTGCCCTGCGAGAGCAGCGAGGGCGCTGCGGCGGCGGGGGAGGAGGGCACGACGGCGAGCAGCGAGACGAGGAGTCCGGCGACCGCGGCCAGCACGCCGGTCCGTCTCCTTCCGGACGAAGGTGCGGGTCTGCGGAGCGAGGGGGGTCCAAACATGGGGGCTCTCTCCTGAGTCGCGGTAAGGGGGCACGACAGGAGGCCTGAGAGCGCTCTCTCCGGCCGATGGGGATACTTCTCTCCCGCTGTCGATGCGTCAATAGGTGTGCACCGATGGCTTGTTCAGGTGTCACTGAGAACAACAGTTGACGACGGAAGGGGCGCATATGTCCGTGTTGCGGCCGTCTTGCCGGTCTCGGGACCGGGGAGCCGACGGGGCGTCGGTTCAGATCATGACGGGGTGCGGATGGGCGCCGACCGGGCCGTCCGGGCCGTTGGCACCGCAACCACCGGGTCCGTGCGCGGCGACCGCCGGGCCCCGCGCCGCGCCTGATACCGGACATGTTCTCCCCGGTCCGGCGACAGCGGGCGGCGGCGCTCGCTATCCTCCCTGGGCATGAGCCGTGACCGTGGCGCGAGAAGCGCCGCTGACCAGGCGCGACGAGGCCCCGGATGACCGAACTGACGGATACCGCGCCGGCGGACGCGCGGGGCGTCCAGGCCTGGCGGTCGTTCGGCGTCCGTCTGCGCCACTGGCGCAGACGGGCCGGGCTCACCCAGGCCCAGGTGGGCGCCCGCGTGGGCTACGACCACACCGCCATCAGCAAACTGGAGCACGGCAGCCGCCGCACCCCGCTGCCGCTGGCCCGCCGTCTCGACCACCTCCTCGGCGCCGGCGGCGACCTGGTGGCCGCCTGCGAGGAGGCCGCGGCGGGGGAGCGCACGGAACCCGCCGCCGCCCCCGCGCCCCTCCCGGACCCCGTCGGCC
>NZ_JAKRGC010000367.1 GCF_022347745.1 Streptomyces sp. OfavH-34-F
CAGCAGGCGGCCGAGTCCGCCTGGCGCGAGATCAGCGCCGCCGCGGAAGCACGGGAGGCAGCGGCGAAGGCCGCCGCCGACGGAGGGGCCGCCGACACCCCTGCCGACCCCCTCCTCCCCCTGTCCGGCCGTCCGCGCCCGCGCGGCCGTGCCACTTTCACCGTCCCACTCCGGAAAGGCGGACACCGCATGACGCCGGTCCCCCACCGCAGCCACGCCGACGACCTGCTCACCTTCATCGCCGCCAGCCCTTCCCCGTACCACGCCGTGGCGAGCGCGGTGCAGCGGCTGGAGAAGGCGGGTTTCCGCGAACTGCGCGGCACCGACGACTGGACCGGCGCGACGGGTGGCTCGTTCGTCGCCCGAGGGGGCGCGCTGATCGCCTGGTACGTTCCCGACCCGCTGCCCGCCCACACCCCGTTCCGGATCGTCGGCACGCACACCGACTCGCCGAACCTGCGGGTCAAGCCCACCCCGGACACCGGCTCGGCGGGCTGGCGGCAGGTGGCGGTGGAGATCTACGGCGGGGTGCCGCTCAACACGTGGCTCGACCGCGATCTGGGCGTCTCCGGCCGGCTCGCGCTGCGCGCGCCCGGCGGCACCGAGTCCCGGCTGGTGCAGATCGACGAGCCGCTGCTGAGGGTGCCGCAGCTGGCGATCCATCTGGACCGCACCGTCAACGACGGCCTGGCCCTGGACCGGCAGCGCCACCTCGCCCCCGTCTGGTCGCTCGGCGCGGTCGAGGAGGGCGCGCTGCTGCGCCGGGTGGCGGCGGCGGCCGAGGCGGAGCCGGCCGACGTGCTGGGCTGGGACCTGATGCTGCACGACGTGCAGCCACCCGGCTATCTGGGCGCGGAGCGGGAGTTCGTGGTGGCCCCGCGGCTGGACAACCTGGTGTCGGTGCACGCCGGGGTGACCGCGCTGACGGCGGCGGCGACGGCCGCCGAGCCGCCTGCGTACGTGCCGGTGCTCGCGGCCTTCGACCACGAGGAGGTCGGCAGCGGTTCGGACACGGGGGCGCAGAGCCCGTTGCTGGAGCGGGTGCTGAGCCGTTCGGTGGCGGCGCGGGGCGGCAGTTCGGAGGACTGGTCGCGGGCGCTGGCGGGGGCGTACTGCGTCTCGGCGGACATGGCGCACGCGGTGCACCCGAACTACGCGGAGCGCCACGACCCGGGCCACCGGCCGCTGCCCAACGGCGGGCCGACGGTCAAGGTGAACGTCAATCAGCGGTACGCCACCGACTCCACGGGGATCGCGGTGTTCGCGTCCGCCTGCGAGCGGGCGGGAGCGCCGTGGCAGCCGTTCGTCTCGAACAACGCGATGCCCTGCGGGACGTCGATCGGCCCGCTCACGGCGGCCCGGCTGGGTGTGCCGACCGTCGATGTGGGGGTTCCCGGGCTGTCGATGCACTCGGCGCGTGAGCTGTGCGGGGCGCAGGACCCGGCCCATCTCGCGGCGATCCTGCGCGCGTTCATGACGTCCGGCTGATTGCCACGGGTGCGCGCGGGGTACGGGGAAGAGCCGCGCCGGTCCTTCCCCGTACCCGTGTGTGCGGCGGGTTAGGCGAAGCGCTGCTTCGCGCTGCCGTCGCAGGTCTGCAGCCTCAGCGGGTCATGGGCGCCCGCGAGGGTGGCGCACAGGCCCGTCGCGGCGGCCGGGCGCAGGGTGCCCGCCTGGCGGACGAAGCGCTGGTTGGCGGCGCCGGAGCAGTTGTAGAGGATGAGCGAGGCGCCGGCCCTGTAGTCGGCGCCGGGTACGTCCAGGCAGCGGTCGTGGCTCAGTTCGGTGCGCAGGGTCTGCGTACCGGAGTCGTACCACCAGCCCTGGTTGCGCCCGCCGTGGCACTCCCAGCCGGTGACCCCGGTGTTGTTGCGGGTGACGGATGCGGGGGCGTCCAGGCAGTTCCCCGTCGCCTCGCCGCGCAGCGGCGCGAAGACGTCGTCCCAGGCGACCGGCTGGAGGACGGGCTGCCCGGTGCTCGCCGGGTCGGCGCAGCTCGCCTCGCGCAGGCCGGAGTTGTAGACCTGGGTCAGGCAGGAGGCGAAGGCGCCGTGCCCGGCCGCGTTGGGGTGGAAGGACTGGCGTACCGAGTTGGAGTCCGGCGGGAAGTGCGACAGGTCGATGTAGAGGCCGCGCGCCCAGGTGGACTCGCTGCACACCTCGTGGCCGTGGAAGAGCCGGGAGTTGTCCAGGTAGACGGCCCCGGTGTCGGCGGCGGCCTTGCGCATGCCCCGCTCGAAGGCGGGTACGGCGGTGTTGCGGCCCCAGGCGGCGTCGGAGTCGTATCCGGCGCAGCCGCCGGGAAGCTTGCCGGGGAACTTCGGGTTGTCGTAGAAGTCCGGGCCGATGGGGCTCGGGTAGCCCATGACGACGAGCTTGTAGTCGCTGTTCGCGTAACCGGCGCCGGTCATCACGGTGCGCAGGTCGCGCACGGTCTTCTCGACCTTGGGGACGAGTCCGTCGACGCGGGCCTGCCAGCCGGGGGCGTACTTGGGCTCGCAGGTGCCCTGCGAGAGGACCCAGCGGGTGACGCAGTCCGTCATGACCGGGCCGAACTGGAGGTCGTCGTTGGCACCCGCCACCAGGACGATCATCTTGATGCGGGTGTTGCGCGCCTTGATGGCCAGGTTGTCGCTCTGCACCAGTTCGTCGGCGTACTGCTTGGAGCCGCCGATGACGATGTTTCCGGTGTACGCGCCGGAGCAGGAGACGTTGTACGTGACGTCGGCGGGAATCCCGGTCCGGTGGATGGCGGCTTCGGGCGAGCGGTGGCACCAGTTGTCGGGGCCGTTGGTGCCGGGTTCGTACGTGCCGACGCCCTCGCCGGAGATCTCGCTGTCGCCGAGCGAGATGAGCCCGGTCTTGCGCTGGTCGAGCGGGCGCTCGGCCGGGTCGCCGTACAGCCGGGTGGCCTCCGCGGCGCGGATGGCCTCCAGTTCGGGCGGCAGGGGCGTCGATGCGGTACTGGTGGTACCGGGCTGGGCGGTGGCCGGTCCGGCGGCCGCGGTCATCCCGCCGAGCGCCGCCGCGACGGCGGCCGCGGCCGCGACGGTGCTGCGGATTCTGTGCCTGGTGCGCCTCATTGCGCCTCCCCTGGTTGTGGTTACCCCCGGTATTTACTGGTCGGTAGGCGACTTGGGAATACATGGAACAAGACAAGTGCTCATCTTTTTGAGCGGCTTCAAGGAGGTTGGACGATGACGGATCGGGGAACGGACGCGGGCTCGGGCGAGGACTTCCGCGCCGAGGACGGGGACTTCCGCGTCGAGCACGACTCGATGGGCGAGGTCAGGGTGCCGGCGGACGCGAAGTGGCGCGCCCAGACGCAGCGGGCCGTGGAGAACTTCCCGATCTCCGGGCAGCGCCTGGAGCGGGCCCACATCGAGGCCCTGGCCCGGATCAAGGGGGCGGCGGCCAAGGTCAACGCCGAACTCGGCGTGCTCGACGCGGACATCGCGGGGGCGATCCGGGAGGCGGCGGAGGAGGTCGCCGAGGGACGCTGGGACGCGCACTTCCCGGTCGACGTCTTCCAGACCGGCTCGGGTACCTCTTCGAACATGAATACCAATGAGGTCCTGGCGACGCTCGCCACCGAGCGCCTGGGCCGCGCGGTCCACCCGAACGACCACGTGAACGCCTCGCAGTCCTCCAACGACGTCTTCCCCTCCTCCATCCACATCGCCGCCACCGCCGCGGTCACCGCCGACCTGATCCCCGCCCTGGAACACCTCGCCGCCGCCCTGGAGCGCAAGGCGGAGGAGTTCGCGACGGTGGTGAAGTCCGGGCGCACCCACCTGATGGACGCCACGCCCGTCACCCTCGGCCAGGAGTTCGGGGGCTACGCCGCCCAGATCCGCCACGGCGTCGAACGGCTGCGCGCCTCGCTCCCCCGGCTCGCCGAACTCCCCCTCGGCGGCACCGCCGTGGGCACCGGCATCAACACCCCGCCCGGCTTCTCCGCCGCCGTCATCGCCGAGGTCGCCCGCGTCACCGGGCTGCCGCTCACCGAGGCCCGCGACCACTTCGAGGCGCAGGGCGCCCGGGACGGCCTGGTCGAGACCTCGGGCCAGCTGCGCACCGTCGCCGTCTCGCTCACCAAGATCTGCAACGACCTGCGCTGGATGGCGTCCGGCCCGCGCACCGGGCTCGCCGAGATCTCACTACCCGACCTCCAGCCCGGCTCCTCGATCATGCCGGGCAAGGTCAACCCGGTCATCCCCGAGGCGGTGCTGATGGTCGCCGCGCAGGTGACGGGGAACGACGCCACGGTCGCCGCCGCGGGCGCCGCGGGGAACTTCGAGCTGAACGTGATGCTCCCGGTCATGGCGAAGAACCTGCTGGAGTCCGTCCGGCTCCTCGCCAACGCCTCCCGGCTGCTCGCCGACCGCACGGTGGACGGCATCACCGCGCACGCCGAGCGGGCCAGGGAGTACGCCGAGTCCTCCCCGTCCGTCGTCACACCGCTGAACAAGTACATCGGCTACGAGGAGGCCGCCAAGGTCGCCAAGAAGTCGCTCGCGGAACGCCGGACGATCCGTGAAGTCGTCCTCGAATCCGGCTATGTGGAACGTGGAGACCTGACCGAGGCCCAGCTCGACGAGGCCCTGGACGTGCTGCGCATGACCCGCCCCTGAGCAGCAGTCCTAAGATCTCTCCATGACAGGTACCGGAGAGACCCCGCGCTGGGCGCCGGGCGACCAGATCCTGTGGCGTTACCGGGGACACGGCCCCCGGCGGCCGGATTCCGCCGCTCACGCGTTCCACATCTGCCGCCCGGTGACCGTCGTACAGGACACCGACGAGCTGCTCGCGGTGTGGGTGGCGCCCGGCACCCCGTGCGTCAAACCGGTCCTCGCCGACGGCACCGACGTCCACGTCGAACCGCTCGCCACCCGCTACACCGCACCGCGCACGACGGCCCGTTCGCTCTGGCTGGGGAACGGGGTGCTGAAGCTCGCCCGGCCCGGCGAGCCGTGGTCCGTGTGGCTGTTCTGGGAGCGCGGCTGGCAGTTCCGCAGCTGGTACGTGAACCTGGAGGAACCGCGTACCAGGTGGGCCGGAGGGGTCGATTCCGAGGACCACTTCCTCGATATCTCCGTCTACCCGGACCACAGCTGGCTGTGGCGGGACGAGGACGAGTTCGAGCAGGCCCAGCGGGTGGGCCTGATGACACCGGAGACGGCCCGCCGGGTGCGGGCGGCGGGAGACGCGGCGGTCGGGCTGATCCGCGACTGGGGATCGCCGTTCCGGGACGGCTGGGAGAAGTGGCGGCCCGATCCGGCGTGGCCGGTGCCCGAACTGCCGGACGACTGGGACCGCCGTCCGGACGGTCTCGACCGCACGGCTTCCGCCATGCCGTCGTGAGACCCTTGATGCACCCCAGGGGTGCAAACGTAGGATCGTCCCGAGGAGAGCGGCTGGGCCCCAACCGGCAGGCGGGGCGCAGAACCTGATCGCAAGTCATCGGCTCGTCGCACAAACCGCCACCTCATGGTCCGCATCGGCGTCATGGGTCGCACGAGTTGCCCACATCGCATGAGCCACTACGAGGGGGTGGAGACGTGTCGGCCGACCGCTGCCGCCCCTGCGCAAACGTTGTCAACGACACCCGGCGCAGGCATTCGGTTTCGGCCCCGTCAGCCGGGGAAGGCGATGGCAGCCGTTGTTATCGCCGCTCCTGCCGGGGCACAGTAGCGCCCCACAAGGTGATTGCCTCATACAACCGGCCCGGACGGACGGAATCCCACGCGTGACGGAGCACCCCACCTCCCACGAAGGCCGGCAGCCTCTCGCCGCCCGGCCGCAGGAACGCACGCGGCCGCGGCAGCGGGACGCCGCCGTGG
>NZ_JAKRGC010000368.1 GCF_022347745.1 Streptomyces sp. OfavH-34-F
GCCGAGCGCCACGTCGGCGCCGAAGGCCGCGACGGCGGCGACCCCGGTCACCAGTAACGGCGTCGCCAGACTCTCCCGGCGCAGCCGCCGCCCCTCCGCCGAGGCGTCGAGCGCCCGCACGTACGCGGCGTACTCCTCCTCCGCCCCGGCCGCGATGGAGTCGAGGGCGGCGCGCGCACGGCTCAGCAGCAGCGCCGCGTCCGCACCACCGCCGGCGCGCCGCGCCTCCTCCTCCACGGCCCGCGCCAGCAGCCGCTCGGCATCCGCCCGGTGACTGTCCCGTATCCGCATCTGTGTCCCCCTCCGGCTCCGGTGTCACGGCGCCGGCCCCTCCCCGTCACGGGGGCCGCCGCGACGACCAGTGTCCTGCGTACCGCGCCCCGGCGCGAGGGAACGTGCGCGGCCCGCCGGCGGTGAACACCGCGCGGCGCGGGCCCGCGTGACGCACGGTCAGGCGGCGCCGTCCAGCGGCAGGTCGTCCGAGGGCGTCAGATGCGCGAGGCACAGGGAGGGGCCGACGAACGGTTCCAGGCGGTCGACCCGGAGGGGCGCGCGGACCTCCTTGAGGGCGCCCCGCATGAGGCCGAGGTGCAGGGAGCACACGATGTCGCGGTGCTCCCGCGCGATCTCCAGGAACGGGCAGTGGCGCAGCGGGACGACGGCGGCGTCCGGCTCGCCCTCCTCGACAGGACCGGGCGCGAACCCGGCCTCGTCGAGCACCCGCGTGAGCCGGCCGATCGCCTCCTCGGCGGTGAGGCGCCGCGCGGGGGAGGGCGTGTCGGCGAGATAGCGGCCCCATGCCTCGCCCGTGGTGGCGGCGGCCCGCGCGGGCTGCTCCAGGCTCTCCGCCGCCAGGCCCGTCAGCATGTGGGCGAGCAACTGGTAGCTGCGGCGGTCCGCGCCGGTCCGGGTCGCGGTGGCGCGGTACACGGCACGGGGACGGCCGGGCCGGCCGAGCGCCTCGCTCTCGCGCTCGGCGAGCCCGTCGCCGACGAGCGTGTCCAGGTGGAAGCGGACGGTGTTGGCGTGCAGCCCGGTCCGCTCGGCGATCTCCCGCACGCCCACCGGGCCGGCGGCGGAGCGCAGGACGTCCAGGACGTGACCCCGGCTCTCGCCCACGGCGCCGAGGCTGCCGCCCCCGGCCGGATCGCGGAACGTCGACTCGCTCATTCGGCCAATTTTACCCAGCGGGGGTCGGAGGAACGCGGCCGTCACTCGTCCTCGTCGAGGTCGTCGAGCCGGGCCAGCCAGGTCGTGAGCCGGTCCACCGGGATCTCGAAGTCGGGGTTCAGGTCGACGAAGTACCGCAGCTCCCCGGCGAGCCAGGCCAGCCGCACGGACTCCGTGCCCCGGTTGGCCCGGAGCGTCTCCAGCGCCTGGTCGATCACGGCTGCCGCCCCGGCGCGGGGCGCGCGGACGCCAGGGCGGAATCGGGATGGGGACGAATCCGCATGCCCGGCCGGCGGCGGTGCACGGTGACGTAGCCGAGGCCCTCCGGCCCCGCCGTGATGCTCCGAGTCGAGCCGTGCGGCAGCCACACGAGCGCCCCCTCGGCGAGGGGCAGCTCCCCCTGCGGCGTGTGCAGGGCGCCCTCGCCGTCTACGACGAGGACCAGCACGTCCAGGTCGGGTTCGGCGTGGCTGCCGATGTGCTCGCCCGCGGGCAGCCGGACCAGATTGGCGTCGAGCTGCCGGCCGGACTCGGCCAGCTTCCACAGGACACCGGAGGCGTCGGGGGTGCGGGCGGGAGCGCGTACGTCACACAGGAGGCGGGCGGCGGGGTCATGGGCCGGCTCGGGGGTCGGTCCCGGCGCCGGTTCGGGCGGCCGGGTCTCAGGCATGCGCGGCCACCCGCGTGATGCGGACCTGCCACTGCTCGGCCCCGGACTCGACGTACTCCCAGGTGAACGCCTCGGGGTGGGCCGCCTCGAACTCCCGGCGCAGCGGCTTGGGGTCGTGGTTGTTGACCAGGACGAAGGACTCCCCGTCCGCGAGTCGGGCGAAGCGGGTGAAGATGCGGGGGTGGCGGCGGCCGTGCGGGATCTCGCGGACGTCGATGACCGCCGAGTCCTCCAGCCGGCCGCCTTCCAGGACGGTGCTGAAGTCCTCGGCGAGCGAGGGCAGGTCGACGCCCGGCAGCTCCCGGAGCGCGGGCAGCAGTACGTCCCGTTCGGCGCCCAGGAGGACCGCGAGCCCGCCGCCGAGCGCGCGGACGGCACCCTCGCGCTCGGCCCCGTCCGCCGCGGAGAGCACCGCGTCGAGCTGCCGCCCGATCACCGCGGCCTGGGTGCGCAGCGCGCGGACCGTCAGCCGCGTCCCGGCCGCGCCGGACGCCGCCGCGTACAGCGACAGGTCGGCCGCCGCCAGGTAGCGGCGCAACCGCTCGGCGAAGGGGGCGGCGGACTCCCCGTGCGCCGCGTCCACCGCTTCGAGGCGCTCCAGCAACTGCCCCTGGGCGTGCTCGACGACCCCTTGCGCCCGCACGGCCGGGTCGGTGCCGGTCGCCTGGATGAAGACCTCTGCGGCAGGTGGCATGGGTGGCTCTCCTTCGTCGTCGGACCGGGCACGGTCGGTGCCGCTCGGAATTATTACATGCGATGTTGTAAAAACGGCCGGACCATGACCCCGCGAGCCACTCTCGACCCGGACCGGCTATTTATTACCTGTACCGTTCGTAGAAACAAGACGTCGTCCGGACGCAGAGGAGAGGCTCGTTCCCATGAACGCCACATCGGCCGCGGTCGCGGGTGCCCTGACCTTCCTGTGGCTCGGGATGGTGCTGGCGATCTCCTTCCTGGAGGCGCCCCTGAAGTTCCGCGCCCCCGGGGTGACCATCCCCATCGGACTGGGCATCGGCCGCATGGTCTTCCGCGCCCTGAACCGCGTGGAGATCGCCCTGACCGCCGCCCTGATCCTCACGATCGCCCTCGGCGACCCGCCCCCCGCGGTCATCGCCCTCCTGGCCGCCGTGGCACTTCTGCTCACCGTCCAACTGGTGGCCGTCCGCCGCCCCCTGAACCGCAGGTCGGACCGCGTCCTGGCCGGCGAGGACCTCCCGCGCTCCCGGGGCCACGTGTACTACGTGGCCTTCGAGATCGCGAAGGTGGCCGCCCTGATGGCCCTGGGCATCACCCTGGCAACGGCGTAGCCGGGTGCGTCCATCCCGGCCGACGGGCGGCCCCGGTCGCCCAAGGCGTTCGAGGAGGCGCGGCGACGGGACGTACCGGTGCTGCTCAGCGTCGGGTGCTCCTCGTGCCCACGCCCGTCGCCTACCACGTGCACGCGTGTGGTCAGACGACGCCCAAGTCAACAGTGACGGGGAACGGCGCGGCAGTCTTGATCGCGCCGGTGAACATGTCACCGTCCCGGTACGCCTTGGTGGCGGGGTCGAGGATGTACGTGTAGACGAGGGGGACGCCGGTGGCGGCCTGTTCGACGCGCCAGTAGAAGGGGATGCCGGCCTTGGCGTACTGGTCCACCTTCACGATCCGGTCCGTGGTCTCCGAGCCGGGTGAGACCACCTCGACGACCAGGAGTACGTGCTCGGGGCGGGTGGGCGTGACGTCGATGGTCTCCGCCCGGTAGACGGTGACGTCAGGGCGGCGGTTGGTGAGGGGGACGTCCTGCAGGCGGACGTCGAAGTCCGTATCGGCGTTCCAGTCGGGGCCCGCGGCGGCGTCCAGGGCGTTGGCCAGGACGCGGGCCAGCCGGTTGTGGCGCTTGGAGGCGCTCGGGCTCACGACGACCATCCCGTCCACGATCTCGATGCCGGCGCATTGCTCCTCGGACCAGGAGTCGTACTGCTCCGCGCTGATCTGCGTATGCATCCACGCGGGCGCCACCATCTCGGCGGTCATGGTGTACCTCCTTCGAGAGGCCTCGGCGAACCGGGTGCCGCTGAGCCTCAGAGTACTGGGCGGCCGGGAGCGGTGGTGCGGTCCCGCGCGGGTACCCCTGGGCGGGGGCGGTGCTGTGAGAGGGTGGCCCGCATGAACCGGTTGGCTGGTGTGACCTCGCCGTATCTGCTGCAGCATGCTGACAACCCGGTCGACTGGTGGCCCTGGTCGCCCGAGGCGTTCGAGGAGGCGCGGCGGCGGGACGTGCCCGTGCTGCTCAGCGTCGGGTACTCGTCGTGCCACTGGTGCCACGTCATGGCGCACGAGTCGTTCGAGGACGAGGCGACGGCGGCGTACATGAACGAGCACTTCGTGTCCGTGAAGGTGGACCGCGAGGAGCGGCCCGATGTGGACGCCGTGTACATGGAGGCGGTGCAGGCGGCCACCGGGCACGGGGGGTGGCCGATGACCGTGTTCCTGACGGCGGACGCCGAGCCGTTCTACTTCGGGACCTACTTCCCGCCCGAGTCGCGGCACGGCGTGCCCTCGTTCCGGCAGGTGCTGGAAGGGGTCACCGCCGCCTGGACCGGGCGGCGGGACGAGGTCGGGGAGGTCGCCGGGCGGATCGTGCGGGACCTGTCCGAGCGGAGTCTGGCCCACGGCGGCGACGGGCCGCCCGGCGAGGCGGAGATGGCGCAGGCGCTGCTCGGGCTGACCCGGGAGTACGACGAGCAGCGCGGCGGGTTCGGCGGGGCGCCCAAGTTCCCGCCGTCCATGGCGCTGGAGTTCCTGCTGCGCCACCACGCCCGCACCGGGGCGGACGGCGCCCTCCAGATGGCCGCCGGCACGTGCGAGGCGATGGCACGCGGCGGGATCTACGACCAGTTGGGCGGCGGCTTCGCCCGGTACGCCGTCGACCGCGACTGGGTCGTGCCCCACTTCGAGAAGATGCTCTACGACAACGCGCTCCTGTGCCGCGTGTACGCCCACCTCTGGCGCGCCACCGGGTCTGATCTCGCCCGCCGGGTCGCCCTGGAGACCGCCGACTTCATGGTGCGCGAGCTGCGGACCCCCGAGGGCGGGTTCGCCTCCGCGCTCGACGCCGACAGCGAGGACGCCCACGGCAGGCACGTCGAGGGTGCCTACTACGTGTGGACGCCGGACCAGCTGCGCGAGGTCCTGGGCGAGGAGGACGCCGCCTTCGCCGCCGCGTACTACGGGGTGACCGACGAGGGGACCTTCGAGGAGGGCGCCTCGGTCCTCCAACTGCCCGGCGACGCAGGAGATCCCGGCGACCCCCGCGCCGCCCGGGTGCGCGAACGGCTCCTCGCCGCCCGTGAGGCCCGCCCGCGCCCCGGCCGGGACGACAAGGTGGTCGCCGCCTGGAACGGGCTGGCCATCGCCGCCCTCGCCGAGACCGGCGCCTACTTCGACCGGCCCGACCTCGTCGAGCGCGCCACCGAGGCCGCCGACCTGCTGGTCCGGGTGCACATGGGCCCCGTCGCCCGCCTCGTCCGCACGTCCAAGGACGGGCGCGCCGGTGAGCACGCCGGGGTGCTGGAGGACTACGGGGACGTCGCGGAGGGCTTCCTCGCCCTGGCCGCCGTCACCGGCGAGGGGGCCTGGCTGGAGTTCGCCGGGTTCCTGCTGGACATCGTGCTCCAGCACTTCCGGGGCGAGGGCGGCCAGTTGTACGACACGGCCGACGACGCCGAGCGCCTGATCCGGCGCCCCCAGGACCCCACCGACAGCGCCACCCCGGCCGGCTGGACGGCCGCCGCCGGAGCGCTCCTCTCGTACGCCGCGCACACCGGCTCCGAGCCCCACCGCACCGCCGCCGAGGAGGCCCTGGGCGTCGTCAAGGCGCTGGGCCCGCGCGCGCCGCGCTTCATCGGCTGGGGGCTCGCGGTGGCGGAGGCGCTGCTCGACGGCCCCCGCGAGGTGGCGGTCGCAGGACCGGTCGGCGGCGAGCTGCACCGTACGGCCCTGCTGGG
>NZ_JAKRGC010000369.1 GCF_022347745.1 Streptomyces sp. OfavH-34-F
CGGGCCCGTCCGCCAGCGGCCGGGCCGGGGCCGGGTCGCACAGGGCGCGGGCGGCGGCCACCGACAGCGGCCGGGCGGTGGGCAGCAGCGCGGTGAGCGCGGCCATCGGCAGGGCGTAGCCGAAGGCGGAGAAGGTCGCCGGGAGCGGGCCGAAGACGTCGGTGCCGGGGGCGTACAGGCTCACGACGACCGTGCCGACCAGGAAGTACGGCATCAGGAGCGCGCCGCCGATGATCAGATGCAGCCAGCGCAGGCGGGCGCGCCGGCCGATGAGCGGGGTCATGCCGGGGCGTCCCGCGTCCCGGCCGCGCGCTCCGCCAGGAAGTACGCGCCCACCGTCACCATGAGCGTCCCGACGAGCATCTGGACAGCGTAGGTCAACACCATGGCGGCCGTGGGCTGTCGGGCGGCTTCGTCGGCGCCCGACAGCGCGCCGACGCTCATCCAGCCGCCCCAGCAGGCCGTCGCCGCGGAGCCGCACCAGCCCAGGGCGAGCGGCACCCGCAGCGGTAGCGCGGACCGGCGGAAGGCGAGGAGCAGCACCCCGGCCACGCCGGCCGCCACGCAGACGGCGTAGACCGCTTCGAGGGCGGAGTCGCCGGCGGTGCGCTCCGCGATCCGGGCCTCGTTCAGCCCCACCGTCGCCCCGCAGGCCCACAGCAGGTGCAGGACGCCGGGCACCAGGGCGAGCAGCGAGGCCGCGACGGCCCCGGCCCGCAGCGCGGGGGCGGTGGGGCTGTCGGGCAGTTCGCGCAGGGTGCCCCGCCACAGGTGGCCCCAGCGGTCGCGGGCGTACAGCGCGAACAGGGTGCCCAGGGCCAGGCCCTGCACGATGAAGCCGGTGTAGACGACGCCGAAGACCCACTCCTCCAGGAACGGCCGGCCGGTCCCGCCTTCGCCGGGGGTCTCTCCGCCCAGCGCCCGCACCAGCAGTTGCAGCGGAAAGCCGGCCATGATCGGCAGCAGCAGCCCGGTCGCCGTCCACATCGGCAGCGCGAGCAGCCAGGCGGGCGCCCGCGTCCCCCAGGGCCGGGTGAGCAGCAGGGTGAGGACCACCACCGCGCCGTCCATCAGCAGGGTGCCGGCGTTGGCGACGGCCATGGTGGCGCGGTGGTCGAGCAGCACGCTGCCGTCCGGGATGCCGAGGTGGCTGCCCGCCACCCAGGCGGCCTTGAGCGCCATGTACGGCAGGCAGGAGGCGATGGCGACGGCGCGCAGCAGGGCGCGCGGGGAGCGGGCGGGCGGCGCGGGGGCCGGTGGTGCGGCGGAGGTCTGCGTCATGGCCCCCACGCTGCCGGGCGGGCCGCCCCGGCACGTCGTGCCCGGTGACGATCCGTCTCCGCCGCGCGGCGGAGACGGGTCTCGTCCGGGGCGCGGGGTCAGAGCCGGCGGGTGGCGAGCGTCAGCCGGTCGCGGGCGTCGAACAGCGCGTCCTTGACGAGCTGTTCGTGGGCGGGCGTGAGCCGGGCGACCGGGACGGAGCAGCTGATGGCGTCGCGGGCCGGGGTGCGGTACGGGACGGCGACGCCGAAGCAGCGCAGCCCCAGCGTGTTCTCCTCGCGGTCCACCGCGTACCCCTGCTCGCGGATCTGGTGCAGCTCCTCGATGAGCCGCTCGCGGTCGGTCAGGGTGTGCTCGGTCAGCGCGGGCAGCGTCTCGGGCAGCATCTTGCGGACCTGCTCGTCGCTGTAGGTGGCCAGCAGGGCCTTGCCGAGGGAGGTGGAGTGCGCGGGCAGCCGGCGGCCGACGCGGGTGAAGGGGCGCAGGTAGTGCTGGGACTGGCGGGTGGCGAGGTAGACCACGTTCGTCCCGTCGAGCCGCGCCAGGTGGATGGTCTCCGTGGTGTCGTCGGAGAGCCGGTCGAGCGTGGGGCGGGCCGCGGCGACCACCTCGTCGCCGTCGATGTAGGAGGTGCCGACGAGCAGGGCCCGGACCCCGATCCCGTACCGCGTGCCCGTCGCGTCCGTCTCCACCCAGCCCAGCTCGACCAGGGTGCGCAGCAGCATGTACAGGCTGGACTTGGGGTAGCCGACGGCCTCCTGGACCGCGGCGAGCGAGTGCATGCCGGGCCGCCCGGCGAAGTACTCCAGCAGCTCCACCGTCCGTACCGCGGACTTGACCTGTGCCCCACCCGACTCGGGAACCGACATCGCCCTGTGCCCCTTTCAGTCCACCGACGAAACCCTGTGACTTCTTGCCAACACCGAACGCCCGGAAATAGAGTCGCTTCACATTCACGTTCAGGAACGCTGTTCAGAATACCGAACAGCTTATACCGGACGACTTCTGATGTGCGGCAGTGGAGCGGAAGGAAAAACGGTGGCAGCAGCACCAGTCTGGAGCGTCGACCCCCGCAGCGGGAACCCGCGCGAGCAGGTTGCGGCGGAGGCCACAGCGGAGGAGGTCGACCGCGCGGTCCGCGCCGCCCACGCCGTACGCGGCTCCCTCGCCGACCGCGCCACGCGCGCCGCGTTCCTGCGCACCGCCGCCGAGCGGCTCACCGGTGCGGCCGAGCGCGTAGTGGCGGCCGCCGACGCCGAGACCGCCCTCGGCCCGGCCCGGCTGAACGGCGAACTCGCCCGCACCGCCGCCCAGTTGCGCGCCTTCGCGGAGGTCGTCGAGGAGGGCGCCTACCTCGACATCCACATCGACCACGCGGACGCCACCCGCACCCCGCCCTGGCCCGACCTGCGCCGCTACAAGATCCCGCTCGGCGTCGTCGCCGTCTACGCCGCCAGCAACTTCCCGCTCGCCTTCTCCGTGCCCGGCGGCGACACCGCCAGCGCCCTCGCGGCCGGCTGCCCCGTCGTCGTCAAGGCGCACCCCGACCACCCGGCCACCTCCGAGCTGTGCGCCGCCCTCCTGCGCGAGGCCGCGGCGGAGAGCGGACTGCCCGAGGACGTCGTCACCCTCGTGCACGGCTTCGACGCCGGGGTCGCCCTCGTCCGGCACCCGCTGGTCGCCGCCGCCGGGTTCACCGGCTCGGTACGCGGCGGACGCGCCCTGTTCGACGCGGCCGCCGCCCGGCCCGTCCCCATCCCCTTCCACGGCGAACTCGGCTCCCTCAACCCCGTCGTCGTCACCGGCGCCGCCGCCGCCGAACGCGGCGAGGAGATCGGCGCGGGCCTGGCCGCCTCGATGACCATGGGCGTGGGCCAGTTCTGCACCAAGCCCGGATTCGTCCTGGTGCCCGAGGGGGAGGGCGGCGACCGGCTGCTGAAGTCCCTCACCGACGCCGTCTCCGGCACCGGCCCCGGGGTCCTGCTCGACCACCGGATGCGCGACGCCTTCCTCGCCGGCGTCACCGAGCGCGCCGCCCTCCCGGAGGTGGACGCCCCCGTCGTCCCCGGCGCGGGCGACGCGCACACCGTGGCCGCCGGCTTCCTGACCGTCCCCGCCCGCGCGCTCACCACCGAGGGGCCGCACGACGCGCTCCTGGAGGAGTGCTTCGGCCCGGTCACCGTGGTCGCCCGCTACGCCGCCGAGGACGAGATCACCGCCGTCCTGTCCCGGCTCCCCGGCAACCTCACCGCGACCCTCCACATCTCCGCCGAGGAGGCCGAGGGCGCCGCCGCCGGCCTCCTCGCCGCCCTCACCCCGCTCGCCGGACGCGTCCTCGTCAACGGCTGGCCCACCGGCGTCGCCGTCGCCCCCGCCCAGCACCACGGCGGTCCCTACCCGGCCACCACCTCCACCTCCACCTCGGTCGGCGCCACCGCCATCGAGCGCTGGCTGCGCCCGGTCAGCTACCAGACCACCCCCGACGCCCTCCTCCCGCCGGAGCTGCGCGAGGACAACCCGCTGGGCCTGCCCCGCCGCGTGAACGGACGAACCGCGTGATCCCCGCACTCCCCTTCCCGCTGAAGCCGTACGGACCCGACGGCGCCTGGGCGTACGAGGACGGCGTGCTCACCGGCCGGGCCGGCGCCCGCCAGGACCGGTTCGTCCCGCCGGGCGGCGACAGCCTGGACCCGGCGAGCGACGCGCCCCGGCTCCTCGGCACCGCCCCGGCCGGCGACTTCCAGCTGAGCGCCCGGGTGCGCGTCGGCTTCGCCGCCGCCTTCGACGCCGGGGTGCTCTACCTGCACACCGGCGAGCGGGAGTGGGCCAAGCTCTGCCTGGAGCTGTCCCCGGACCGCCCGACCGTCTGCACGGTGGTCACCCGCGGCCACTCGGACGACGTCAACTCCTCCGTCGTGGACGGCGACGCCCACTGGCTGCGCCTGAGCCGTACGGGCAGCGCCTTCGCCTTCCACGCCTCGGCCGACGGCGAGCGGTGGACCTTCGTCCGCGTCTTCGCCCTGGGCACCCCCGAGGAGGCCGCGCACGCCTCGGTCGGCTTCCTCGCCCAGTCACCCACGGGCGAGGGCTGCGAGGTGGCCTTCGACCGGATCGCCTTCCGGCCCCGTGGCATCGCCGACATGCGCGACGGCGGCTGACGGTGCGGGGCGGCGGAACCGGCGCCCCGCACCGCACGTCCTCCCCATCATGATCCGTACAGCGACGCAGGACGACCTCGACGCGATAGTGGCCCTGCACACCGAGGCCAGGGCCACCTACTACAGCGGACATCTCGCCGAGGAGGAGTACGCGGGCCGGGCCGAGGTGAGCCGGAGCAGGGACGGCTGGGCCCGCGCGGTGGACCGGGAGGACGCCACGGTGCTCGTCGCCGAGCGGGACGGCGCCGTCGTCGGCATCGCCGCCCACTCGGTGCACGACGGGTGGACGTACCTCACCCAGCTCCACGTCTCCCCGGCCCACTGGCGCGAGGGCATCGGCAGCGCCCTGCACCTCGCGTGCCTCGCCGACTGGCAGCGGCGCGGCGTGACGCGGGCCCGCCTGGAGGTCTTCGAGCCCAACCGGCGGGCGCAGGCGTTCTACTCGGCATGCGGCTGGGCCGCCGACCCGGAGACGCCCCGGAACGACGACCATCTGGTGCTGCGCCTCGCGGTGCCGCAGGCGCCCGGAAGAGGCTGAGCGCAAGGGAGGCGGCCCGGGAATGGCACGGGCCCCTCATGCGTTGGGCGGGGGAGCGGAGGTGGCTCCGCGCTGAGCCGGCAGCCCCCGGAGAGTACGGAGAGAAGAAGAGTCATGCGCGTCGAGATCTGGAGCGACATCGCCTGCCCCTGGTGCTACATCGGCAAGGCACGCTTCGAGAAGGGACTGGCGGGCTTCGCCCACCGCGACGACGTCGAGGTGGTGCACCGGTCCTTCGAGCTCGACCCCGCCCGGGCCAAGGGCGACACCGAGCAGGTCGTCGACATGCTGGCGCGCAAGTACGGACGCACCCCCGACGAGGCCCGCGCCATGGAGGCCAACGTGGCGGACAACGCCCGGGCCGAAGGGCTCGGCTACCGCACCGAGGGCCGCGACCACGGCAACACCTTCGACATCCACCGGCTGCTGCACCTGGCCAAGGCCCGCGGCCGCCAGGACGAGCTGCTGACCCTCGCCTACCGCGCCAACTTCGCCGAGGAGCGGTCCGTCTTCGACGACGCCGTGCTGCTGGAGCTGGCCGCGGAGGCGGGGCTCGACGCCGAGGAGGCGCGCACCGTGCTCGCCGACCCGGAGGCGTACGCCGCCGAGGTGCGCGCCGACGAGCAGGAGGCGGCCGCACTGGGCGCCAACGCCGTGCCGTTCTTCGTCTTCGACCGGCGCTACGGCATCTCCGGCGGCCAGCCCGCCGAGGTCTTCACCCAGGCCCTGGAGCAGGCGTGGAAGGACCGTCCGGTGACCGCCGCCGGGGACGCGGCCGCCTGCGACGCCGACGGGGCCTGCGAGGTCCCGAGCGCCGCCGGGAACGCCTGACCGG
>NZ_JAKRGC010000036.1 GCF_022347745.1 Streptomyces sp. OfavH-34-F
AGCGGCCGGTCCGGAGGCCGGCGGCCTGCCCCGTTCCCGGTTCCTACTGCTCGTACACCACCGTCACGGGCGCGTGGTCGCTCCACCGTTCGCCGTGCGTGGCCGCCCGCTCCACCCACGCCTTGACCGCGCGGGCGGCGAGGCCCGGCGTGGCCACCTGGTAGTCGATGCGCCAGCCGGTGTCGTTGTCGAAGGCGCGGCCCCGGTAGGACCACCAGGAGTACGGACCCTCGACGCCGGGGTGCAGGGCGCGCACGACGTCCACGTACGCCGCCTCCTCGAATACGCGCGTCAGCCACGCCCGCTCCTCCGGGAGGAACCCGCTGCTCTTGCGGTTGGCGCGCCAGTTCTTGAGGTCGGCCTCCTGGTGGGCGATGTTCCAGTCGCCGCAGACGACGACCTCGCGGCCCTCCGCGGCGGCGCGGGCCCTGAGGCCGGTGAGGTAGGGCAGGAAGGCGGCCATGAACCGTTCCTTCTCCTCCTGGCGCTCGGTGCCGACCTCGCCGGAGGGCAGATAGAGGCTCGCGACCGTGACGCCGGGCAGGTCGATCTCGACGTACCGCCCGCTCGCGTCGAACTCCTCGCACCCGGCGACGCCGTACCCGCCGAAGCCGATCTGTACCCGCTCGGGAGCGCGGCGCGTGTAGAGGGAGACCCCGGCCCGGCCCTTGGCGGCGGCCGGCGCGTGGACGGTGTGCCAGCCCTCGGGCTCACGGACCTCCGTGGGCAGCTGCTCGGGCTCGGCGCGCACTTCCTGGAGGCAGATCACATCGGCGTCGGTCTGCGCCAGCCACTCGACGAAGCCCTTCTTGGCCGCGGCGCGGAGACCGTTTACATTCGCGGAAGTCACGGTGAGCATTCCGGCACGATACCGGCCATTGAGAGCCGCCAAGCCGCATAGATGTACGATGCATCGCATGAATATTCAGGTCCGGGCCTTCGATCACCCCGATGCCGTCAAACTCAACGACCTCGTGCAGCTCGAATACGCCGAGATGTACGGCGATGGGGGCGATGTCACACCGCTGGACCCCGCGATGTTCGACCCGCCGCGCGGCCTGTACCTGATCGCGTACGACGCGCACGGCCGCCCGGTCGCCACGGGCGGCTGGCGTTCCCAGGAGCGCAACGACGAGGGCTACGCGGACGGCGACGCCGAACTGAAGCGGATGTACGTCATACCCGAGGGCCGCGGCCAGGGCCTCGCCCGCCGCATCCTGGCCGCCCTGGAGGCCGACGCCCGCGCCGCCGGCCGCACCCGCATGGTCCTGGAGACCGGCGACCGCCAGCCGGAGGCCATCGCCCTGTACCTCTCCAGCGGCTACACCCCGTGCGAGAAGTTCGGCCTCTACCGCACGTACGAGAGCAGCCGCTGCTACGCCAAACCCCTCCAGCGGAACCCGGGCGCCTGACCTCGGTCAGCTGGACGGCTCGTCCTCCCGGGCGACGAACGCGGTGCCCGTCCACATCGCCGGGTCCGAGGGTTCCACCGGCAGCGGGGGATGCGGATAGGCGGTGTGGCCGTCGGTGGGAGAGCAGGCGGAGAATGGTCCGGTGTCGGCGTCGAGCAGGGCGTTCAAGTGCGGGTCGCAGTGGTAGAGCCACCAGGTCGACATGCCCAGGTTCTCGTCGGTGCGCAGGTGCTCCCAGGCCCGCCAGAGCGCGTCCAGCCGGGAGATGGCCTCCGCGTGCTTCCACCAGGCGGGACACCAGGTCAGCGTGGTGCCGTTGACGCGGCGCCTGATCAGCTGGGTCAGGTGCTCGGTGACGAAGGCGTCGAGGGAGGCGAAGACCGGCTCGTCGACCGCCGCCGCGACGTCCGGCTCGTCGTCGATGTCCTGCCAGATGTCGGTCACGGTCGGGCTCCCGGGTCGTAGTCCTTGAGTGAGGCGCGTACGGCCTCCGCGTGCGTTCCCTCCCACCAGGGGACTGTCGCGACCAGCACCGGCGGGGTGCCGGAGGCCAGCACCAGGGCGCGTCCGGGCGGCATCGCGCCGAGGTCGGCGACGTCCAGCACGCGTTCGCGGCGCGGGGAGTGGTTGGTGGAGCGGTTGGAGAACATCCCCATGCCCGCCTGGGTCGGCTGGTAGGAGACCGCGACCGTCTCCGCCTCGAATTCGCCGGCGAGCTGGGAGAGGTCGCCGAGGAAGCGGGTGTCGGAGACGCCGCCCCCGTACAACCGGATGTTGGCCGCCGACCAGAGCTTCTCCATGCCCTTCTCGCCCCAGACCTCGATGCCCTGGGCCCAGGACTGCAGGATCGTCATGAGGATGATGCCGCGCGAGCCGTAGTGGGAGTAGAGATCGGGCAGGTCCGCCCAGCGGCAGACATTCGCCGCCTCGTCCAGGACACCGAGCAGCGGAACGGTCAGCCTGCCGCCGGGCTGCGTGGTGGCCGCCTCCTCCGCCGCCTCCACGACGGCGACCGTCAGGGCGGTCACCAGCGGACCGGCGGAGTCCTTGCCCTCCCTGGAGAGGGAATACAGGGTGCCGGTGTTGTCGGCGACGAATTCCGCCGGGACGAACTCGCGGCGCTTGGCCATGGACCTGCCCTGCGTGATCCATGGATGGACAGCGGGGTTCACCAGACACGAGGCCATCTGCATCGCGGTGCCGTAGATACCGCCGCGCTGCTTCTCCGGCGCCGTGACGACACCCTCGACGGCGTCGGCGGGCAGCACGTGGTCGTGACTGCGCAGAATACGGACCGGGGTGTCGTCCTTGGGCTTGGTCAGCCACTGGTAGACCTGCGTGATGGGGGCCCCGGACTCCGCGGCCGCCAGAAGCAGGTACGCCAGCAGGTCCTGCCCGGCCGGTTCGAAGAACGCGTCGGTGGAGGCGCCCTGTTCGCGTGAGCCCAGCGCGAAGTGACCGGCCAGCTTCCGGGCGCGCGAGACGTCCGTGACGTAGCCCAGGGGGTTCCACCACCAGGACGGCGGCTCCCCGGCCCGCCCTTGCGGGTCGAAGACCCAGACCTCCCCCTTGGCGGCACGCGGACCACGCGTGGCATCGACGACATCGCGCTTGTTGGAGGTGACGAGCACGGACCCGGGCGCGTCGAGGATCGCGGGGATGGCTCGCCGGGTGGTCTTGCCGGTACGGGGGCCCCAGATATCGATGTGCATGTCCTCGAAGGAGCCGTACAGCGGCCGGGCGCCGTTCACGGTACGCCCGATGAACACACCGGGCGTCGCGGACTTGGTCCCCAGCCGAGCCGCGGTGGCCGCGGCGCCCTTGGCACTGAGCTTGTCGAGGTCCTTGCCGCGACCCAGGTGGCGGGCCGCGCGGTCGACCCGGGGGCGGGCGTCGGCGCGCAGACGGGCACGAACGACGAGCGCGGCCCCCAGCAGGACCACGAGCCCTTCCGCCGCCGCGACCACCGTGGCCGGCGTCCCCGGCCACCGGGAAGTGCCACCGGGCAGCCCGATGACGTAGGTGAACGGGTTGGCCGCAGGGGCCGGCCCGTCACCGATCCCGGCCCCCGCCAGAGCGGCGACCCAGCAGCCCACCACCACGAGGACGACGGTGAGCACCAGCCCCAGGAAGAGGAAGGGGCCGACCTCCGAACCGGGGCCCCGCTTCCCTTCGGTGGCGGTCATTTTGCGCCCCACCTGCGGTTGGTGTCGTTGACGGCGAGTTCGGCGCGGGTCAGCTCGACCTGGAGGGGGATGCCGGGACGGCCGCCCACCTTGATCAGGAACTTGCCCCGCCCCGGAGGCGGCGCCTCACGGCCGGCCCCCGCGTCCCAGGCGGGCGGCGTCGACCAACCGCTGATCATCTCCTGTTCGACGCCCGACATGGCGACGACCTGGTTCAACTGGGGCATCTCGGCACCGGGAAGCCCACCGCAGATGACCATGCCGGCGCGTTCGACGAAGCCCTTGGCCTTCATCCGGTCCTCTTCGGCGGACAGCGCCAGCAGGTCGGACATGGTGTGGGTGATCATCGCCATGCCGACGCCGCGCTGTCGGTTGAGGCGGGTCAGCGCGTCGACCCGGTCCACCAGTCCGCGCCCGGCCCGGAGCACTCGCCACAGTTCGTCCAGGATGACGAAGTAGTGACGCTGGGGCTGGAGACCGGCGTCGGCGAGGGCCTGCGAGGCGGCCACCGCGCTGAATCCGTACGTCCAGCAGGACAGCAGCGCCGCGGCCTGGAGGAGGACCTCGGAGTCGTCGATGGAGGAGACGTCGAAGCACACGGGGCGGTCGGTGTGCATGGGCACCGACGTGGGATGGGCGAACATGTCGCCGAGGCGGCCCTGCCCGAGAAGTCCGGTCAAGGAGGACTCCAGCGACTCCGTGATGTCCCGGTAGCGTCCGAGGCTCCCCCGGTCCAGGGCGACGGACCGCACGAGCTCCGGAGCCTCGTGCACGACCCGCAGGAGATCGGCCATGACCGGGCTGCCGTCGTGCCGGTCGTCCAGGATCGTGAGAGCCGCGGCGATGATCGTCTCCTCGCGGTCGCTCGGCGGCTCCCCACGGGAGATCGTCAGCAGCGCGGACACCGCGTTCAGCCGGCGCCCGTGCGCGTCCGCGATCAGCGCGCGCCGGGCCTCGCCGGTCAGCCGGGCGGCGGCGTCCGCCGCGATCGAGGTGTCGAGCGGATTGAGGTACCCGCGGCCGCGGCCCAGCGTGATGACCTGCCCGCCGAGGGCGTCGATGAGATCGGCGTAGTCGGGCTTGAGGTCACCGAACACCATCGGATAGGTGCCGTATCCAGCCAGGCCGAGCGCCATGCGCCGCACCACGGTCGACTTCCCGAGCCCCGGCTTGCCGAGCACGAACGCGGACGGGTTGAGGAGCAGGTTGGCACGCTGGAACCAGGAGATCGGGTCGCAGCACACCGCCGCGCCGGAAATCAGGTCACGGCCCAGTGGCACCCCCACCATGGGCGTACCGGAACCGGCCGCGAACGGCCACATCCCGCACACCTGCACGGTGGTACCACGCCATTCGGGGGCGGCCTCGACATAGGAGGCACTTCCCGCGCCCCGGCCCGGCCAGCCCCGCCAGCCCGGACTCGGCTGCCGGGGCGCGGCGGGGGTCTTCTGCTTGGCCAACGTCGTTCTCCCGTCGCGGCTCACGGCTACATGGCGTCGCGTACGGCTTGGGGTACGCGCAGGTGGTACGGCAGGACAATGCCGATCGGCAGGGCGGCGGCGAAGGCGGACGCCTGCGAGCCGTACACGCGGCGCAGAGCGACCCGGGCGGGCGCCGACAGGTTGTCGACGGCCGCCGCGGCGCGCTCCAGGTCCTCGCGGTCCAGCACGGTCGCGGTGACGAGCATCCCGAACCGGACCACGCCGGCCCCGGTCGCCTCCTCCCTGGCCGCTTGTTCGGCGGCACGGACCCCGACGGAGTCGCGGGCGTTCTCTACCTTGGCCTGCTGGGCCTTGAACAGGGCGTCCTTGTGGTCACGTTCGACCACCCGGGCGGCGGTGGCCGGGTCGTGCGGGCGGTAGAGGAGCGTGACGCGCTTGCGGCTGATGTCGGGGTGCGGCAACAGCAGCGAGGTCAGCACCGAGGAGAAGACCTCTCCACGCGGCGCCTCGCTCATCGACCACGTGATGGAGCACGCGCCGTCGTGCCGGTAGTGGCCCCAGGCCTCCTCCGCGCCGATCGGCCCCGCCTCGTCCCAGGTGATGCCGGTGCCCCCGTCGCCCCGTGCTTCCTCGACCAGGACGGCGACCGAGGGGTCGTACGCCACGCGGACCGCGTCGGTGAGGTCGGCGGCGTTCATCGGGCGCGCCGGGCCGGCGCCGGTCATCGAGAGGTTGGCGGCCAGTCCCGGCAGGCGCAGACCGATGAGTTCGGCCATCGCCGCCGAGTCGCGCCGCCGCTGCCCGGGGCGGGCGGCACCGGAGTAGGTGAGCGCGATCCGCGTGGACAGCGTCGCCGAGCCTGCCGGGTAGGTGCGCATGACCTCGTGCAGCACCTCCTGGGCGAGCGCGGGGGCGTCCGCGTCGATGTTCTCCGATATCTCGCGCTCCAGGCGTGTCCCCGGGTCGGGGGCGGCTTCGATGGTCACGGAACAGGCGACGAGGCCGGGTTCGTACGCGAGGGACGCCAGCCACTGCCCCCAGTGCGCCACCCAGGTGTCCACCTGGTCCTCGTCGACCAGTGAGGCGCCGTCCGCGTCGCACTGGAGCACCGCGGTGTGGTGGTTGGTCGCGGGGACGCTCAGCAGGGCGAAGGGGTTGCCGTGGGCGTCGACGCCTTCGGAGAGCGTGGACGGCGCTGCCAGGCCGGGCAGTTGGCAGGTTCCGTGGGCGGTGCGGCCGAGCGGGCCGGAACGATAGACGTTCTTTCCCGATGCCTTTCCCCGGGAGAAGGCGAACCGCGCGGTGGAACGCTGCAGGCCGTTGCGGCCGTGCCGGTCGCGCAGCAGCAGAGGGACCAGGGACAGGACGATCAGCACGCCGATGCCGACGGCGAGCCAGATCGAGATGAGCATGGCCAGGACGACCAGGATCATTCCGCCCAGCAGCACCATGGTGCCGGCCATCCCCAGGCCGTGGATACCGGGAGAGGTGGGTTTGCGCCAGTTCCCGTAGGTGCGCGGTCCGCTGATCTCACTTGCTGCCATCGGGGCCCCCGTTAGCTGATTTGTCGACCGCGTTGCGCGCCGCGCCCTGGGCGCCCTTGACCGCGGCTGCGGTGACCGCCACGGCGACACCGACCGGTCCGGCGGCCGCGCTCGCGCCCTTCACGGCGACCCCGCCCGTCGCCTTCGCCGTGGTGGAAACGGAGCCGGCCTTCGAGAGAGTACTGGTACCGCCGGGGGCGGTACGGGCCCCGACGGGTGGCTTCGGCCCGCTGGGAGGAGGGGGCCCAGAGGAGGAGTTGCGCATCTGTCCGACCCGCTTGGCACCCGTGGCGACGGCCCGGCCCGCGCCCGCCGCGGCCCCGCCGCCACCCCCACCGGAACCCGCCGCCTGCACCAGGGGGGTGGTGAAGCGCATCAGGGCGGGCAGGGCGACCAGGGCCAGGATCATGAGCATGATGCCGCAGATCGACATCAGCATGGTTCCGGAGTCCGCCTCCCCGTCTCCCACGATGGCGGTCATCCGGATCGCGGTCGCGTACACGATCGCGGCCGCGGGCTTGTAGAGGATGAAGGCGATCAGCCAGCCGATCGACTTGCGGAACCATGCCTGTCCGGCGGGGGTCGCCGATGCGGCGGCGCTCAGGGGCAGCGTACCGACCAGCAGAACCAGCATGGCGGTACGCACCATCATGAGCCCGACCTGGGCGATGCAGGCCAGGGTGGCGATCAGCGCCAGGATCAACGCGATGACGGGACCGTTGAACCCCACCATCATGGACAGTCCGAGCCATCCCACGACCGCCTCGCCGAACTCCTGGCCGCTGTAGGCCTCCGAGATGATCCACTCGGAGAAGGCGTCCGAGGCCTGGGCCAGCAGGTTAAAGCCGCCCACGCTCGCCGCGGTGACGACGGTCAGGGTCAGCATTCCCTTGGCCGCTTCGACGGCGGCCTCACCACGCCGGGTGACCGCCATCCTTCCGGCCGCGACGAGTAGGCACAACACGGCTATCCATGTCGTGATCCACCCTGTGTGCAACCAGATCCATCCGACCGGGTCTCCCTTGACCCCGTTCCCGTTCCCTTCCAGACTCGGAGTGGGGATCTTGACCCACCAGGTCATCACGGTCCCGACGAGCTTCCCGAGGCCCTCGGTCAGCCAGTTGACGATGCCCGTGAACGCGCTCGCGCCGACGTCCGACGCCTTGTCGGTGGCGCAGTCGACCCAGTTCATGGGGTTCCAGCAGCTACCCACTGGCGATCACCCCCGCGGAAACAGCACGTAGCCGTCGGTGGTGTCCTTGGAGGCGGCCAGTTGGGTCTGGCCGCCGTCCGGTGACATCTTCTGCTTCCAGTCGCCCTCGTGCCAACGTGCCGTCAGCGGCATCGAGAGGACCTTCCCGCCCGGCGTCTGGAACACGAAGTCCACCACGGCGGTGTCCGACGAGTAGGAGATCAGCTTGTAGCCGGCCAGTTGGGGCAGCCCGAACTCGGGAGGGTAGTCGGAGGTCCAGTCGCTGCGGTTGGCGGCGACGGACTGCTCGTACACCGCCTTGGCGTCGTCCGGGTACACCTGCTGCTCGACGACGGCCCGCCAGCCGGGGCCATTGGCCGAACGGACGGAGATGTTCGCCAGGGCGAGCACCGCGCCGCGCGGCGTGTGCGCGAAGCAGCGGACGACCTGGCCGTCCGTGACAGCGGGGCCGGACCGCTGGGAAAGGGGCAGGTTGAGCGGACCGAGCTTCTTCCAGCTCAGTCCGCTCCCCCGGAGGTCGAGGACACTGCCCTCCGAGGTATCGGTGTCCTGGAGCTCCGGGCAGGACGAGGTACCGGAGGAGGACGAGGGACGCGCGGAAGGGGCCGCGGGCGACGCGGAGGCACTGGGCGCGCCGGCCACCGGACGCGCGTCGTCGGTCTTCTTGTCGTCCGGCCCGGTCAGCACCACGACGCCGCCGAGCACCGCGATCAGCCCGATGCCCACAGCCGATGCGATGAACCCCGGCTTGGTGAAGGGACTCCGCTCCTTCTCGCAGGACTCTCCACCCGCCTGATCGGAACCGCCCATGCCTCTTCCCCCCTATGTGCTGTGAAACACGCGCTGCCCGCTGGGGCCTCAGACCACCAGTGCGGAGACCAGAGCCGACGCGGCGCCGACCAGAATGCACGCGCCCAGGACGTAGGCGAGGCCCGTGGCATGCTCGCCGCCCTGGCCGCGCTGGTGGGAGATCGCCATCTTGCCCGCGACGACGAGGACCCCCATGACGCACAGCCCCAGAACGATCCATGCCACCCAGCCGAGGATCGACCTGAGCTTGCCGGCACCAGGAGGCTCCACCCCCTGTCCCGGGTTCACCACCTCGGCAAGGTGGACGGGCGCGTTGTTCGCAGCGTCTCCCGCCATGATCAGAACGTCATGCAGCATTCCGGCCCCCGGGTGTCCAGCCTCCGCGGATGACGTCGCCGAGGCGTATACGGCAGAGCGCGTCGCTCCGCCGCGGCTGATCATAGAGATGAATCGAAAACATGTCCCGTGAACAAACAATCCTATGAACTAGGCTACCCCAAGGCTTCATTGCCTCTGCGAACGCGCGGCGGGGGTCCGGTCGAGGTCGCGCAACTGCCGCGAACCGCCCGGGAAACAGGGATTCGGACGTACGGGGGCGTCGGTTCTTATGCGGTCGTCGGCCACCACGGGCATCGGGTGTGCGGCAGGGTTCGTGGCCTGCCTGCTCGGGTCCTTCCTGCTGCTGCCCGTCATCGTGTTCGGCGGCGGATCGCCCCCGGAAGAAGCCGTGTCGGGAGAGCTCAACACCGATGCGGTGCCTGCCCTCTACCTGCCGTGGGTGCTCAAGGCGGGCGCGATGTGCGACGAGATACCGGCGGCCCTGATCGCCGCTCAGATCGAGCAGGAGTCGGGCTGGGATCCGGAGGCGGTGAGCCCTGTGGGCGCGCAGGGCATCTCCCAGTTCATGCCAGGCACCTGGCCCTCCTGGGGGCGTGACGACGACGGCAACGGCAAGGCCGACCCCTACGACCCGGGCGACGCGATCATGGCGCAGGGCCGTTACGACTGCGCACACGCCGATCTCATGGCCGGGTACCTCAAGGAGGGCCGCGTACATGGTGAGTTGATCGAGCTCGTCCTCGCCGCCTACAACGCGGGCGCGGGCGGGGTACTCGACGCCCGCGGGGTTCCCGACAACGGCGAGACCCGACAGTACGTGGACCTCATCATGGCCCTCGTCGCCAAGTACACCAAGGCACTCAAGGAGAGCGGCGCCGTGCCCGCCGGACAGCGTCTGGCCTCGCCACTGCGGGTGAAGGCACTGATCACTTCCCCCTACGGGGTGAAACGGCCGAGCAGCGCCTACGGCTACCACACCGGGACCGACTTCGGCGTGGGGGTGGGCACCGAGGTCCACGCGGCCGGGGCAGGCACTGTGACGTTCGCCGGCTGGAACTCCGCCTACGGCAACCGGATCGTCATCCGGCATCCGAAGCAGGGCGGCAAGACCGTGGAGACCACCTACAACCACCTGTTCTCGCTGGGGGTCGCGAAGGGGGACACGGTGAGCGTGGGCCAGGTCATCGGCGCGACGGGCAACACCGGCAACTCGACCGGCCCCCACCTCCACTTCGAGGTGAAGTACGACGGAGACTTCACCGATCCCGCCCCCTGGATAGGACTTGAGTGACATGCCCCGAACGCGCGCGGCCGCTCTCGCCCTCACCGCCCTGCTGCTCGCGGGATGCGCCGGCGAACGGGACGGCGACACGGGCCCCACCGCGCCCACCGTCCCCGCGACCCCCTCACCCAAGGTGCCGGCCGCCTCCTCGCGGCCGCTCGACCACGATGCCCACGTACCGCGCGCGGGGCGGATCGACGAGGGAGACGCGAGCGCCGTGGCCCTGAAATGGGCGGAGTTCGCCTACGGGTACGACACCGCGTACGACGCGCACCCGCACGCGGCGAGGCTGCGTGCGGCCCGGTACCTCACCCCGGAGAAGGCCGCCGCGGCCACGTCCTACTCTCCGGCGTCCGGCCCGGGGGTCCAGTGGAACACCTGGGCCTCCCACCGCGCCTGGACGGAGGCGCATGCCGCCCCGGCCGAGCCGGACGAGGACGCCGAACCGGACACCGGTACGCTCGCACACCGCGTCGTCGCGGTCGACGGCACCGCGCACGGGCGCGACGGCTGGACGGGCCCCGGCCCCCGCCTGCACGCCTACCTCACGCTCACCCGGACGGGCCCGGACGCACCCTGGCGCGTCAGCGACACCGACATCGTCCCAGCGGTCAGCCCACCCTCGCGCCGGCCCTGAGTTCGTGAAACCGACCGACCACGAAGGAGACCACGTGACCCACACGGACCCGCGGAACGTCCCCGGCTGGCCCCTGGTCGAGATCCTGCTCACCCCGGAAGGAGCGGCGACCGTCAACGGCTCCCCGGTACCCGTGTCGCAGGGCGGAGACCCGCGGGCCACCGCCCTCGCCCAGGCCGCCGGCACCGCGGCCCGCCTCGGCCGCCCCGTCCGCACCCGCCTCACGGACACCGACGGAGACGAATGGCTCATCGCACTCGCTGCCGACGGCACCGAGTCCGTCCTCACCGCCCCTGCCCAGAAACCCGGTTCACGCAGAAGCAGGCGGCGGGCCGTGGCATCGAAGCGGACGGCGGAGCGCGAACCCGGTGGTCCGGCGGCAGGCGCGCCCCGGCCCGCGCCGCCGGGGCCGGCTGACATCGAAAACCGCCTTGGCGACGCGGTCGGCAGTCAGAACTGGGCGGAGGCCCTGCGGATATGCGAGGAACTCGTGCGCGCGGCAGCCCCGGCGGACACCGACCGGGCCCTGGAGGCGCAGGCCAGGATCACCGGGCTCGCCTGCGACCACGCCGCCGCGTACGCCCGGTTCCGCGACCTGGCCGACCGGCGCCTCGCCTCACTCGGCCCAGCGCACCCCGACACCGTCTCGGCGGCGGAGGCCGCCCAGGAGCAGTGGGCCCGGCTGGGACCGGAGCAGGCCGGACTCCTGAGCGGTGAGGTCTTCGCCCTGCGGACTCGGATTCCGGGGCCGGACGGCCGGGGCGCGGCACACGCCCGCCGCCACCTGCTCGGGCTCCACACCGATCGCACCCGTTCCGGCTCCGGGGAAGGGAAGTGATGGCCCTGAGGGTGTGTCAAACGTCTCAACAGGGCCGGATTCCGGCCCCGTTCATCGGAGGCGGCTTCACCATTGGGCAGGTTACGGGGCGAAAGGTACGCCTCCGGTGAGCAACAGTCGAAAAACGGGAACCACGCAGGCCAGTAAGCGTTCTAGGCTGGTATTGGTGTGCCAGTGAGTGTTCAGAATCAGGGGGGTTTCTGTGCATCAGCAACGCACGGCGCGCGCCGTGCTCGACGGCCGCGCCAGGTCGGGCCGGGTCGTCGCCGCCGTGGCGGCGGGGCTCCTGTGCGGTCTGACAGCGTGTTCCTCCGGCGGGTCCGACGAGGCCGTGCCCACGCCCGGCTCCTCGTCCCCGTCCTCCGCCTCGCCCACGGCCTCGGCGCAGGACGGGGTGAAGAAGGAGATCGCCGAAGTCGTCCGGCGCATGCGTGAGGAAGAGACGAAGGCGCATGTGGACCCGGGCAAGGTCTCCGACACCAAGCTCACCGACTACGTCACGGACAAGGCGCTGGCCGAGATCAACAACCAGCTCTTCCACTACGAGCAGCTCGGCCTGGTCTTCGAGGGCAGCCCCAAGAGTTCCGTCACCGTGACCGCGGTCAACCTGAAGAGCAGCCCCCACAGGGCGACCGTGGAGGAGTGCGTCGACACGACCGGCTGGAAGCCCGTGGAGAAGAGCACCGGCAAGGACGTGGCGACGGACGGACAGCCGCGGCGGTACATCATCACGTACCGCCTGGAGATCTTCGGCGAGAAGGCCCAGTGGATGGTCATGGACCTCACCAGGGACAAGGAGCGGTCATGTTGAATCGATCACGTCTGCCTCTGCTGCTGAGCGGCGTGACGCTCGGCGGCACCCTGATCGCCGCCGGACCGGCCGCCGCCGATCCCACCCCGCGGCCGACCGGCGGCGTCGAGCAGTGCCGCTACGAAATCTGCGTGGGTGTCGGAACCGGCGGAGGGCAAGGAGGAGGCGGCGGCACCTCGGGCGGAACCACCGGAGGCTCGTCGGGCGGGAAGGTCACCTGTGAGATCGGCGGCCTGGAGGTCCCTTGCCAGCACCACATATGGGGCACCTTCTCCAATGGCTGCTACTACAAGCTCGCCGACCCACAGCCCGTCGCTGATGCCGAGGTGTGGGACGGCCACAAGCCAGGCGACGGAGCCATCTACGAGAAGTCGTGCCCGCCCGCGAGCATCGCGAACGGCGCTGCCGGCCCCATCGTCCAGGGGCTGATATGGCTGAGCGATGCCCCGGGTGCCGAGCAGGCCGACCCCGCGGTCCTGGCCCAGCAGGCCATGGACAAGATGACGCTGCGCGGACCGGACATCGGCATCGCCCCCCGGCCCGGCCGCACCGGCGTCATCGGGATGCCCGTATGGATGTGGACCGAGGTCGGTGCGGAGACCTGGGGGCCCAACCGGGCCAGCGCCTCCGTACCGGGTCTGACCGTCACGGCGACCGCCCGTGCCGAGAAGATCGTGTGGCAGATGGGCGACGGCACCAGCGTGACGTGCACGTCGGCCGGTACCCCGTACCAGCAGGCGTACGGCAGGAAGAAATCGCCGGACTGCGGCCACACGTACCGCACCACCAGCGCCCGGCTGAAGGGTGGGAAGTTCGCCATCACCGCCACCACCACGTGGAACGTCCACTGGGAGGGTGGCGGTCAGTCGGGCGACCTCACCGCCACACGCAGTTCCCGGACCTCCGCCCGCATCGGCGAGGTCCAGGTCGTCGGCGACTGACCTCACAGGCCGACACACTTCGGGGAAGGACATATCCACGTGAGCACCACCGGGACCGCACCGGCCGCCGCCCAGGAGGCGCCGTCGGGCCTCACCCCGCCGGCTCCTCCGCGCACGCTGGCGACCCGGCGTCGCCGGCCGGCCCTGATCGGACTGTCCGTCGCGCTCATCGCGGCGGGCGGCCTCGCGGGCGCGTTCACCGTGCTCAGCAGCGGCGAGCGCACCCCCGTCCTCATGGTGGCCAAGCAGATCCCGTACGGCGAGGTGGTCACCGAGCGGGATCTGACCGTCGTCTCCATCGGCCTCGATCCGGCCCTCGAAACCGTCGCGGCGGCCGACAAGGACGAGATCGTCGGCAAGCGGGCCACCACCGACCTGTTGGCGGGGTCGCTGGTGACCGGGGAGTCCGTCACCGACAAACCGCTGATCGGCAGGGACCAGCAGTTGGTGGGCCTGCGCCTGAAGCCCGGACAGCTCCCCACCACGCCGCTCACTCCGGGCCGCAGCGTCCTCGTCGTCTCCACGCCCGACGCCTCCGCGAACACGGACCCGGAGGGCGGGAAGCGGGACGAGATGCCGAAGACCCTGCCCGCCGAGGTCGTACGGGTCGGTGAGCCGGACACCAACGGCAACCTCACCGTGGACGTGGCCGTCGCGTCGACCGACGGCGCCGTACTGGCTTCCCGGGCCGCCTCGGGTGACATCGCCCTCGTCGTCGAGCCGAAGAAGGCCGCGGGCTGATGACCGTCGTCGCGATAGCCGGGTGCCCCGGCGCACCCGGAGCCACCACCACGGCGCTCGCCCTGCTGCTCACCTGGCCGCTGGAAGAGGGGCGGCGGGTCATACTCGCCGAGTGCGACCCCGACGGCGGGGCCGTACTGGCCGGAGCCCTGGCCGGGCGCACGCCGGGACCTTACGGCCTGCGCAACCTCGCCGTCGCCGACCGCCAGGGTCAGCTCGGCGAGATGTTCTGGCGGCAGCTCATCGACCTCTCCGACAAGGGGACGGACCGTCTCCTGCTGCCCGGGCTCACCGACCCCGCGCAAGCCTCCAGCCTCGCCTACACCTGGGAGCGGCTGGCCGCGATGTTCGCCGGCATCGAGAAGAGCTCGATCTCGCACGACGTCATCGTCGATCTCGGCCGCAGCGGCGCGTTCGGCCCTTCGGGAATCCTGGCGCGCAAGGCGGACGCGGTCCTGATGGTCGTACGCCCCACCCTGCGGGGCATCCACGTCGCGCTGCCCCGGATCACCGCACTGCGCGATGATCTGCGGGAGTCGGGAACCGGGGCCGACGCGTTGGGCGTCGTCCTGATCGATTCAGGGCCCTACACCGCCCACGAGGTGTCGAAGCAGCTCGAATCACCGGTGGTGATGACGCTGCCGTACTCGCCCCAGGCGGCTGCCGTGCTGTCCGACGGGCGGGACGGTGGGCGCCGCTTCGCGCGGTCGGACCTGCTGCGCGGCGCGCGCGGCGGGGCGTCCCGCGTAAAGGAGTTGGTGGACGGGCGCCGTGCCCGCCTGATGCCGGGGGAGCACAGCCGTGTACGGTAGACCGCTCCACCCCGAGCCCTCCGTCCAGGAGCAGCGGGTCGCCCACCGGCCGGCCCCGGCGTCGCCCCGGCGGCAGGAGGCGGCCCTCCACGAGAAGCCCGACCCCAGGGTGCGGGAGGACATCGACTACGCCGTCGCGACCCGTCTGAAGAAGACGGTCGCCGACAGGCTGACCGCAGAGATCAAGCGCTCACCCGGCATGAGCGTCGCCGCCCAGCAGCAGCGCGGACGGGCACTGATCAACGAGACGGTGGCCGTCTGGTCCGATGCCTCTGCGGTCGAGCGGGGCATCGCCACCAGTCCCGCCGAGGACCGCAGGCTGGCCGAGGCCGTGTACGACCTGCTGTTCCGCGCGGGACGCCTGCAGAAGTACCTCGACGACCCGAGGATCGAGAACATCCTCGTCAACGGGCACGACGAGGTGTGGGTCGACTACGGCGACGCCGAGCGGGTTCCGGTGCCGCCCGTGGCCGAATCGGACGAGGATCTGCGTGAGTTGCTGCGCGACCTCGCCCGCCGCAACGGACAGAGCGAGCGGACCCTCTCCACGTCGAGCCCCTTCCTGGCGCTGCGCCTGGAGGACGGTTCGCGGCTCCAGGCCATCACCGAGGTCACACCCCGCACCTACGTCACCATTCGGCGCCACCGGGTCCGTGACATCGACCTGCCGGGCTTGGTCGGTCTCGGCTCCATCGACACCACGCTCGCGGCGTTCCTCGGCGCGCTGATCCGTGCCAAGAAGAACGTGATGATCGTGGGCACCCAGGGTGTGGGCAAGACCAGCCTGCTGCGGGCCATGGCCCGTGAGATCCCGCCGGACGAGCGCATCGGCACCATGGAGACGGAGTTCGAACTCTTCCTCCACGAGAACGGACACCACCGGCAGATCGTCCCCATGGAGTCCCGCGAGGGCAATGGCGAACGGGTCGACGGACACAGCGTCGGCGAGATCACGGTCGGCGACCTCATCTACCCCGCCCTGCGCATGACCCTGTCGCGGATGGTCGTCGGTGAGGTGCGCGGCCCCGAGGTCGTCCCCATGCTGCGGGTGATGACCAACGGCGAAGGGGGTTCGCTGTGCACCTTGCACGCGCGCGAACCCCACATGGTCTTCGACCGGATCGCCGAGCTGTACATGGAGTACGGCGGCAACATGACGGAGTCGCTCGCCTACAAGCAAGCCGCCAACGGCATCAACTTCATCGTCTTCGTGAAGATGATCGACGAGACCGCGATCGGCGGCCGCCGGCACCGGTTCGTCTCCCATGTCCAGGAGGTCACGGGCACCGGCGAGAACGGCCGGCCCGCCACCAACACGGTCTTCGGTCCCCGGCCGGACATGGGCGAGCCGCGTGCCGTGCCGCTCATGCACCCCAGCTGCCTGACCGACCTCATCCGGGTCGGCTTCCCCGGCCATCTCCTCGACCAGCCGCTCGGCACCTGGCAGTCACCACTGGAACTGAAGGTGATGTCGGCATGACGCTCCTGCTCATCGGCCTGTTCGCGGGCCTGGCGCTCAGCGGCGGTGTGATCGCCCTGGTCGCCGGCGTCGTCGGCACCACCGCCCCGCCGACCCCCGGCCCGCTCTCCCGGTGGCGGGCCGCCGCGAACGGCAACCAGATGGAGGCCAGGCTCCGCGCCCGCACCCGGGCCAGGGCCGCGGTGGCCGGCGCGATCGGCCTGGGCCTGTGGATCGTCACCGGCTGGTTCGCGCTGTGGCCGCTGACCGTGGCCCTCGCGGTCGGGCTGCCGTGGCTCCTCTCCCCCGCCAAGGCGACGCAGAACCGCATCGAACAGCTCGACGCGCTCGCGGAGTGGACCCGGCGCCTCTCCGACGTACTGCTTCTCGGCACCGGCCTGGAGCAGGCGATCATCACCAGTCGCAAGACGGCCCCGGCCGTGCTCAAGGAGGAGATCGACGAACTGTCGGCCCGCATGCTGTCGGGCTGGCGTCCCGAGGACGCCCTGCGGGCCTTCGCCGACGCGCTCGGCGACGCGACCGCCGACAAGGTCGCCGCCGCGCTGATCCTGCGCAGCTCCGAACGCGGCCCCGGTCTGGCCGCGTCCCTCACCGATCTCGCCGACAGCGTGCGCGAGGAGGTTCGCCAGCGCAGGCAGATCGAGGCCGACCGGGCCAAGCCGCGCACGACCGTACGGTGGATGACGTTCATGACGCTGGGAGTGGCGGGCGTGGGCGCCTTCAGCACCGACTACGTCGCCCCTTACGGCACCTTCCTCGGCCAGCTCGTCCTGACCCTCCTGCTGCTCGGATTCGGCGGCACGCTCGCCTGGATGCGGTCCCTGGCCTCCTACCGGCCCACCCCACGCTTCCTCGAAGCCGACCGGCGCAGCCGGGTTCCCCTGCCGGAGGCGCGATGAACATCTCACCCCTCGCCGTCGTCAGCGGGGCCGCTGTCGGCGGCGGTCTGGCCCTGTTCGTCCGGACTCTGGCCCGCCCTCAGCCCGACCTCGGTGGAACTCTGCGGCGCCTGCACGGGACCGGTCCGCTCGCCGAGGACCGTGCCGCGCTGACCCAGGACGAACGGTGGGGCGCCTGGCTGCACCAGAATCTGCTCCGGGTACCGGGCGTGCGCATCCCGTACACGGACCTGGCTCTCGTCGGTCAGAGCCCGGCGAGGTTTCTGCTCACCAAGACCGCGCTCGCGCTGACCGGTCTGCTGCTGCCCGCCTTCTTCTTCACGGTCTGGGCCGTTCTGGGCTTCACCCCGCCGTTCTTCGTTCCGGGGTTCGTGTGCCTGGCGCTGGCCGCCCTGCTGTGGTTCGCCCCGGACCTGGCCCTGCGCGACACCGCGCGTCGGGCCCGGGACGAGTTCCGGCAGGCGATCGCCGCCTACCTGGACCTGGTCGCCCTCGAACGGGCCGGGGACGCCGGGCCGAGCGAGGCGCTGGAACGGGCAGCCGCGATCGGCCGCGGCTGGGCCTTTCTGCGTCTCCAGGATGCCCTGCTCCAGGCCCGGGTGGACAAGGTGGCGCCCTGGGACTCCCTCAAGTCGCTGGGTGCGGAGCTGCGGTTGCCCGTGCTCGAGGACGTGGCCGACATCATGCGCCTCTCGGCACACGACGGAGCGGCCGTCTACACGACCTTGCGCGCCCGTGCGAAGTCCCTGCGCACCGAACTCATGAGCAAGGACGCGGAGGAAGCCAACGCCGCCAGCGAGCAGATGACGGCCCCCGGGGCGCTGCTCGCCGTCCTGATGATGCTGCTCATCGGGTTCCCCGCCGTCATTCGCATTCTCACCGGCTGATCACCGGCCGGTACCAACGAGCCGAGAGAAACGAAGGAAGAACACATGAAGAGCAGACTGCGCGAGATGGCCCCGCTGTTGGTGGTGCTCGATGTCCTGGCCGGCCGGTTGAGGAAGGCGCACGAGCAGCGCGACCGGGGTGATGTCAGTATCTCCACCGTCATCATCTGGGTGGCCGTCATAGCCGTCGCGGGCGGCATCGCCACCATCATCGGCGTCACGCTGTACAACAAGTACTCGGCCCAGCTGACCGGGCTGTGACCCCGAGTTCCGCAGGTCCGTCGAACGGCTCCCTGTCATGGCGGAGCCGTTCGAGGGCGTGGGCGAGCCGCCGGTTCCCCGGGCCGCGGCGAGGGGACTCCGGCGACGCCTCCATCGAGATGTCGATCATCCTGCCCGTCGTGGTGCTCCTCACGGTGATGATCGTGCAGGCGTGTGTGGCCTACTACGCCAAGCAGATCGCGCTCACCGCAGCTCGCGAGGGCGTCCAGGCGGCCACCGCGTACCAGTCCACCGACGCGGCGGGGGCCGGCCGTGCGCGCGCCGTACTGGACCGGGTCGCCGGCGGTTCCCTGCTCGCTCCCGGTGTCTCCACGGCGGGCAGTACCGAGGAGCGCGCCACGGTGACCGTCACGGGCCGGGCGCCGTCCCTGCTGCCCGGCTTCGCCGGGATCAGGATCACCCAGAGCGCCTCCGCCCCGCGCGAACGCTGGACGGTGAAACCGTGACCGGGGGCCGGGCCCGCCGGCTGGGACGTATGCGCCACGACGACCGGGGAAGTGCCGCGATCGAGGCGGCGTTGATCGCGCCGCCGCTGATCCTCTTCCTCCTGCTGGCCATCGCCGCGGGGCGCATCGTGATGGCCGGCCAGGTCGTCGACGCCGCCGCGGAGGATGCGGCCCGCCAGGCATCGATCTCCCGGGTGCCCGGTGAGGCCCGCGAGAGCGCGCTGGCCGCCGCCCGGGCCACCCTCACCGGCCAGGGCATCCACTGCGCGGCCACCAGCATCGACCTGGACACCTCCGGGCTGGGAGCCGGTACCGGGGAGGCCGCCACGGTGACCGCGACGGTGACCTGCCGGGTGGGCCTCTCCGACCTCGCCCTGCCCGGAGTGCCGGGTACCCACACCATGACCTCGACCTTCACGAGTGCCGTGAACCGCTACGTGGAGCGCTGATGAATCACCGCCGCCCCATGCGTACGCGACTGCGCCAGGACACCGGCAGCGTCGCCCTGTACGCCGCTATCGTCATCGTCGGCATGCTCGTCATGATCGGCATTGCGGTCGACGGCGGCGGGAAGATGCGGGCCACCGAACGCGCCGACGCGGTCGCCCAGGAGGCCGCGCGCACCGGCGGTCAGGAGATCGACGCCGGGCAGGCCATCACGGGCGAGAGCATCGTCGCCGATCCCGGTGCCGCACGCGCCGCGGCTCTCCGCTATCTCGCCGCGGCGGGCGCACGGGGCACGGTGGCCGTCTCCGACGACGGCAAGCGGCTCACCGTCACCGTCACCGGCACCTACCGCACCCGCTTCCTGCCCGTGCTCGGCGTCACCGAGATGCCCGTGTCCGGACACGCCTCCGCCGTACTCGTCCACGGCGTCCATGCTCCGGAGGGCTGATGACCGCTCGTCGTACCTCGCTCGCGGCCGACCTGCTGCGCTCACTGCTCAGCCTCGCCGGTCTCGTGGTCCTGCTGGCCGGGCTCCCGCTCGTCCTCTACGTCGCCGGCCGTGATCTGCTGCCGCTCGGCCTCGACAGCCTGACCTCACCCGCCGACCTGTTCACCCGTCAGGACACCGGCGGCCTTGCGCTCTTGGTCCTGACCGGCATCGGATGGGCGGGGTGGGCCAGTTTCGCACTCGCCGTCCTTCTGGAGGTCCCCGCACAGCTGCGCGGCCGCTCGGCGCCCCGGCTGAGGGGGCTGCGGGTGAGCCAGCGGATGGCGGGGGCCCTGGTCGCCGGCGTGCTCGTACTGCTGCCCACCGCGGGCGGTGCGGTGGCCGCCCAGACGACCGCCACCACCACCGCGTCCGTGAGCGCGTCCTCGACCCAGGACGGTGCCCACGCGCAGCGAAGCGCGCACGGTGCCGTGAAGGCCGAGGCCAAGACATCGCACCCGACGTACACCGTCCAGGACACCCGACCGGCCGACAGTCTGTGGAGCATCGCGCAGGACCGTCTGGGTGACGGCGAACGATGGACGGAGATCGCCGCTCTCAACGAGGGCCGCACCATGCCGGACGGCCGCACGTTCCATGCTGCGAACCCCATTCAGCCGGGCTGGGTCCTTCACCTCCCCAGCGGGGCCGAGGGCCCCGCGCCCAAGGCCGGAGAGACGGTCACCGTGCACCGGGGAGACACGTTGTCGCGGATCGCCGAGGAGCAGCTGGGCGACGCGGAGCGTTACACCGAGATCGTCCAGGCGAACGCCGGACGCGTCATGGACGAGGCGGGGCACAGGTTCACCGACCCGGATGTGATCCTCCCCGGCTGGAAGGTCGCCCTTCCCGGCCAGGACTCCGCGCCGCCCGCCGACACGGGCCCCGCCGGGACGGACCGGAGCCGTCCGGCATCACCGGAGCCGAGTGATACGCCGGAATCCTCGAAGCCCCACGGCACACCGAAATCCCCGGCACCCGCGCCGTCCTCGACGGCACCGTCCGCATCGGCGCCTGCCGCGCCTTCGCCGTCCGCGTCGTCCGGGCCGGCCAAGCCGGCGCCGGAGGCGTCGCCGGAGCGGCGGGACGTGGCAACCGGTACGCCGGGGCCCTCTGCGCGTGGCGAGTCGGCACCCCCCGCATCCTCTGCCGCCGATCCCGCACACTCCGTCTCGGACTCCTCCCCCATCGACGTCACCGCCCTCGCCACCTGGGGCGGCCTCCTCGCGGCTGGGCTCCTGTCCGCGCTCACCGTCAAACGCCTGCTCCAGCAGCGAAGGCGCCGCGACGGCCAGCGCATCGCGCTGCCCCGCGCCGCCGCCATGCCCACGCACCCGCGGGGGAGCGAGAGCCAGGACCCCCTGCTCAGCCATCTCGCCGAGGTGGAGCGCCGGATGCGCGCCACCGAGGCTCCCGAAGGCGTCGACCTCGTCGACCGCGCTCTCCGTACCCTCGCCCACCACGCGACAGCGGCGGGCGTGCCCCTGCCCGATCTGGCCGCCGTACGACTTACGCCGGCCGGCCTGGAACTGTGGCTGAACTCCCCCTCGCCTCCCCTGCCCCCGTTCAGCGCTGCCGGGCCCGCCCACTGGACCGTGGCGGCGGACGGCACGGGTCTGCTTCCGGCGGACGCCTGCCGCGAGGTCTGCGCCCCCTACCCCGC
Source organism: Streptomyces sp. OfavH-34-F (assembly GCF_022347745.1). Lineage (GTDB taxonomy): Bacteria > Actinomycetota > Actinomycetes > Streptomycetales > Streptomycetaceae > Streptomyces. Next base: position 21,600 of record NZ_JAKRGC010000036.1, read on the forward strand.
GCTCGTGACGCTCGGCCGCGACGAGGACGGCGCGCTGATCATGGCCGACCTGGAGGCCGTCGGGGTGCTGCTGCTCCCGGCGGACCCGGAAGCCTCCCGGCCCGTCCTGCGCGCGCTGGCGATCGAACTGGCCACCGCTTCCTGGAGCGACGATCTCGGCGTGCTCCTGAGCGGACTCGGCTCCGGCCTCGTCGCCATCGAGGAGGGATTCGGCCGGCTCACCGAGACAGACGATCCGGCGGCGGCCGTCGGAGAGGTGAGCGCCTGGGGACGGACCGTGCGTACCGCCCTCGCCGACGCCGGTGCCGCGTCCCTGCGGGTGGCCCGCAGCCGGCCCACGGGCGCGGAGGCGTGGACACCGCGCGTCGCACTCTGTGCCGGACCACTGTCACCCGAAGTGGTCGAGGCCGCCCGCGAGTTGCTCGACGCCCCGGCCTGTGCCGCGCTGATCACGGCAGCCGACTCGGACGCACTCCCCGGAGCAACCGTACTGCCGGGGCCCTCGGGGGGCATCGTGCGGCTGGCGGGGCGCCTGGTGCGCCTCGTGCCCCAGCACATCCCCGACGCCGACTACGAGGCCCTGCTCAAACTCTTCGGCATCACCGCGGCCCCCGCGTCCGTGCCGCTCCCTGCGCCGCCACCGGCCAGGGAGGTGCCGACGCCGGCGACCGACGCGATTCCGGCCCCGGTCCCGGACCAGCCGGCCGACGCGGAGATCCCCGAGCCGTACGACATCGGCATCAACCTGCTCGGCGTCCCCGCGGTCACCGGTACGCGTCAGGAGCTCGCCCCGACAGCGGCCGGCCGACTGACGGAAATCGCCGCCTGGATCGCCCTCCACCCGGGAGCCGACACCGCGGCGCTCACCGACGGCATCTGGCCCGGCGGGGTGTCGGCGGCCTTCCGTACCGCCCAGCTGTCCGCGCTCCGCCGCTGGCTGGGGTCCGACTTCCAGCGTGGCGACACCTACCAATTCGCGGCCGGCACCGGAACGGACTGGCACCGCTTCCAGGCACTCGCCCGGCGCGGACGCCTCAAGGGAGCGGACGGCGTACCGGATCTGACGGCGGCGCTGGAGCTCGTGCGGGGCCGCCCGTTCGACGCGGTGCCGCCGCGGCGCTACGTCTGGGCCGAGTATCTGCGCCAGGACATGATCGCCGCCGTGGTGGACACGGCCACGCTCCTCGCTGAACTCCTTCTCGCCTCCGGGGAGCCGAAGGCCGCGCGGAAGGCGGCCGACAAGGGCCTGCTCGTCGAGCCCGCCGCAGAGCCGCTCCACCGCCTCGCGATCCGGGCGGCAGACCTCACCGGCGACCACGAGGCCGTGGAACAGTACGCCCGCCGCGTCGACGAGCTCACCGACCTGCTCGGCACCGAGATGCAGCCGGAGACGGCAGAACTGCTCGGCGAAACGGCGCTGCGGCCCTCCCGGGGATGACGCCGCTGTCGGTGCCGCCACGGCCTGCCCGGCGGCACCGGCAGCAAGCCGGCCCACGCTGCGGTTACTCGCGCCCCTCCGCGCCACCGAGCCCGGACGGGCCCGCGCCCGGCCGCGCCGACGGGTGCGGAAGCGTTGCCTCCGATGTCCGGGACGCCTTCGGGCCGGCACCGCCGGCGGAACCCCCGGGCCCGGCTTCGGCAGCCGCCGCCCCCCGGCCCAGAACGGCGTGCCTGACGGCGTCCGCACCCTCGGCGTCGATCTGCCCGGCCGCCTTCGCACGCGCGTGGGGCCGCTGCGCCGGAAGGATCACGGACAGGGCTTCCGCGACATGCCTGCTCGTGGTGGGCGACCCGTCCGGGGCGATGTTGCCGATCCTGCGCAGGACGTCGTTGGCCGCTGTCACCTCCTTCAGGGAGGAGGCCAGCTTTCCCTGTTCATCGGCCGTCAGGCTGACGAGCCGCAGGTCGTGCACGCAACGCGCCTTGAAGCCCTGGTCGGTGAGTACGCTCCGGAGCGCCTCGGTGACCGCCCTGCCCCGGTCCTCGGGGGCCGCCTCGTACGCTGCGGACAGGACGGCGGGGTCCAGCGCCCCCGCAGGCTCCCGGCCCGGCTGCGCGGCGAGGTGGTACCCCGCGTTCTCGTACGCGCCGCGCACCGCGGCGTCCTCGGGATGGACGAGGCCGCTGAGGGCGTGCGTGATCGCCCCGTACCGTCGGGAGGCGAGCTCCCAGTCGGTCGTGTCTACCGCCGCCCACCGGTTGACCTGGTCCGCGTAGTACTCGCTCGCCCGCCAGGCATCCTCACCCCAGGAGGGAGCGAACGCCTGCGCCATACCGGTCAACTCACCGCTCTCCACCAGGCGGTCGATCCGGTCCACCCCCACCGAGATGTATCCCGGGTAGTAGACGGTGACCGGCTCGGCCTCCACGTCCTCGGGCTCGGGCAGGGCAGGGCCGAACTCCACTCGCCGGACCGTCATCAGGGCAGGAGGATGGACCTCGCCCGTCCTGTCGAACTGCTTGACGGGGCGCCCGGACGCGTAGAACCTCTTGCTCCCGTCCGGCTCCTCGGCCACGCGGCTCTCGCCGAACGACCACTTCGCCCAGTAGAGCTGCCAGCGCGTCCCCTTGTCCGCGACGTGTTCCTGCGCCTGGAAGTAGACCGTCGGTACCCCGAGGCAGATGGCGCTCTCGAGCGCTCCGCTCTCGATCCCCACCTGAACGACATCGGCGTCCGTGTTGAGGTAGTGGAGGAACAGCGCCTGTTCGCCGTGCGTGAGGGCTGTGCCGCCGTTCTTCTCCGCGGCCCAGAAACGGATCAGTGACTCGCTGTCGACGCCGTCGAGCACTCCTTCCCGCTCGAAGGCGGCACGGAGTTCCGGACGCCCCTTGAAGAGGTCGTCACCGATGAGCAGGATTCTGCGGTCCGGGTCGGTGGCGCGCAGCGTTTCGATCGTCTGCTTGAGTATCTCCGGCTTCGTGTCCATGAAGGCGGCGTTGTCGCGGTTGTCGCGCACCCACAGCAACGCGTACTTCGGAAGGTCCCCAGAAGCCGGTGTGGCACTGTCGCCCAGCATGACCTGGCGCACCACGGCACGCGCCCGGGCTTCGCGCCGCGCACCGAACTCGCCCGTGCCCCTGGTTCCGGCGACGATGGCCGCCCGCGCGTCGAGAGGGGATTCTCGGATGACCGGCAGCGCGTGGATGTGTGAGCGACGGAATTTCGTCCGGCGGTAATGCACGTCGTACGGCTGGTCATCGTAGGAGAGCCGAATGCGGTGCGGCTCGATGCTGTATTCGTTGATGAACCGACGCCGTGTGGCCAGAGCCTCGCGAAGGGGGTCGACGTAGATGTCGGAGAGGTCGTGCAGGAACTCTCCTTCGCTCTCCGCCACGGAAGTCCTGCCGCGCTGGGCGCGCCACACCGCGACGGCGTTGCCCTGTTCCCGGGTCACTCCTTCCGGCAGCACACCCAGATACGTGATGCTCTGGTCCTCCGCTTCCAACAGCAGGCGCTTGAGCCGCCCCTCCGGCTCGTAGGTGACTTCGAGCGTGGTCTCCGGATCGAGGATCAGAGCCGCGGAGTGGATGTACAGCTCGCCCCGCTGCCACTCGTACATACGCAGGTTCTTGCGGTCCAGGTTGCCGCCGACGTACGACGGCTCGTAGGCCGTCCCGCGGAACTCCTGCTCCTGCAACCGGTGGATCGCGCCCTGCGGGTCGACCACCACCTGTTCCCGTATGCGACGGGTGAATTCAGCGAAGTTCCGCTCCAGGCCGTCCCACTCGGCGATCTTCTCCGCAGGCGCCGTGTACGGCGAGGGGATGCCCCGCCCGGTGGCCGCGATCTCGGACACCGGCAGGTCCTCGTAATGAACCTCGGCAGCGCGGAAGATGCTGGAGGGCAGCTCGCCCGGGGACCGGTCGTTCGCCATGGCGTCGTACTCCTCACTCCGCGCCTCGCCGGGCGGCGCCGGCCGGGTCGGCACGATGCGGAACCATCAACTCCGTTGGGGTGCCGACCGATTGCCTGGACGATCGTCCAACGCTATTGCACACAAGTAAACTTGACGCATCGTACACCTGCGCGATGTATCGTCGGCGCGGAGCGGAAGAAGGACGACTTGGTGCCGCGAACGTCAGAAGCCACGGACCCCACGCCCCCTGCGGACCGGCGCCGGAGAACGGCCGGGACCGGGTCCTCGGCGTGCGGGCGCACAGGCCGGACGACCCGGCCCGGCGGCACCACAGGCCGCTTATATCCTGCCTGAAAGGCACGTCCCCGCCCGGCACTCTCCGGCTCCGGCCCGGCGGCCCCGAAGACTCGCCCGTCGTGGTTCCCCCATCTTCTCGCTGACGGAAGGAAGACCGAGAGCATGCCGTCTTTTCCCCCTGCCTCGTCCCCCGCATCAGTCCGTGGCATTCGGTACGAGGTCGTCGGGCGACAGCCTGAGGGAGGGCACCCGGAACGCTTCGCCCTCGACCTCTCGGCCGACGGCCGCGTACGGCTCGACTACGCACAGGGCCCCGTACAGCGTTCGTGGACCGCGCGGACGGAAGCCGTCGTGTGGACCCGCCTCTCGAAGGCCGTCGAGAGCATGCGTTCCGCCGACCCCGCCCACGAGCCCGTCGAGGACTCGTCCGCCGGCCGGCTCCTCCAGGTCTTCGGCTCAGCTCCGCAGCCGCGGACGATGATGTGGGGCCAGGACGCCCCTTCCCTGCGGGCCGGGGCACTCCTGGACTCGCTGATCACGCAGCTGAGCGGCTTTGCCCCCGGCCCCGACGTCAATTCCCTCCCCCCGCTGGCCCACCGCATCGTCGCGGAGCCGGCCGATGACGCCCCCGGCCAGGAGGCCGCGGCGATCTTCGGGACGGTCGGAGGCAGGGCAGCATTCGCCCGGGCGCGCGCCGGCGGCGGCTTCGACGTGTACGCGGCCGACCCTCTGAGGCACCTCGCCGGTACCGCCGAGGCGGGGCAGCCGATCCGGGCCCTGGCACTCGGGTCGGACGGCACACGCGACGTACTCGTCACCGGCGGTGACGACAGCACCCTCTGGACCTGGGACCTCACGGGCAGCGAGGGGCTGCTCCACGCGCGCGGCGGCCACGGCGGCGCCGTACGGGCCGTCGCCTTCCCGGCCGACCCCGACGGCTCGCTGGTCTACTCGGGCGGTGCCGATGGCAACGTCTGGGCCTGGGGCAGCCCGGACGGCCACGAGGCCGGTGCCCTGACCGGCCACGAGGGCTCGGTCAACGCGCTGGCCGGCGCCCGGATGGGCGAACTCGGCCTGCTCGTCTCCGGCGGCGACGACGGGACGGTGCGCATTCGCAACACCGCCACCGGTGAGACGCTGCGCACGTTCACCACCGGGGCCGACTGGATCAACGCGGTGGCGGTCACCGGCTCGGAAGGACGTGGCCTGGTTGCGGCGGGCGGCTCCGACGGCGTGGTCCGGGTCTGGGACCTGGCCGCCGAGGCTCCGACCCGGGCGCTGAGCGGCCACACCGCTGCGGTCACCGGGCTCGCCTTCCTCGACCTCGGGGGCCGGGCGGTACTCGCCTCGTGCGCCTACGACGGCACCGTCAGGACCTGGGACGCGGCCACCGGCGAAGCCATGAACTCGTGGTCCGCACAGGATGCCTGGCCGGCCGCTCTGGCGGCGGCCCCGAGTCCCGGCGGCCCGGTGATCGCGTCCGGCGGCGCGACCGGCACCGTACGCCTTTGGAACCCGGAGGGCACGGAGCTGCGGGCGCTGACGACGGGGCGCGGCCCCGTCCAGGCACTCGCGCTGGCCGAATCCGAGGAAGGCGCGGTGGCGGCGGTCGGCAGCCTCGACGGCTCCCTCGGCCTCTGGGACGTAGCCACCGGTTCCGTGCGCCAGGTACTCGCCCCGGACGGCGGTCCCGTCACCTCGCTCGGCTTCGGCCCGGGGGCCCACACACTCGTCTGCGGAACGGCGCAGGGCACGGTGCGCGTGCACTCCGGTCCGGACTGGGCACTCCAGCTCGTGCCCACCCCGCACACCGGCGCCGTCGCCGCGCTCGCCTTCCTCCCGGTGGCCGGGGGCCTCGTGGCCTCCGCCGGAGCCGACAGGACCGTGCGCACCTGGGAGGCCGGCACCGGACGACCGCTCCTGCGTCTGCGCGGCCATGAGTCGGGTGTGACGGTGCTGGCGGCGGGGCAGAGCGACGCGGGGCCCGCGCTGGCCTCCGCCGACGAGGACGGGGCCGTTCTGGTGTGGGACGCGCTCTCCGGCCGGCGCCTGCGCGACTTCCGTACCGAAGGCCCGGTGACCGCCCTCGCCCTCGGCACGGTCGAAGGCGTCCACGTCCTGGCCGCCGCGGAGCGGGGCGGCCCCATCCGGGTCTGGGACCTCGGATCGGGGGCCGAACTGGCGGCTTCCGACACCGGCGGCGACGATGTGCTCACGCTCACCGTCTGCGCACTCGACGGCACCACCGTCCTGCTGGCCGGCACGCGGGACGGGGAGATCCTGGCCCGGCGTCTTCCGGACGGCGCGGAGATGGGCGTGATCGACGTGGCGCTGACCCCGCTCGCCCTTTCCTTCGCACCGCCGTCGACTCTGCGTATCGCGGGCGGCGACGGCGTCACCACCGTCGCGTTCGCGCCGGAAGTCGCGGGCCGCGATACCGCATGACCGGCGGGGCGGCGGACCGGAGGCCTGCGCCGGGTCCGCCGTCACCGCCCTGTACCCGTCAGTCGATGCCGGCTCCGGCGGCGCCCCGGCCCCGGTCAGGGACGGGCGGCGCGTAGGGGATTTGTCCCGCCCGCACCAGAGTGCGCCTCCGTGCCGCGGCCGGCGGGAGGAGGGACGTCCGGCCGGCCACCGACACGGCTTCGGCGGCCTCGGAGTTCACGGTGGCGGGTGCCGCGCTCGGTGTCGCCCGTCCGGCCCGGCTCGCCGCCCGGGGCGGGGACGAGGAGCTCTCGGCCTCTTCCGCGCGCGACGCGCCTGCCGCGAGCGCGTCGAGTCGCTCGTCGGAGAGCGCTGCCGGAGCGGTTCCCCAGCGTCGCGCGTAGGCTTCCCGCAAGCCCTCGGGCACAGGCCTGACGCCCAGTTCCCCGGCCTGCCCGTCCGCCCGCTCCGACCACCGCTCGGCGCCCCGGTCGGCGGCGGCACCGAGCGACTGGTGCAGGGCGGCCCGGCCGTCCAGGACCAGGGCCTCATTGCGCCGGGCCTCGGCTCCGGACAGATCGGCGTCCGGCCGCCCGGCCAGTTCGTCGGCCTCCCGTTTGAGCCGGGCCGCGTCGGTCGCGGCGTCGAAGGCCCGCCCGTAGTGGCGCCGGGCCTCCTGGCGCGCGGTGGCCGCCCGTTCGGAGTACGTCGCGGCGGGGGTGGCGGATTCGGGACCGCCGAGCAGCTCCGCCACCGTCTCCGCCGACGTCCCGCTCTCCAGGTCGAGACCGTGCCGGGCGAACAGCTGGTCCTTCAGGACCCCGAACGCCTTCTCCTTGGCCGGGCTCGGCGGCCAGCCGTCGATCTGACCCCACACGCCCGCCACCTCGGATGCGGGGGCCGTGTCCCACCACGACTCGGTGCTCAGCCTGGCACGGAGCTCCGCGCCCTGGTACACGTGGCTGGGGTCCTCGCCCCGCATCTCGGCCGTGACGGCCTGAGCCTGTACGTTGAGCCCTTTCCACTTCTCGCGGAGCCCCGCGCGCTCGCTGCTGCCCTCTTCAAGCAGCCGCCCCGCCTCCTCCGTGCGGATCATCTCGGCGATGATCGCGTGGTGGACCTCGTCCGGGCTGCCGGTCTCCGCTCCGGACACGAGACGCCGCTGCCGCCGCGTCTCCGCGTCGATCACCGCCTCCGCCCGCTCCCCGGTGACCCGTGCCGTCGCCTCGCCGCCCGCAGGGCTCCCGTCGTTCGCGGCGGTCTCGATCACCGTCCCGGAGAGCCTGTGCCCCTGGTCGGCACACCACTGCCGAAGTTCCCGCGCCGCGGCGGCCTCGATGTCCTCGCCGGGCGCCGTACGCAGCTCCCCCCGGTGCAGGATCTGCTCGGGGTCGTCCGGATCCCGGATGACGTAGAGCGTGGTGGTCTCACCCCATCGCGCTGCTTCCTCACGGGCCGTGGCGGCCTCTTCGCGCAGTCCGGGCGAGCCGAGCGCGAGCGCCTTGGCGAGATCGGGCACATTCACCTGGATGTCGGCCGGGCTCAGCCCGTAACGCTCTTCGAGTTGTCGGCGCAGATGCTGGAGGGTCGCGGCCGCAGCGGGGTCGGAAGGCGCCCACTCGGTGGCGGCCTGCCAGGCCCGGCCGATGTCATGGGGCTCCGGCTCCTGCCAGAACTCCTCGTCCCAGGCCGCGCGCAGGACGGGCTCCGCCCGCTGCCGGTCCTCCCAGACCGCGCGGGCCTCCTCCCGCCGTTCACGCTCCCACTTCTGCTGCCGGTACCGCGAGACCTCCACCGCGACGACCTCGGCGACCGTCAGGGCCACCCGGACCGCTTCGGACCACAGGTCGCCCGCCGCACCGGTGATCTCATTCGTCGTGCGTTCGTTCTCCTGACCGTCCAACTCACCCGGAGCGAACACGTTTCCCCCGATCGTCCGCCGAAGCGCGTATGCCTCCACGATCGTCCCACGCTCACGGGAAGCGGACACCCTCTGCCGCCGGACGCGGGGGCGGGGCGGCGGGAAGCCGCCCGGAGGTCGTGGGCGCGCGGGACGGGCGGGGCTGTTCAACAATGGCGGAGGAGGCGCCCGCACACGTCGCGAGGGGAGCACGCATGGCGGCCGGAGACGGGCAGGACGACTCCCGGCCCGTGACCAGCAGGGCGTCCCGAATCGCGGTCCTCCTCACGGCCCTGGTGCTGTGCCTCGTGGTGTCCGCCCTCCAGGTGAGCACGTCGCCCTCCTCGCACATCGCCTCCGTCCTCGTCGCAGTCCCGGCCGTCATCGCGTTCGCCTTCGGCCCGCCCATGATCCTCGGCTCCGCGGTGGTGGCGGCCGGCGTCCGCTGGGCACTCCTGCCGGCCGAACCGGAGCGCATCGGCTCCGCCGTCGGCACCACCGTGGTGATCGGCGTCATCGCGGTGCTCAGCTGCTTCGTGGTCCGGCGCGGGGAACGGGAGTCCGCCCGGCTCCAGAAGGTCACCTCCGTCGCCGAGGCTGCGCAGCGGGCGGTACTGCGACCACCGCCGGACACCGTGGGCCGCTTCCGTACGGCCGCGAGCTACCGGGCGGCCGCCCAGTACGCCCGCATCGGCGGCGACCTGTACGCCGTGGCCGACACCGCCCACGGCGTACGCGCGCTCATCGGGGACGTACGCGGCAAGGGGCTCGGCGCCGTGTCCACCGCCACGACGGTCCTCGGCTCGTTCCACGAGGCGGCCTACACCGAACCCTCGCTCGGGCCCCTGGCCGCCCGGCTCGACACCGGCCTCAGCCGCTTCCTGCCGGACGACGAGGCCTTCGTCACCGCCCTGCTGATCGAGATCGCCCCGGACGGCCTCACCCACGCGTACTCCTGCGGCCACCCGCCCCCGCTCGTGCTGCGCGAGGGCACGGTCCGGGAGCTTCCGGCCGCCCCCGGTCTCCCCCTCGGCCTGCGCGCCCTGCCCTCCGCCTCCGCCTCCGCGACGGACGGCCCGGCCCCGCCCGGCACCCGGCTGCGCCCCGGCGACACCCTGCTGCTGTACACCGACGGGATCGCCGAGACCCGCGACCGCTCCGGCGCCTTCTACCCCCTCACCGACCGCCTGACCGCCTACCAGGCCGCCCACCCCGACCCGGTGGACCCGCACCACCTGCTCGCCTGGCTGCTGGACGACGCCCAGGACTACGGCCGCGCCGGCACCCACGACGACGCCGCCCTCCTCGCCCTGACCTGGCAGACGGACGAAGATCCTCGCCCGCGAGAATGGGCTGCATGACGAAGACCGGGGCGGACTACGCGTGGTTCGAGGACGACTTCCCAGACATCGCCGAGGCGTACTGCTTCACCTTGGTCCGGGACCTGTCGCCTGCCGAGCTGGTGTCCCGTCTCGACGGACGACCGGAGAAACCCCTCAAGGGCATAGCCGCAGTCGTCGACGCCGCCTTCGCCCAGCACGACCTGGCGGGAGGGGACCGGCAACTGGTCGCCATGACGACGGTGGGCGCCTGGACCCTGATGATCGAGCCCAACGGCTACCTCGGGGTCACCGAAGAACAAGCGCTGCCCGCCTCCGCCGGAACGAGCTGGATCTCCCACTTCACCAACATCAACGCCGTCGGCACGTTCCTCTGGGCCGAGGACCAGACCCTGCGCCTGTGCTTCGACCCCATGTTCCCGGAGGACCGCTGGGGCACAACCCCCGACGAACTCCTCGACGTCATGCGCCGAATCGGCTTCCACTTCGACGACGACGATCCGGAAACGGACCTGTCCTCCCCCGCAGCGTTCGCCCTGGCCGAGCACCTGACCGGCATCGCCCTCACCCCGGCCCTGCTCCAGAACACAACCTTCACCTGCGCCACCACACGAACCCGCTGACCACTGCCCCTGAGCCCGGCAGGAGTTGGCCGAAGCCCCGTTGTCAGAGGCCGCCCCGATCGCGCGGGCAACGGTGCTGGAGAGAAGCGAACAACGGCTCCCGGGCGCGGTGCCGTTCACAGGCCACGGCTGCCGTGCCGGCATGTCGAACCTCGAACGCACCCGGAAACGCCGAGATCCCGCCCAGCCTCTCGGCTGAACGGGATCTCGTGACGATTCTCGAGAGCTACTCGAGAACTGTCGGTTGTGGACCTGTGGGGATTTGAACCCCAGACCCCCTCGATGCGAACGAGGTGCGCTACCAGACTGCGCCACAGGCCCTTGCGACGTGTGAAACTCTAGCACCCTCCACGGGGTGCTCGGAAATCCGTTCCGCGCTGGTCAGCCGTGGCGGGTGCCGCGGCCGTCCGGCGCGGGGTCACTCGTTGGCCGCGCGGGGGCGGTCGCCGTCCTCGTACTGGTCGAAGAGCGGGGTGCGGCCCCGGTCGCGGGAGCGCCGGGGCTGCGGGGAGCGGCGGCGCGGCGCCGGGTTCTCG
>NZ_JAKRGC010000370.1 GCF_022347745.1 Streptomyces sp. OfavH-34-F
CGGCGCGTCACCGCCGCCCCCGGGACGACCGTCGCGCTCGCGCACCGGATCGTCCGGGTGTGGGGCGCGGGACTGCCGATGCTCGGCGGCCTCGGCCACGCGGAGGTGCTGAGGCTGCTGCGGGCGACCGTGACGGAGCCCGGAACCGCCCCGGGCCGGCCGGGCCCGGTCCAGCCGCGGGCGGACGCCGCCGCCCGCCCCGCCGGGGGACGACTGGCCCCGGCCACCTAGGACTTCCACCGCGCCCTCCGGTGACGGGGCGGCGCGGCGGGGGATGAAAAGTACCCAAGATGAACAAGAAGGAGGAGACATGCAGGAGACTCCCGAGCCGCTGCTCGAACTCGGTATGCAGGAGCTGGAGGCCATGGACGCGCCGGGCTGGGCGACGGGCATCGGCGTGGTCGTCGGCGTGATCGTCAGCGCCTCGGCCGCCTACGGCAGCGCCGCCGTCTCGGTGTCGCTCCTCACCTGAGTCCCGGGGGGAGGCGGCCTCCTCACCGGGCGGCCACCGCTCTCACGTACGAACCGACCACTCATCACGAAGAGAGGTGTGACCCATGATCATGGAAGAGACCAAGGAGATCGCTCCGCTGCTCGAACTGGGCATGCAGGAGCTGGAGGCCATGGACGCTCCGGGGTTCTGGACCGGAGTCGCGATCGGCGTCGCGATCAGCGGCGTCGCCGCGGCGAGCGCCGCGGTCAGCGTGGCCGTGAGCATCGCCACCTGATGACGACACACAGCTGAGCGCCGATGCCGTGGTGACGGGCAGCATCCGCCACCACGGCATCGGCCCAGTAGCACAGTACCGAACACCATGAGGTGGAGGAGAGAGATGAACCGCAGGAGCGCCGTCGGCCTCGCCCTGTCCGTCGCCGGTCTCGGCGTGCTGGTCGCCCTGGCCGCCGTCGCGGCCGCACTCGAACTGGACGGTGGACCACGCATCTTCGTGACCGCCGTCATCGTCTGTGCCATCGCCGGAGCCTCCGCCCTCGTCGGGGCCGCCGCCGTCCGGGGCAGCCGCGGTCAGGAGCAGCCGTGAGCGAGCCCGCGGTCATCGAATTCCACGGCGTGACGAAGAGGTTCGGCGAGCTGACGGCGGTCGAGGACCTCTCCTTCGGCGTGCGCCCCGGCCGCATCGTCGGTCTCCTCGGCCGCAACGGCGCCGGCAAGAGCACCGCCCTGCGCGTACTCCTCGGCCTCGCCCGCGCCACCACCGGGCACGCCACGATCTTCGGGCAGCCCTACGAGCAACTGCCCGACGCCGCCCGGCGGGTGGGCGTCAGCATGGACTCGACCGGTCCGATGCCGGGCACCACGGGCCGCCGCGACCTGCGGATCTGGGCGCGCACCCTGGGGCTGCCGACGTCCCGGGTCGACGAGGTGCTCGACCAGGTCGGCCTCACGGACGGCGCCGACCGCAAGGTCAAGGGCTACTCCACCGGCATGAAGCAGCGCCTCGCGCTCGCCACCGCGCTGCTCCCCGACCCCGAGATCCTCGTCCTGGACGAGCCGGTCAACGGCCTGGACCCGGACGGCATCCGCTGGCTGCGCGAACTGCTGCGCTCCTTCGCGGCGGAGGGCCGGACCATCCTGCTCTCCAGCCACCTCCTCGCCGAGGTCGAACAGACCGTCGACGACGTCGTGATCCTCCAGCGCACGCTGCGCTTCGCGGGCGAGCTGTCGCAGCTCACCGGCGACGGCGCCGAGCGCCTGGAAGACCGTTTCTTCGAGCTGGCCGGAACCGCCGGGGGGGCCCGTGTCTGACGCACTGCGCGGTGAATGGCTCAAGGCGTGGACCGGCAAGGCCTGGCTCGTGCTGATGCTCTGCGGCGTCTACATGTCGCTGATGGCGAGCTTCGGTTACGGCTCCGAGGGCTCCAAGGCGATCGACCACGGCACCGCCACCGTCGCGTCGGTGACCGACGACGTCGTACGCGCGTGGATGATGACCTTCCTCTTCGCCTCCCTGTACGGCGCGGTCGTGGTGACCCGCGAGTACAGCTCCGGCTCGATCAGCCGCTCCGTCCTGGTGACGGGGCGTTCCCGGCTGTTCGGCGCCAAGCTGGCGGTCGGCACGGTCATGGGCGGCGTCTTCGGACTGCTCGCCGTGGTCTGCTCGGTGCTGTCCGCCTGGGGCGTGATGGCCACCTTCGGACGGGACTTCACCTGGACGAAGGAGACGACGCTCATCGCGCTCGGCGTCTTCGTCTGCAACGTCCTCGCCGCGCCCTGGGGCGTCTTCCTGGGCTGGATCATCCGCCACCAGATCGCCGCCGTCGTCGCGGTGATGGCCCTGACCCTGCTGATGGACCCCGGCATCCAGCGGCTGGCTCCGGAGGCGGCGAGCTACCTGTTCACCATCGCCATGAGTTCGATCTACCGGGACGTGGGCCATGTGCTGCTCTCGCCGCAGGTCGCGCTCCTGGTCATCGCGGGCTGGCTCGCGGCCGCCGGGTTCGCCGCCTACCGATTCTTCCGCGTCCGAGACCTCACCTAAGGCAGGCAGACCGTATGTCCACCAAGGCCGAGACGCCGACCGTGCCCCCGGAACTGCTCGCCCGCCCCCGGCTCGCCCCCGACGTCTCGGTGCACGAGCCGGCCGCGGAGGGGGCGCCGTGGCTCATCCAGCAGGGGTCGGCGCGCTATCTGCGGGTCCAGCCCGACCTGGCCCGGCTCGCCCTGGCGCTCAACGGAACCCGGGACCATCCGCTGCTGGCGGAGATCCTCGGCGAGCCGTGGACGGCCGAGGCGGTCTCGCAGGCCGTGGGCATGCTCGCGTCCGGCCGGCTGCTCGACAACGGTGAGACGGTCCGCAGGAGCGGGCGCCGCTTCAAGTTCGTACCGCCGATGACCGTGCAGTTCACGATCCTGCGGCCCGACCGCATGCTGCGGGGCCTGTCGCCACTGGTCCGGGTCCTGACGGGCCGGGCCGGAACGGTGGCGGCCGCCGCGCTCGCCCTCGTCGGGCTGATGGTGCTCGCGGCCCAGTCGGCCGGCCTGAACACCGCGCTCGGACGGCCGCTCGGCCTCGGTACGTACGTCGCGATCTTCGCCGGCATCCTGGCCACGACCGCCGTGCACGAGTTCGGCCACGGCGCCGTCCTCACCCACCACGGGGGACGCCCGGCGCGCATGGGCGTCATGCTGTTCTACCTGTCGCCCGCCTTCTTCTGCGACGTGACGGACGGCTGGCGGCTGCCGCGCAAGGGCCAGCGGGTCGCCGTCGCCCTGGCCGGGATCGCCACCCAGGTGGTCATCGCCGGGGGCGCGGCCGTGGTCTCGCTGTTCTGCTCGGGCGAGGCCCGCGACGGCCTCCTGATCTTCGCGTTCGTCACCTACATCGCGGGCATCCTCAACCTGATGCCGTTCGTCAAGCTCGACGGCTACATCGCGCTGATGAGCCACCTCGACGTGCCGCACCTGCGCGACCGGGCGCTCGTCGACGGACGCCGCGCGGTGGCCCGGCTGCTGTTCGGCGGCCGGTACACGCGCAAGCTCCCCGAACTCGGCCGCTGGGCCGTGCCGTTCGGGCTCGTCTGCATGGCCTTCCCGCTCTACCTGATCGCCACGGCGATCAACCTGTGGGGCGACGCCCTGCAGCGCATCGGCATCGTCGGCGCGTGGGTCATGCTCTGCGGGCTCGGCTACCTCTGCTACCACCTCGGACGGGGCTTCCTGCGCGTCCTGCGCGAGGCGCGGGCCGGCGGCGCGGGCAAGGTCCGGCTCGGCGTGGGCGCGGTCCTGGCCGCCGGGGCGCTCACGGCCGTCCTCGCGCTCGTCCAGATCCCGTACACGGTGACCGCGGGCTACGAGGTGCGCGACGACGGCAGCGCCGTGTTCCTGCTGCCGCCCTCCGCCGACCGCTCCGTGATGGAGGAGGGCGCGCGGGTGCGGCTCTACCGGGTGGGGCTCGCCGCGAAGGCCGAGACCGGGAGCGGTGTGATCGCCTCGGACCGGCCGGAGTCCACCACGGCCCCGCTCTCCGCCTTCCTGCCGCTGCGGGCCGACTCGCTGCCGACCCCCGCCGACGGATACCGGCTGGAGCTCACGAAGGCCCCCGGTGCCCGGATCGGCGGAGCGGTCGTGGACGCGGGGAAGATGCCCGCCGGGAAGTGGATGTACGTCAAGTACGTCCTGCCCGCCTTCCGCTGGTAGCCCGGCGCCCGCCGCCCCGTTCCGTACGCCACCTCCGCCCCAGGCCCGCTAGGAGACCCCGATGGACTTCCGGTACCTGACCTTCTGCCGGCCCGGCGAGGTCTTCTACGACATACAGCCGCCCGGTTCCGCCGAGGAGGACTTCCCCGCCGCGCGCGCCCCGCTCCCGGAGGGCTGGACGCGGGCCACCAACGAGGACTGGGTGGTCTTCCGCCCGCCGGGCGTCGAACTCCCCGAGCAGGGCTGGAAGATCCACGTCACGGCGACGCAGGAGAACGCCGGGCGGATCAGCCGCCTCGTCCGCGACTACTGCCTCGACCACGGCGTGTACTTCAAGTTCATCCGCAGCCGGGCCGTCCTGGCGCGCCGCAACAGCAAGTACGGCGACCGGGGCAGCAGCGGGAAGTTCGTGACGCTCTACCCGCTCGACGAGGACATGCTGGGCGAGGTCCTCGACGCCCTCGAACCGCTGCTCGTCGGCGAGTCGGGCCCGTACATCCTCAGCGACCTGCGCTGGCGGCAGGGCCCGCTCTACCTGCGCTACGGCGGCTTCGTCGCCCACCTCGTACGCACCGAGTCCGGCGAACTCGTCCACTGCATCAAGGACCCGGAGGGCAACTGGGTGCCCGACGTACGCGGCCCGGGGTTCCGGCCGCCGCCGTGGGTCACCCTGCCGGAGCGGGTGAAGGAGGCGCTGGAGGAACGCAACAGCGGGGCGCTCACCGGCTTCCCGTACCGCCCCACCAAGGCGCTGCACTTCTCCAACGGCGGCGGCGTCTACCTCGCGACCGACGCCCGCGACGGCACGACCGTCCTGCTGAAGGAGGCCCGCCCGCTCGCCGGACTCGACGCCGACGGCACCGACGCCGTGGCCCGCCTGCGCAACGAGTACTGGGCGCTGCGCCGGCTCGCCGGGCTCGACTGCATGCCCGCGCACGCCGAGTTCCGCAAGGGCAACGAGCACTACTACCTCGCCCGCGAGTACGTCGAGGGCAAGGCGCTCGGCCAGGAGATGCAGGAACGCAACCCGCTCCTGGGCAACGGCCCCGCCACCGCCGAGGCATTCGCCGCCTACACCGCGTGGGCGCTGGCCACCCTCGACGCGATCGAGCACGCGATGCGCGCGCTCCACGAACGGGGCGTCGTCTTCGGCGACCTGCACCCCAACAACGTGCTGCTGCGGCCCGACGGCGGCGTGGTCTTCATCGACCTGGAGGCGAGCAGCGAGGCCGTGGCGCGCGCCTCGCAGGCGATGGCCGCGCCCGGCTACCAGGCACCGGCCGGATACACGGGCACGGACGTGGACCGGTACGCGATGGGGTGCCTGCGGCTCGGGGTCTTCCTGCCGCTCACGCAGGTGCTGCCCTGGTCGGAGCGGAAGACGGAGGAGTTCCTGACGCTGATCGCCCGGCACTTCCCCGTACCCGAGGACTTCGCCGGGCGGGTGCGCGCCGACCTGGCGCCGCCGGAGCCCGGGGGCGCGCTGCCGGAAGGGGCGCTTCCGGCGCCGGCCGGGGGCCTCGCGCCCGTGTGGCCGGCGGACGGGCCG
>NZ_JAKRGC010000371.1 GCF_022347745.1 Streptomyces sp. OfavH-34-F
GAAGGCGGCCCCGGAGCCCGCGCCGAAGCCCGCGCCCGCAAGCACCCGGCCGACGGCGCCCGGCAGCGCCCCGCAGCCGCGCTGGATCTACACCCACCCCGGGGGCGAGCCCGCACCGCAGACGGCCGCGCTCTGGAAGGACCGGCTGCTGGTCCTGACCGACGAGAAGGGTGCGAGCGCGGTGGACCTGCGCACCGGGCGCCGGGCGTGGCAGTGCCCGGACGCCGCGGGCGGCCGGGCCGCGCTGCCCGCCGGGGACGAGCACTGCTTCGTGGCGGGCCCGTCCGCGTTCCTGTGGATCTCGGCGAAGGACGGCACGGTCGCCCAGCGGCTGGCGTACGACGACGGCTTCGAGGACGTGCCCGGCCTCACGGTCGGCACGCTGGTCGGCGCGGACGGGTCGAGCATCTGGTTCACCGGCGCGCACCGGGTGACGGTGAAGGCGCCCAAGCCCAAGAAGGGCAAGAAGCGCGGCAAGGACAAGAAGGTCGTCAAGTCGTACCTGTTCGCGTACGACATCGCGGAGCGCAAGGAGCTGTGGCGGTCGCCGCTGCCCAACGGCCGCGGCGACGCCGCACCCGCCTACCAGCTGATCGCGGTCCGCGAGGACTCCGTGGTCGTGCGGCAGCGGCCGTCCTCCCGTACGCCGAAGCAGGTGAAGGCCGCCAAGAACAAGTCCCGGTTCACCGAGTTCGACCGGGCGACCGGCAAGGCCCGGTGGACCAAGGCCCTCGGCCGGGTCACCCCGGACGGGGCGGCCGCGGGCGGCGACGACGGCGTCCTGTACGCGGCGGAGGGCAGCGGCCTGCGGGCGTTCGCGACGCCCGGCGGCAAGGCGCGGTGGACGTTCAAGGGCGGCCGCGACTCCGTCTTCGGCCTCCCGGTGCCGAAGGACGACACGCTGTACACCACCAACCGGAACCACGTCGTCGGCGCGCTCGACCGCGAGAGCGGCCGGGCGGTGTGGCAGCGGTCCACGGAGGCGGCGGGCGACGGCATCCCCGCGATCACCGTCAGCTCCGGCGGCAAGACCCTGCTCGCCGCCGAGCAGGGCCAGGTCACCGCCTTCGCCGCGGCCGACGGCAAGCGGCTGTGGAAGTTCCAGGACATCGGCAACCAGGACCCCGGCGGCGAGACCGTCACCGCCGGCTACCAGGTCCTGGCGTACGACGGGACCGCGATCGTCCGGCGCGGCCGGACCGTCTACGCGTTCCCGGTGGCCTGACCGCGTCCGTCCGGGGGACGGGGCCGCCGCCTTCCGGGCGATTCCGGGGGCGGTGGCCCGCCGCCACGCCCCCCGGTCCTTGCGTCGCACTCCGCACCACGTGAGCGTATGCACGAAATGCGCTCACTCATGGGGTAGTCGCACGATTCGCCCCGTTCCGGAGGTGATGTCGTGGCGTCGGGCACCCTGGTGCGCAGCTTCGGTACGGCGGTGCTGGCCGCCGTCGTCGTGGTCTCCCCGGCCACCGCCGTCGCGGCCCCGGCCCCGCCTCCCGCGCCCGGTGACGCCGCCGGGCTGCTGAGCGAGTTGCAGCGGCTCTACCAGCAGGCCGAAGAGGCCACCGAGAGCTACAACGGCACGGCGGCCGAGCTGAAGAAGCGGGCCGCGAGGGCGAAGAAGCTCGACGCGGCCCTCGTCACCGCGCGCCGCTCGCTGGCCGACGGCCGCGACGCCGCCGGGCGGCTGGCCCGCGAGCAGTACCAGGGCCGGTCCGAACTCTCCGCGTATCTGCGGCTGCTGCTGATGCGCGACCCGGAGGCGGCCCTGACCCAGGGCCAGGTCATCCAGCGGCTGGCCGCCGGGCGGGCGGCGGCCGTGCGGCGGCTCGGCGCGGCCGAGAAGCGGGCCGACGAGCTGGCCCGGGAGTCCCGCAAGGTGCTGGCCGAGCAGCGGACGCTGACCGCGCGCAAGAAGAAGGAGCGCGACACCGTCCGCACCCGGCTGAAACAGGTCGAGGCGATGCTCGCCCGGCTCTCCCCGGACCAGCTCGCCGACGTCAACGGCCTCCAGCGCGCGAACACGGACCGGGCCCAGAGCGCGCTCGCCGGGGCGCTGTCCTCGTCCCGGCCGCCGACCGCGCAGGGCGGGGCGGCCGTCCGGTACGCGGTCCGGCAGATCGGCAAGCCGTACGTGTGGGGTGCGGAGGGCCCCGACGCGTTCGACTGCTCCGGGCTGACCTCGCGGGCGTGGGCGAGCGCCGGCCGCGTCATTCCGCGCACCTCGCAGGAGCAGTGGCGGCAGCTGACCCGCGTCCCGATGAACGCGCTGCGCCCCGGCGATCTGGTGGTCTACTTCCCGAAGGCGACCCATGTGGCGCTGTACCTCGGCAACGGCCTGGTGGTGCAGGCGCCCCGGCCCGGCTCGCGGGTGAAGGTGTCCCCGGTGGCGTCGAACCCGGTGCTCGGCGCGGTCCGGCCCGACCCGGCCGGTACGCCGCTGGCCTCGTACCAGGGCCCCGAGCTGCCCAAGGGGGCGACCGACGGCTCCGACGAGGGCTACGGCTCCGCCGCGGCCCCGGCCTCGTAGGGCCGGGGGCGCGGCGGGGGCGCCGTCAGGCGGCGGGGCCGGCCACCGAGGCGAGATAGGCCTGCGCCCGCTCCGGGTCGAAGAAGAAGTTCTCGAAGTCGGCCGGGTCGTCGAAGCCGTTGGCGAAGCGGTCCGCGACCGGCTGGAGCCCGCCGGCCGCCCCGATCAGGTCGAGCACGTGGGCCGGCGGGGCGCCGAGCATGGCGTTGGTCCACTTCGTGACGTGCTGGGCGGTCTCCCAGTAGCGGTCGAACGTGGCCTGCATCCACGCCTCGTCGAACTCCCGGTCGCCGTGCTCGACGATCGCGTCGAGGTAGGCGGCGGCGCACTTGGACGCCGAGTTGGAGCCCTGGCCGGTGATCGGGTCGTTGGCGACGACGACGTCCGCGACGCCGAGCACCAGACCGCCGCCGGGCAGCCGGCCGACCGGCTTGCGGACGGTGGGGGCGTACCGGCCGGCGAGGGTGCCGTTGGCGTCGGTGAGTTCGACCTTGGTGGCGCGGGCGTACTCCCAGGGGGTGAAGCGCTCCATCAGCTCCAGGGTCTTCGCCAGGTGCTCGGAGGGGTCCTTGATGCCCTGGAACGCGTCGAGCGGCCCGCCGGGGACGCCCTCCCAGAACAGGATGTCGGCCCGGCCCGAGAGGGTGAGGGTGGGCATGACGAACAGCTCGCCGACGCCGGGGACCAGGTTGCAGCGGACCGCGTCGAACTCCGGGTGCTCGGGGCGCGGGCCCATGCCGTGGACGTAGGCGACGGCCAGCGCGCGCTGCGGGGCGTCGTACGGCGAGCGGGCGGCGTCCCGGCCGAACATGGAGACCAGTTCGCCCTTGCCGGCCGCGACCAGTACGAGGTCGTAGGCGCGCGAGAAGTAGTCGAGGTCGGAGACGGCCGCGCCGTGGATGACGAGCTGTCCGCCGCGCTGGGCGAAGGTGTCCATCCAGCCGGCCATCTTGACCCGCTGGTCCACGGACTGGGCGTAGCCGTCGAGCCGGCCGACCCAGTCGACGGCCCGCGAGGAGTCCGGGGCGGCGACGGAGACGCCGAGCCCCTCGATGCGCGGGGCCTGGGACTCCCAGAAGTTGAGCCGGAGGTCCCGCTCGTGCTGGAGCGCGGTGTGGAACATGCACTGCGTGGACATGACCCGGCCGGACCGGATCTCGTCGGCCGTGCGGTTGGACATCAGGGTGACTTCGTAGCCCTGGGACTGGAGTCCGAGGGCGAGCTGGAGTCCGGACTGGCCGGCTCCGACTATCAGTATCTTCCGCATCGCGGTTCTCCGTTGGGGGGTGCGGGGTTACGCGGGGCTGGTCTCGAGGGCGTGGCCGACGAGGGTCAGCAGGGATTCGACGACCGTGATCCGGCTGCGCGCGTCCATGATCAGGACGGGGACGTGGGCGGGGACGGTCAGCGCCTCGCGGACGTCGTCGGCCTCGAAGGCCGGGGTGCCCTCGAAGTGGTTGACGGCGACGATGTACGGCAGTCCGCAGCTCTCGAAGTAGTCGAGGGCGGGGAAGCAGTCGGCGAGGCGGCGGGTGTCGGCCATGACGACGGCGCCGATCGCGCCGCGCACCAGGTCGTCCCACATGAACCAGAACCGCTTCTGGCCCGGGGTGCCGAAGACGTACAGCACGAGGTCGTCGTCGAGCGTCAGCCGGCCGAAGTCCATGGCGACGGTCGTGGTGAGCTTGTCGGGGGTGGCGCTGAGGTCGTCGGTGTCCTCGCTGGCCCGGGTCATCATCGCCTCGGTCCGCAGCGGGGTGATCTCGGAGACCGCGCCGACGAAGGTGGTCTTGCCGACGCCGAAGCCGCCCGCGACCACGATCTTGGTGGCGATCGGGGCCCTGGTGGTGTCCAGCTCCCAGGGCTGGAGCTTCTCCTCGGGGCGGCTCTCCGGCCCCGGCTGCCGCGGGGCGAACAGCGGCGACTCAGAGACGGCGGAGTCCATCGAGCACCCTTTCGAGCAGTGCGCGGTCGGGTCTGCCGGGGCCGTGCCCGGTCCCGTACACGCGGATCTTTCCCTGGTCGGCCAGGTCGCTGAGCAGGACCCGGACCACGCCGAGCGGCATTCTCAGCAGTGCCGAGACCTCCGCGACGGTACGCATCCGGCGGCAGATCTCCACGATGGCCCTGAGTTCCGGCATCACGCGGGAGGGGTTGCCGTTGGTGAGTTCGCGGCGCTCCTCCGGGGCCTCCAGCGCGGCGACGAACGTCTCCACGAGCAGGACGTGTCCGAAGCGGGTGCGGCCGCCGGTGAGCGAGTACGGGCGTACCCGTGCGGGCCGTTTGCCCGCTCCGCGTACGGGGAGTTTGCCGGCGGGTCCGGCGGCGGCCGGGGTCACTGGGCGCTCTCCAACGATGTGCGCAGCTCCCTGCGGAGTTCGGGGGTGAGTACGTGCCCGGCCCGGCCGACGAACAGCGCCATGTGGTACGCGACGACGCCCATGTCGCAGTCGGGGGCGGCGTGCACCCCGAGCAGGGAGCCGTCACTGATCGACATGACGAAGACGCTGCCCTCCTCCATGGTGACCATGGTCTGTTTGACGCCGCCGCCCTCCATCAGCGTCGCGGCACCGGCGGTGAGGCTGCCTATGCCCGAGACGATGGTCGCCAGATCGGCGCTGGAACCGCGTGGTCCGCTCGGCGCGGCCGGTTCGGCGGCGTCCGTCCGGTGGCCGGGGTCGGAGGAGAGCAGCATCAGCCCGTCCGACGAGACGACCGTGACCGAGTGGACCCCTGGCACCTCCTCCACGAGATTGCCGAGCAACCACTGCAGGTTCCGGGCCTCGCTACTCAGCCCGCATGTGCTGGGCGCAGTCAACTACGTGCCTCCTCGACTGATTCCCCCGTGTCTCCGGTCCGGCCTTCGGTACGGCCTGCCGGCTCGTCCTGTTCGGTACGTGTGTCTCCGGCGAGTTCCGCCTCGACGTCTCTGCGTCCTTCCTTCGCCCCCTGCTGGAAGCCGTCGAGGCGGCGGCGCAGGGCCTCGCGGTCGACGCTCCCCCGGCGCTCGGCGGCGGGTGCCCCGGCAGGCCGGACGATGTTGGGGGTCCGCTTGGGCAGTCCCTTGTCGGTGACGGCCGCGGCCTCCGGGGCGGGGTCGGCCGCCGCCTGCGGCGCCTCGTCGTCGGCGCGCTCGTGCCGGTCGGGGCCGATGGCGTACGGGCCCGA
>NZ_JAKRGC010000372.1 GCF_022347745.1 Streptomyces sp. OfavH-34-F
GGCGCCCGCACCGGCCCCGGAGGCCGCTCCGGCGGCCCCCGGCCGGCTCGGGACCTGGCTGCGCACGGCCGGGTGGCGGCAGACGGCCCCGCTGCTGGTGCTGCTCGCCGTCCTGTGCGCGCTGCCCGGGGTGCTGGACGCGTACAGCATCTCGCTGGCCGGGTCCGCGCTGGCGCTCGGACTGCTCGCGGTCAGCGTCACCGTCCTGACCGGGTACGCCGGGCTCCCCACCCTCGGGCAGACCGCCCCGTTCGCCGTGGGCGCGTACGCCACCGCCAACCTGGCCGACGCCGGGTGGACGGTGGGCCCGGTCCAGCTCGTCCTCGCGGCGCTGGCCGCCGCGGTGTTCTCGGCGGTCACCGGACCCGCGGTGATCCGGGCCCGCGGCACCACCGTGCTGATGATCACCCTCGCGATCGGCGAGCTGACGAGCGCGGTGATCAACCAGGTCAAGTCCGTCACCGGCGGCGCGGACGGCCTCGTCGGCTTCCCCGCCACCCAGGCGCTGTGGGGCGGCGAGGGCATGACCGAGGAACGCGAACTGTACGTGTACGCGGTCGTGGTGGCCGCGGTCGCCGTCGCGCTCACGCTGCTGGTGCTGCGCTCCCCCGCCGGGAAGCTGCTGACCGGCACGCGCGGCGCCGAGGCGCGGATGCGTGCCTCCGGGCACCCGGTGGGCCGCTACCTGATGGTGGCCCACATCGGCGCCGGTGCGCTGGCCGGGGTCGGCGGTTCGCTGATGGTCACCGTCCAGCAGTACCTCTCCCCCGCCGACGTGGGCTTCGAGATCGCCGCGTTCGCCCTGCTCGCGGTCGTCATCGGCGGGGCCACGTCGGTGATCGGCGCGCTGCTGGGCGCCGGGCTGATCGTGTTCACCCGCGACTGGGTCGCCGGTTCCTGGCCCGGCCACGGGCCGCTGCTGCTCGGCGTGCTGTTCATCGCCGCCGTGTATCTGCTGCCGCGCGGTCTCGCCGGGCTGCGCGCCGCCACCGGCCGCCCCGCCACCCCGCCGTCCGCCGCGCCGCCCCCGGGCGCGTCCCCTCTCACCGTGTCCCCCGCCGGGAAGGCCGCCCCATGACGCCCGCACCGAACGCCGCGCAGCCGGCCCCCGTGCTGGACCTCGACCACGTCACCCGCAGGTACGGCAGCCTCACCGCCGTCGACGACGTCTCGCTGCGGCTGCCCGCCGGCGCCCGGCACGCCGTGATCGGCCCCAACGGCGCCGGGAAGACGACCCTGCTCAACCTCGTCGCCGGCACCGACCGGCCCGACCGGGGCACCATCGCCCTCGACGGCGCGGACGTCACCCGCGCCTCCACCGCCCGGCGCAGCCGGCTGGGCATCGCGCGCAGCTTCCAGCAGCCGTCCGTCATCGCCGAACTGACGGTGCTGGACAACATCGTGCTGGCCGGCTGGACCCACCACCCCAAGCACCGGGGGGCCTGGCGCAGCCGGTCCCGCTACCGGCTGCACGCCGAGACGGCCGGGCACCACCTGGAGACCGTGGGGCTGGCGGACCTGGCGCACCGCCCGGCCGCCACGCTCTCGCACGGGCAGCGGCGCATGCTCGACCTGGCGGCGGCGCTGGCGGGCGATCCGCGGCTGCTGCTCCTGGACGAGCCGGCGGCCGGGCTGACCGACGGCGACATCGGCCGGCTGCTCGCGATCCTGGGCGCCCTGCCCGCGAGCGTGGCGGTCGTCCTCGTCGAGCACCACGTCGAGGTGGTCGCCCAGGTCGCCACCTCGGTGACGGTGCTGGCGGCCGGGCGGGTGCTCGTCACCGGGCCGACCCGGGAGGCGCTGGCCCATCCCGAGGTGCGCGACGCCTACCACAACACGGGTGCGGCGGCCGGCGGGGAAGTCCGTACCGGCGCCGGGTCCGGCTCCACCGAAGCGAGAGGATGACCGACCCCCGATGCTCGAACTCACGGGCCTGACCGCGGGCTACCACGGCGGCACGGTCCTCCACGGCCTCGACCTGTCCGTGCCCGCCGGCACGGTGCACGCCGTCGTCGGCCACAACGGCGCGGGCAAGACGACGCTCGTCCACACCGTCGCCGGCCTGATGCGCCCGGACGCGGGCACCGTACGGCTGGACGGCAAGGACGTGACGGGCGCTCCCGCGCACCGGATCGCCCGGGCCGGGATCGGTCTCGTCCCGCAGGGCCGCCGGGTCTTCGCCAACCTGAGCGTCGCCGAACACCTGCGGCTCTCGCACCGGCCGCCGCGCCGGGGCGACACCTCGCGGCCCAGCGTGTGGACGCCGGAGCGAGTCCTGGACCTGCTGCCCCGGCTGGGCGAGCGCCGGAACAACCGGGGCACCGACCTGTCCGGCGGGGAGCAGCAGATGCTGGCCCTGGCCCGCGCGCTGCTCGGTTCGCCGAGCGTCCTGCTGCTCGACGAGCCCACCGAGGGGCTCGCCCCGGCCCTGGTGCGCCAGGTGCACGAGCTGGTGACCACGCTGGCCGAGGAGGGCATCGCCGTCCTCCTGGTGTCGCCGAGTCCGGCGACGGCGGCCCGGTGCGCGCACACGCTCACGGTGCTGACGTCGGGGCGGGTGGCGCTGCGGCTGGACGGCGCGGAGGCGCGGGAGGACCCCACGGCGCTGCACGCCGCGCTGGAGCTGGCGCCGGTCGCGTCCTGACCGGCGCGGGCCGCTGACGGGAGAGGGGGGCGCCGCCGGGCGCCCCCCTCTCTCTTCGGGTGTGCGGCTACGCGGTCTTGAGGCTGTGGCCGCCGAAGCCGCTGCTGCGGTCGGAGCCGCTGTTCTGCTCCTGCCACCAGGCATCGAACTCCGGCTGGCCCATCGCGGACCAGTCGGGGGTGGCCTCGACCTGGGTGCTGCCCATGCGGCGGGCGAGGCCGACCATCGCGGAGCCGACCGGGCCGCGGGCGGCGTCGTAGCGCTCCAGGACGTCCTTCCAGTCGTCCCCGGCGGTCCAGGCGGCCTCCAGGGCGGTGGCGTCCTGGAGGGCCTTGACGCTGCCGGCGCCGACGTGCGGCCGGGCGATGCTGGCGGCGTCGCCGACGAGCGCCATCCGGCCCGAGGTGTAGTGCGGGACGACGAGGTCGTAGATGGGCTGGATGAAGGTGGTCCCGGCGGGCGTGCCGAGAATCTTGGCCGCCCAGAACGGCGGGAAGTGCTCGGCGACGAGGGCGCGCAGCCAGTCGGTCAGCTCGGAGTTGAGGCGGCCGGGCGGCAGGGAGGTCGGGGTGCGCAGGTCCGGGTGGAGGCCGTCGGTCTGCGGGGGCGTGGTGTAGAGGACCCAGTTGAGGCGGTGGCCGCCGGTGCCGTCCGGGATGCGGTAGCTCATGCAGTGGCCGCCGGGGAAGACGAGGTTGTGGGCGTCCAGCCCGTCCGAGGGCAGCCCCTCGACGTCCTCGGTGGTGCCGCGCCAGCCGATGTAGCCGGCGTACTCGGGGCTGACGCCGGGGAACATGGCCTCGCGGACCACCGACCGGTAGCCGTCGGCGCCGATGACGAGGTCGAAGCGCTCCTCGTGCCCGTCCGCGAGGCGCACGGTCACCCCGTCACCGACGGGTTCCACGGCGGTGACGGCGGCTCCGGAGCGGTAGTCGACCTCCTCGGGCACCCGGCGGCGCAGCTCGCTCCACAGGGAGCCCCAGTTGTAGGCCCGGAAGGGGAACGGCTGCCGCCCGATGGCCCGGCCGTGGAGGGCGTCCGCGTCGCGTACGCTCCACACCCGCCGGGTCAGCGGTGCCCAGGGCATCTCGGGGGCCAGGTATCCGGCCTCCCTCAGCTCCTCGTAGCGGTCGTTCTGCAGACCGATGCCGACGCCCCGGTCCCGGAGTTCGGCGTCGGCGCGTTCGAGGACGGTGACCCGGTCCGCTCCGCCGCGTGCCACGGCCAGGGCCGTGGCACACCCCGCTATGCTGCCGCCGACCACGGCGATGCTGCCTCCACGCATGACTGGTCTCCACTCACTCGATGTCCCGGCCGTCCGCCCGGTCGGGCTCCGGCCGGTGCGCCGGCCCGGAAGTACGCTGGTACAGGCGCCGGTTGGCCCGATCCTTGCGGCCGGGCACCGTCCCGCATCCTAACGAGGGCGTTCCTGACGCGTGCGGGCCGCGGGTGGTTCCGCTTTTCGGCCACCGATACATCGTCAGATGGCGTTTCCCGTGCGCCTCTTGGTCATTTGTGTTTAGGGTTCTGTCATGTCCCCCTCGCCGGTCCACTGCTCAGCTCCCCTCCTGGCGGCCGGCCTCGGCACCGGCCGTGACGCGTGGCGAAGACGCCCCGCCGGCCCCGGCCGCCGCTGAACGGGCGGACCGATCCAGCGAGTTCGACCCCCCTTACCCGGAAGCGGGTGCTCCGGCCGCGGCGTCCGGGGCACCGGCATGCCCGTCGGCGCCCGCGCGCGGCCGGCGGAACCGTCCCCCGATCTCCGCGAGGACCCCATGACCGAACCGATACTGATCCTGCTCGCGCTGGCGGCGGGAGGCTGCGCCTCGCTCTGGTTCCTGAACCGGGCCCGTGCCGAGCGGCGCCGGGCCGAGGAACTGCGGCAGCAGCGCGATCAGCTCGCCCAGCAGCTGCGGGCGGCCGAGCAGTATGTGGCGCACATCTCCCGGAACGTCGTCCAGCCGGCCGGCGCCGATGCGCACCCCGGCCACCCCCACCAGCCGGATCTCGCCGTTCCGCCGCAGCTCGCGCACACCCAGCTGGCGTCGGCGCTCAGCACGCTGGCCGGTCAGATCCGGTCGGCGATCACCCTGACCGGGCAGCTCGCACAGCGCTCCGCCGAGGAACGGGTGGACGCGGCCCGGGCCGAGACGGAGCGTCAGCTGGAGCAGGTGCGCAAGGAGTCGGTGGACGTGGCGCGCGCGGCCGTGCGCGCCTTCGCCTCCAGCACGGTGCACCGCGCGGCGAAGCTGAGCAGCATGATCAGCGCCGGGGTGCGGCGCCACGTCTCGGACGAGGCGTACGCGACGCTCGTCGAGATGGACCACCTGGCGCAGCAGATGCTGCTGACCGCGTCCGGCTACGGGGTGCTGGCCGGGGACAAGCTGTCGCGGCGCTGGCCGGCGACCACGCTGACCGACGTCGTCCGTACGGCGATGGGCCGGGTCGAGGGCTACCAGCGCGTCCAGCACACGGACCTGGAGTCCTTCGCGGTGCAGAGCAGGGCGGTGGAGGCGGTCGTGCACACCCTGGCGGTGCTGCTGGACAACGCGCTGCGCTACTCGCCGCCCAACGCGCGGGTGCACGTCTCCCTGGAGCACGGGGCGAACGCGGCGTTCCTCGTCGTGGACGACGCCGGGCTGCGCATGGAGGACGAGCGGCTGACCTGGGCCCGCCGGGTGATGTCCGGGGAACAGCGGGACGACATCACGCGGCTGGGCGCCTATCCGCAGACGGGTCTGCGGGTGGCCTCGGTGCTGGCCCACCAGTACGGCTTCCGCGTCGAGCTGACGGCGCCCAACCTGTACGGCGGCACCCGCGCGATCATCGTGCTGCCGCAGGAGCTGCTCACGACGCCGGGGCCGTCCCGGCCGGTGTCCGCCCAGTCGCTGCCGGCCTCCCGCGCCGCCGCCGCCGTACCGC
>NZ_JAKRGC010000373.1 GCF_022347745.1 Streptomyces sp. OfavH-34-F
GTCCGACCCGACGCCCACCCCGAGCGACCCGGGCCCGGGCCCGAGCCCCACTCCGGACCCGACCGGCCCGTCCGAACCGCCCGCCCCGCCCAAGGGCCCGAGCACCCCGCCCCGGGCGGACTGAGCGCTACGCCGGGTCCGCCGGGTGCGGGGCCACCAGCGGCAGCTGCGAGGCGAGCCGCCGCTCGCACAGCCCGGCCAGCGTGTCGTACGCCTCCGGGCCCATCAGCTCGATCAGCTCCGGCCGGTACGACACGTACACCGGCTCGCCGCCGCCGTGCGCCGAGAGCGCCGAGGTGCACCACCAGTGCAGGTCGTGGCCGCCCGGGCCCCAGCCCCGGCGGTCGTACTCACCGATCGACACCTGGAGCACCCGGGTGTCGTCCGGCCGGTCGATCCACTCGTACGTCCGCCGCACCGGCAGTTGCCAGCACACGTCGGGCTTCGTCTCCAGCGGCTCCCGGCCCTCGCGCAGCGCCAGGATGTGCAGCGAACAGCCCGCCCCCGCCGGGAAGCCCGGACGGTTCTGGAAGATGCACGAACCCTGCCAGCGCCGTGTCTGGCGGTCGCCGTCCTCGTCGGTCTGCGTCCAGCCCGTCTCCGTGCCCACGTCGTGGAACTGCCACAACTCCGGAGTGAGGCGCGCCACATGACCGGCGACCCGCTTCTCGTCGTCCTCGTCCGAGAAGTGGGCGCCCAGCGTGCAGCAGCCGTCGTCCGCGCGGCCCGCCTGGATGCCCTGGCAGCCGCTGCCGAAGACGCACGTCCACCGGGACGTCAGCCAGGTCAGGTCGCAGCGGAAGACCTGTTCGTCGTCGGCCGGATCGGGGAACTCCACCCAGGCGCGCGGGAAGTCGAGCCCCTGCTCGTCCGCCGGGTCGGGCTCCGCCGTCACCGGCGTGTGCATCGCCACCTTCTCCACGTGCTTGATGTCCTGCGTACGGTCCTGCTTCTTCGTGGCTTTGCCCGGCTTCGCCTTTTTCGTCTTTGGCACGGGGCCAGAGTAAGTCCGACGCCGGTCGGGCCGAGTCCGACCGGTTCGCGTCGGGTGGGTGCGGCGGTCGCAGTAGCGTTCCTTCCCATGAGACTCGGAGTCCTCGACGTGGGGTCGAACACGGTTCATCTGCTGGTGGTCGACGCGCACCCCGGCGCCCGCCCGCTGCCCGCCCACTCGCACAAGGAGGAGCTGCGCCTGGCCGAACTCCTCGACGCGGACGGCGCGATAGGCCCGCTCGGCGTGGACCGGCTGGTCAAGACGATCGCCGGAGCGCTCGACGCCGCCGAGGACAAGGGCTGCGAGGACGTCCTCGCCTTCGCCACCTCCGCCGTGCGCGACGCCTCCAACGCCGACGAGGTCATCCAGCGGGTCCGGGACGAGACGGGCGTCCTGCTCACGGTCGTCAGCGGTCCGGAGGAGGCCCGGCTCACCTTCCTCGCCGCCCGCCGCTGGTACGGCTGGTCGGCGGGCAGGCTGCTGGTCCTGGACATCGGCGGCGGTTCGCTGGAGATCGCGTACGGGATGGACGAGGAACCGGCCGCCGCCGTCTCGCTGCCGCTGGGCGCCGGGCGCCTCACCGCGGGCTGGCTGCCCGGCGACCCGCCCGACCCGGCGCAGGTCAAGGCGGTGCGCCGGCACATAAGGGCGCGCATCGCCCGCAGCGTCGCCGAGTTCACCCGGCTCGGCCGCCCGGACCACGTCGTGGCCACCTCCAAGACGTTCAAGCAGCTCGCCAGGATCGCGGGCGCGACCCGCGCCGGGGAGGGCCAGGACGTGCCGCGCACCCTCAGCCGCAAGGCGCTGGAGGAGTGGGTGCCCAAGCTCGCCGTGATGACCGTCGAGGAGCGCGGGGCGCTGCCCGGCGTCTCCGAGGGCCGCGCCGCCCAGCTCCTGGCCGGGGCGCTGGTCGCGGAGGGCGCGATGGACCTGCTCGACGTGGAGGAGCTGGAGATCTGCCCGTGGGCCCTGCGCGAGGGAGTGATCCTGCGCCGCCTGGACCACCTGCCGCAGCAGGGCGACGGGGCGTCCGAGTAGCGCGCGGTCCGCCGCGGTGCGGCCCTTCTCACTTTCCGCCGCACTCCTTCGGCGGGGCGCGCCACTGCCCGTACGCTGTCTTGCGTGGCAGAACCAGCGGTGCGCGTCCCGGATGCGAAGGTCGCCCTGTCGACGGCCTCGGTCTATCCGGAGTCGACGGCTACGGCCTTCGAGATCGCCGCGCGCCTGGGCTACGACGGCGTCGAGGTCATGGTGTGGACCGACCCGGTCAGCCAGGACATCGAGGCGCTGCGCCGGCTCTCCGACTACCACCAGGTGCCGATACTCGCGGTGCACGCGCCCTGTCTGCTGATCACCCAGCGGGTCTGGTCCACCGATCCCTGGGTCAAGCTCCAGCGGGCCCGTGCCGCCGCCGAGAAGCTCGGCGCGACCACGGTCGTCGTGCACCCCCCGTTCCGGTGGCAGCGCAACTACGCCCGTGACTTCGTCACCGGGATCTGGCGGATGGCGGACGAGACGGACGTCCGGTTCGCCGTCGAGAACATGTACCCGTGGCGCTACCGGGACCGCGAGATGCTCGCGTACGCCCCCGACTGGGACGTCACCAACGACGACTACCGGCACTTCACGGTGGACCTGTCGCACACCGCGACCGCCCGCACGGACGGCCTGGCGATGGTCGACCGGATGGGGGACCGGCTGGCCCACGTCCACCTCGCGGACGGCAAGGGTTCCCACAAGGACGAGCACCTGGTGCCCGGCCGGGGCGACCAGCCCTGCGCCGAGCTGCTGGGCCGGCTGGCCGATTCCGGCTTCGGCGGGCACGTGGTCATCGAGGTCAACACCCGCCGGGCCATGTCCACCGCCGAACGGGAGGCCGACCTCGCCGAGGCCCTGGCCTTCACCCGGCTCCACCTCGCCGCCTCGCCCTCCGGGCACACCCCCCGCCCATGACCGCGGACGCAGCGGGCCCCAGGCGCCGGGGCCGTCCCGCCCGCGCCGCGGCCGACACCGGCCCCGACGCGCGCACCCGCATCCTGGAGGCGGCCCGCGCCCAGTTCGCCGAGCGCGGCTACGACAAGACCTCGGTCCGGGGCATCGCCCGCGCGGCCGGGGTGGACCCCGCGCTCGTCCACCACTACTTCGGTACGAAGGATGAGGTCTTCGCCGCCGCGATCGAGGTGTCCTTCGAGCCCGCCCTGCTGGTCCCGGCGGCCCTGGAGGGCGACACCGCGGACGTGGGCGAGCGGCTGGCCCGCGCCTTCATCGGCATCTGGGAGGACCCGGCCACCCGCGCCCCCCTCCTCGCCGTGCTCCGTTCCGCGCTCACCCACGAGGCGGCGGCCGCGGTCCTGCGGGGCTTCGTGCTCCGCCGCCTGCTGGACCGGGTGGCGGCGGGACTGGACATCCCGGACGCGACGTTCCGCGCGGAGCTGGCCGCCTCGCACATGGTGGGGATCGCGATACTGAGATACGTCCTCAAGGCCGAACCCCTGGCCTCGGCGGACCCCGAGGAGATCATCACGATGGTGGCCCCCACCCTCCAGCGCTACCTGACGGTGTAGCCGTCCCCGGACCCCGCTCCCCGCACCCCGGAGGGCCTGCGGAGTCGTTCCGTATATCGGACACCCGGTCCACATCCTGGCACCGGCGGCGTACCCTCGACCACAGTCTCAGACGCAGAAGGAGCGAAGGACGATGCCCACGCTGAGGTCCCGCACAGTCACCCACGGCCGCAACATGGCGGGCGCCCGCGCCCTCATGCGGGCCTCCGGCGTAGCGAGCGAGGACATCGGCAAGCCGATCATCGCCGTCGCCAACTCCTTCACCGAGTTCGTCCCCGGCCACACCCACCTCGCCCCGGTCGGCCGCATCGTCTTCGAGGCGATCAAGGCCGCCGGCGCCGTGCCCCGCGAGTTCAACACCATCGCGGTGGACGACGGCATCGCCATGGGCCACGGCGGCATGCTCTACAGCCTGCCCTCCCGCGACCTCATCGCGGACAGCGTCGAGTACATGGTCGAGGCCCACTGCGCCGACGCCCTCATCTGCATCTCCAACTGCGACAAGATCACGCCCGGCATGCTGATGGCCGCGATGCGCCTCAACATCCCGACGGTCTTCGTCTCCGGCGGCCCGATGGAGGCCGGCAAGGCCACCCTCGTCGACGGCACGGTCCGCAAGCTCGACCTGATCAACGCCATCAGCGACGCCGTGGACGAGAACGTCTCGGACGAGGACATCCTCCGCATCGAGGAGAACGCCTGCCCCACCTGCGGCAGCTGTTCCGGCATGTTCACCGCCAACTCGATGAACTGCCTGACCGAGGCCCTCGGCCTCTCCCTCCCCGGCAACGGCTCCGTCCTGGCCACGCACACCGCCCGCAGGGCGCTGTACGAGGAGGCCGGCCGCACGGTCGTGGAGATCGCCCGCCGCTACTACGAGCAGGACGACGAGACGGTCCTGCCCCGCTCCATCGGCACCCGCGCCGCGTTCGAGAACGCGATGGCGCTGGACATCGCCATGGGCGGCTCCACCAACACGATCCTGCACCTGCTGGCCGCCGCCCAGGAGGCCGAGCTGGACTACGACCTGGCGGACATCGACGCTGTCTCGCGCCGCGTCCCGTGCCTGTCCAAGGTCGCCCCCAACGTGGCGCCGGGCGGCACGTACTACATGGAGGACGTGCACCGGGCCGGCGGCATCCCCGCCATCCTCGGCGAACTGCACCGGGGCGGTCTGCTCAACGAGGACGTGCACGCGGTGCACTCCGACACGCTTTCCGAGTGGCTCAAGACCTGGGACGTGCGCGGCGGCTCCCCGTCGCCCGAGGCCGTCGAGCTGTGGCACGCCGCCCCCGGCTGCGTCCGCTCCGCGACCGCCTTCTCGCAGTCGGAGCGCTGGGACACCCTCGACCTGGACGCGGCCGGCGGCTGCATCCGGGACGTGGCCCACGCGTACTCCAAGGACGGCGGCCTGGCCGTCCTCAAGGGGAACATCGCGGTGGACGGCTGCGTCGTGAAGACCGCCGGCGTGGACGAGTCGATCTGGACCTTCGAGGGCCCGGCCGTCGTCTGCGAGTCGCAGGAGGAGGCCGTCGACAAGATCCTCCGCAAGGAGATCAAGGAGGGCGACGTCGTCGTCATCCGCTACGAGGGCCCGCGCGGCGGCCCCGGCATGCAGGAGATGCTCTACCCGACGTCGTTCCTCAAGGGCCGCGGCCTCGGCAAGAGCTGCGCCCTGATCACGGACGGCCGCTTCTCCGGCGGCACGTCGGGCCTGTCCATCGGCCACGCCTCGCCCGAGGCGGCGTCCGGCGGCACGATCGCGCTCGTCGAGGACGGCGACCGCATCCGCATCGACATCCCGAACCGCTCGATCGATCTGCTGGTCCCCGAGGACGAGCTGGCCACCCGCCGCGAGGCGCTGAACGGCGTGTACGCGCCGAAGAACCGCGAGCGCAAGGTCTCGGCCGCGCTGCGCGCGTACGCGGCGATGGCCACGAGCGCCGACCGCGGCGCCGTCCGCGACGTCTCGAGGCTGGGCTGACCCCACGGCCCCCGCCCCGGG
>NZ_JAKRGC010000374.1 GCF_022347745.1 Streptomyces sp. OfavH-34-F
CGTCGGCGGCGCGTCTGCGGCGGCCGGTGCCGGGGGCGGCCTGGGCGTCCGCGCGCCCCGCCTGGTTCGTGTCCGCCTGCCCGGCCACGGGCGCGCTGGGCGCAGGGCCCTTCCGGCTGTGTCGTCCCACGCCCTGGATCAGCTCCCGCCGCATTCGTCGAGCAATTCCCGGAACGCCTGGGCGACCGCCTCCGGGTACTCCATCATCGCCACGTGCCCGGCGTCGGGCAGTGTCAGCAGGCGCGCGTCGCGGAAGGCCGCGGACGCCCTGCGGGCCATCCGGAACGAGACGAGCCGGTCCCGTCCGCCGTACACCAGCTGGGTCGGCGCGAGCACCCGCTCGGCCTGGCGCCACAGCCCCTGCTGCCCGCCCAGGGTGTACGCATCGACGATGCCACGGGCGGAGCGCGCCATGGCGTCCCAGAAGTACGGCAGCTCCAGCCGGCGCTCCATTTCGGCCACCGCGTCGCGGAAGCCCGTCTCGGAGACCCGTGCCGGATCGCCGTAACAGAGTGCCATGACTCCGCGGGTGCGGTCCTCGGCGGTCCAGTCGCGGGTGAGCCGGGCGAACAGGGAAGCGACGCCCGGCAGTGCGAGGAGCGCGGTCGGGGCGGCGGTGCGCTGGACCCGGATCTCGGGGAGCGCGGGCGACACCAGGGTGAGCGTGCGCACCAGATCGGGGCGGACCGCCGCGACCCGGGTCGCCACGGCACCGCCCAGCGAGTTGCCGAAGAGGTGGACCGGGCCGCGCTCCTGGGCGTCCAGCAGGCGGATCACCGCGCGGGCGTGGCCGGTGACGGAGTAGTTGCCGTCGTCCGGGGGCGGCGAGTCCCCGAACCCGGGCAGGTCCACCGCCTCGCAGTCCACCACGTCGTCCAGGAGCGGCATCAGGGCCGTCCAGTTCTGCGAGGAGCCGCCCAGCCCGTGCACGAAGAGGGCCGGCGGCAGTCCGGAGCGCCGGGGCGGCCGGGAACGGAGGGTGAGCGTCAGACCGGGCAGCTCGACGGAGCGCAGCCGCTCCCCCTCCGCGACCCTGACGGTGCTCACCGTGGGGGCCACCGCTGCGGCGGCGGCGCGGATTCCCGGCAGCTCGGTCGAAGACATGCGGCAATGTTACGAGATGATCACATGGCGATTCATGTGTTCGCCGTCACACGCACGCATGCGGCTTCCGGGGGTACCTCCTAGGCTCGACAGCAGGCGCGACCCGACGAAGCCCGATGAGGGGAGTCACCATGACCGCCGACCCGAGGGAGCCGGAGACCTTCGAGGACGTCCAGCCGGACGAACCCGGCCAGGAGACGCCCGAGGCGGACGCCGCGGAGCAGCGGACGGAGCTGCGTCCGGAGGACGACGAACCGCTCACCGCCCTCGACCGCAGCGGGGCGAGCGAGGCGGACGCGGCGGAGCAGGCGCGCACGGTTCCCCAGGACGAGGACGATTACCGCTGATACGTCCCGCTCTGCGCATTCGCCCGGACAATCTGCGGCTACCGCAGCCGTCCGGTCCGTGAAATTCTGCGTCCGCGCCGCGCATACCGGGGTTACCCAAAAGTACGATGTCGGTAGGGCGCGGCACGTATGGAACAGCTGTGCCGGACCACGAATTTGGGAGGCGGCGTGACAGCCATCGAGCAGACCGAGGCGGCGCGCCCGAGGGGCACTCGCCTGCCCCGCCGCGCCCGGCGCAACCAGCTGCTGGGGGCCGCGCAGGAGGTCTTCGTCGCGCAGGGCTACCACTCGGCGGCGATGGACGACATCGCGGAGCGGGCCGGCGTCAGCAAGCCGGTCCTCTATCAGCACTTCCCCGGGAAGCTGGAGCTCTACCTGGCCCTTCTCGACCAGCACTGCGAGTCGCTGCTCCAGGCCGTGCGCACGGCGCTGGCCTCGACCACCGACAACAAGCTGCGCGTGGCGGCGACCATGGACGCCTACTTCGCGTACGTGGAGGACGAGGGCGGTGCCTTCCGGCTGGTCTTCGAGTCGGACCTGACCAACGAACCGGCCGTGCGCGAGCGGGTGGACCGGGTCTCGCTCCAGTGCGCCGAGGCGATCTCCGACGTGATCGCGGGCGACACGGGCCTGTCCAAGGACGAGTCCATGCTGCTCGCGGTGGGCCTGGGCGGGGTGTCCCAGGTGGTGGCCCGGTACTGGCTCTCCAGCCGGTCGGCGATCCCGCGGGACACGGCGGTCCAGCTCCTCACCTCGCTGGCCTGGCGGGGCATCGCCGGCTTCCCCCTGCACGGCATCGAACAGCACTGACCTCCCGGCGTCCGTCCGTGTTCGCTGCGGGCGTGGCCGGGGGCGCCGTGACCAGCCCCCTCAGCGGGCTAATGTGTGCTGCGTACGGCGCGGCTCACCGCGCAGGGACTGACCGTCGGAGGGACATAGCCGTGGAGGTCAAGATCGGGGTGCAGCACTCGCCCCGGGAGATCGTTCTGGAGAGCGGGCTTTCCGCCGAAGAGGTCGAGAGCACGGTCTCCGAGGCTCTCGCCGGCAAGGCACGGCTGCTCAGCCTCACGGACGACAAGGGCCGCAAGGTCCTGGTGCCGGCCGACCGGATCTCGTACGTGGAGATCGGCGAGCCCAGCACCCGGCGGGTGGGGTTCGGCGCTCTCTAGGGTGTACGGACGCGCAGACCGCGAACGGCCCGGCGGGGACACCCCGCCGGGCCGTTCCGCGTCCGCGTCCCCGGCCCGTCCGGCCGGGCGACGACGGGCCCCGGGAGGGTTGTGAACGCCCGCTCACGGGTAGGACCAGCAGGACCGGAGACCCCGTTCCGTATCCCTGCGAGGTGATCGTCCGTGATCGTGGAAACGTTGAGCGCCGTCGTGCTCTCGGTGGTCCTGTCCTGGGCGGCGCTGCGCTCGCTGCCGGGCCGGTTCCCGGCCCGGCGGACCGTCTTCGGCACGGGGGCGGCGGGCGCCGTGTTCGGCGCCTCCCTGATGCACACGGTGCTGGGCGGCGGCCACGCGGCGGCGTCCGTCGTGGGCGCCGTGCTGATCGCCGCCGTGACGGTGTCCCTGCTGATCCGGCCGCGCAGCCGCCGGATCAGCCGCTCCGCCGCCGTCTGACCCCCGCCCCCTCGGGCGTTACGCGGCCAGCCCCAGGGCGGCCATGCGCTTGGTGTGCGCCTCGGTGATCCGGGAGAACATGCGGCCGACCTCGGCCAGGTCGAAGCCGTCGGCGACCCCGCCGACCAGCATCGTGGAGAGCGCGTCACGGTCCGCGACCACGCGCTGCGCCTGCGAGAGCGCCTCACCCATCAGCCGCCGCGCCCACAGCGCCAGCCGGCCGCCGACCCGCGGTTCGGCCTCGATCGCCGCGCGCACCTTCTCGACGGCGAAGTTGCCGTGGCCCGTGTCGTCGAGCACGGCCAGCACGAGGGAGCGGGTGTCGGAGTCGAGCCGGACCGCGACCTCCCGGTAGAAGTCGCTGGCGATCGAGTCGCCGACGTACGCCTTGACCAGGCCCTCCAGCCAGTCGGACGGGGCGGTCTGGCGGTGGAAGTCGTCCAGCGCGCGGGCGAACGGCTCCATGGCCTCGGTCGGCTCGACCTCGATCTCCGTGAGCCGCCGGGTCAGCTGCTCGAAGTGGTGGAACTCGGCGGACGCCATCTTGGCCAGCTCGGCCTTGTCGGCCAGGGTGGGCGCCAGCTTGGCGTCCTCGGCGAGCCGCTCGAACGCCGCGAGCTCCCCGTAGGCGAGGGCGCCCAGCAGATCGACGACCGCGGCCCGGTACTGCGGGTCCGTGGACGCGGTGGCCCAGTCCTGGTCGGCGATTCTGGGCGTCGCGGGGGCTTCAGTGGCGTTGTCAGGCGTCTCCATGCAGCGCAGAATAGCCCGCCCGCGCACCGGGCCGGAGTTTCGGCCGACGACCCACATCACACCGTTCCAAAGGATTCGCCCAACACAGATGCGCGAATCCGGGGTACAGTGGTAATGCGCTTACTGAGCACTTTGCATCTGCTCGTGGCGCGAAATTGAATGAGGATGCCCGGTCGGTGGCCCGATCGGCTCCGACCCGACAGCCCTCCACGCGGTACGTGCACAAGTACGACCGCAGATGAGGGGCCCCCTCAGCGGCACGAGCGCTCGAGCGACGGCAGTGGTCCCGCGCCACCCGGCCCATGCGGCCGGATGAAATCCCCGGCACGGTACGACCCCCTTCGTTCGCCTCGGACCGCGTCTCACAGAAGAGGCAGCACCCTGACTACGTTCCGAGACCTCGGGATTCTTTCCGAGACGGCCGAGGCCCTTGAGGCCGTCGGCATCACGTCCCCCTTCCCCATCCAGGAGCTGACGCTCCCGGTCGCCCTCTCCGGCTCCGACGTCATCGGCCAGGCCAAGACCGGCACCGGCAAGACGCTCGGCTTCGGCCTTCCGCTGCTGGAGCGCGTCACCGTCCTCGCCGACGTCGAGGCGGGCCGGGCGCAGCCCGAGGAGCTGACCGACTCCCCGCAGGCCCTGATCGTCGTCCCCACGCGCGAGCTGTGCCAGCAGGTGACCAACGACCTGCTCACCGCCGGCAAGGTGCGCAACGTGCGGGTCCTGGCGATCTACGGCGGCCGCGCCTACGAGCCCCAGGTCGAGGCCCTCAAGAAGGGCGTCGACGTGATCGTCGGCACCCCCGGCCGGCTGCTCGACCTCGCGGGCCAGCGCAAGCTGGACCTCTCCAGGGTCCGCGCGCTCGTCCTCGACGAGGCCGACGAGATGCTGGACCTGGGCTTCCTGCCCGACGTCGAGCGCATCATCACGATGCTGCCGGCCAAGCGCCAGACCATGCTCTTCTCGGCCACGATGCCGGGCGCGGTCATCTCGCTGGCCCGCCGTTACATGTCGCAGCCGACGCACATCAACGCCACCTCGCCCGACGACGAGGGCACGACCGTCAAGAACACGGCGCAGTACGTGTACCGCGCCCACTCGATGGACAAGCCCGAGATGGTCTCGCGCATCCTCCAGGCCAACGGCCGCGGGCTCGCGATGATCTTCTGCCGCACCAAGCGCACGGCGGCCGACATCGCGGAGCAGCTGGAGCGGCGCGGCTTCGCCTCCGGCGCCGTCCACGGCGACCTCGGCCAGGGCGCCCGCGAGCAGGCGCTGCGCGCCTTCCGCAACGGCAAGGTGGACGTGCTGGTCTGCACCGACGTCGCCGCGCGCGGCATCGACGTCGAGGGTGTGACCCACGTCATCAACTACCAGTCCCCCGAGGACGAGAAGACCTATCTGCACCGCATCGGCCGCACCGGCCGCGCGGGCGCCAAGGGCATCGCGATCACGCTGGTCGACTGGGACGACATCCCGCGCTGGCAGCTGATCAACAAGGCCCTGGACCTCGACTTCCCGGACCCGGTGGAGACGTACTCCACCTCCCCGCACCTGTACGAGGACCTCGACATCCCGGCCGGCACCAAGGGTGTCCTGCCGCGGGCCGAGCGCACCCGCGCCGGCCTCGGGGCCGAGGAGATCGAGGACCTCGGCGAGACGGGCGGCCGCGGCCGCAAGTCCGCCCCGCCGGCCCCCCGCGAGGAGCGGGCCCCGCGCACCCCGC
>NZ_JAKRGC010000375.1 GCF_022347745.1 Streptomyces sp. OfavH-34-F
CGAACCCGGAAGCTAAGCCTTTCAGCGCCGATGGTACTGCAGGGGGGACCCTGTGGGAGAGTAGGACGCCGCCGAACAATCATTGTGGGGAAGCCCCGTGCCGCTGGCACGGGGCTTTTCTGCGTTCTCAGCCCGGTGTCACCAGATGGGTGTCGTACGCCAGGATCACCGCCTGGACGCGGTCCCTGGCACCCGTCTTCGCGAGGATGCGGGACACATGGGTCTTCACCGTCGACTCCGCGAGGTGCAGGCGCTCCGAGATCTCCGCGTTGGTCCAGCCTCGTCCGATGACCGTGAGGATCTCCAGCTCCCGCCCCGTGAGCCCCGAGATGCGGGGGTCCTGAGTGGCGGGCTCGCCCGGCGCGGCCGGCAAGTGCTGTACGTACGCGTCCAGGAGACGGCGGGTCAGGCTCGGGGCGACCACCGCGTCCCCGCTGGCCACCGCCCGTACCCCGGAAAGCAGCTCCTCCGGCAGCGCGTCCTTGATGAGGAAGCCGCTGGCGCCCGCGCGGAGCCCGTCGTACGCGTACCGGTCCAGGTCGAACGTCGTGACGATCAGGACCCGGGTGCGGGAGCCCGCCCTGATGATGCGGCGGGTCGCCTCGATGCCGTCCAGGACCGGCATGCGGATGTCCATCAGCGCTACGTCCGGCTGGTGCCGGGCGACGAGCTGGAGCGCTTCGTGACCGTTGGCGGCCTCACCGACGACGGTCATGTCGTCCTGGCTCTCCAACAGCATGCGGAAGCCGAAACGTTGCATCGGCTGGTCGTCCGCGATGAGCACGGTCGTCACGAGGGGGAGTCCTCCAAAGGGAGCCGCAGCCGCACGCGCCAGCCGGGTTCGGCCGGCGACGGTCCGGCTTCGAGTGTGCCGTCGTACAGGGAGGCGCGGGCGCGCATCCCGGTGATGCCCTGCCCGGTGCCGGCGGACGCCTCCGCGGCCGGGCGCGGGCTCCCATTGTCCGTGATGAGGACTTCGAGGGCGCCGGGCAGGTGCACCAGGGCGACCGCGGCCGCGAGGTCCGGCGCTGGGCCCGCGTGCTTCAAGGTGTTCGTCAGGGACTCCTGCACCACCCGGTACACCGTCAGCTGCCGTCCCGCGCCGAGCGGATGAGGTGGCGGTGTGCCGCGTACCGACAGGCGTACGGGGAGGCCTGCCCGGCGTACGCCCTCCAGCAGCGCGTCCAGGTCGTCCAGCGTGGGCTGCGGGGTGCGGTCGGCGTCCTCCGGCGCGTCGCGCAGGACGCCGAGCAGCCGGCGCAGCTCGGCGAGGGCCTGCCGGCTGGTGGTGCCGATGGCCTCGAGTGCCTGGGCCGCGCGTTCCGGGCTGCGGGCGGCGGCGTACGAGCCGCCGTCGGCCAGGCCCGTGATGACGGAGAGGTTGTGGCCGATGATGTCGTGCATCTCCCTGGCGATCCGGGTCCGTTCCTCGGCGGCGGCCAGGCGTGCCTGCTGGTCGCGTTCGCGTTCCAGCCGGTCGGCCCGGTCGACCAAGGCCTCCGTGTACTCCTTGCGGGTGCGCACCACGATCCCGGCCAGGGCGGCCATCGCGAACATCCAGACGTGCGGCAGCAGCAGCTGCGACCAGTCGTCCGGGAAACGGGCCGAGGCGATGAGCAGCGGGGCGGCGATCAGGACACCGGCCCGGGCGAGGGTACGCATCGGCAGCCGTACCGCGATGTTGAAGACCACGATCTCCTGGAGGAGCGACGCCTGGAGGACCGCCCCCGTCCAGGCGTTGGCCAGGGAGAACGGTGCCATGACGGCGAGCACCGCGAGCGGGTGCGAGCGGCGCCACAGCAGCGGGGCGGAGAACGCCACGCTCATCGTGAGCACCAGCGGTTGCGGCACCTGTGCGTCGAGGGCGACCGTGCGCCAGCCGCGGGTGGAGACGTCGAGCACCGCGAACAGCACCCAGAACGCGGTCAGTGTGGCGTTCCAGGGGGCGGGGCGGCGGCGGTCGAACGCGCGCACGCGCTGGAGCAGGCGTTGCAGGTGCCGGGTGAGCGGGGTGGGGCCGGAGCCGGGCGGCGTCGGCCGGTCCGTGGCGTCCTGCGTCACTCGTGTCCTCCGGCCGTCCCGCTGCGTACCGTTCACGCGTCCCGGCGGCGCAGGAGCACCGCCGCCGCGACCAGTGTGGCCGAGGCCCACAGGAGCAGGGCGAGCAGGGCGGGACCGGGTGCGGCGGCGTGCGGGAGGGGGGTCGCGGAGCCGAGGACGCCCGCGGCCTGGGTGGGGAAGTAGCGGACGGCGGTCTCCACCACGTCGTACGGGAGCATGGTGATCACTTCGGGGAGGATCATCACCCCGCCGACGAAGGCGCCGATGGCTCCGGGGACGGAGCGCAGGAGTGCGCCGAGACCCAGGGCGATGAGGCCGAGCAGGGTGACTCCGGCGGCGTTCCCCGCCACGGCGCGCAGTACACCCGGGTCGGTGAGGGAAGCCGCCTGGTCCGTGTCCTGGAGGAAGAACTGGGCTGCGGTGAAGGTGAGGAGCCCGGTCGCGAACATGACGGTGAACACCGTGGCCGAGAAGACGGCCGCCTTCGCCCACAGGACGGGGAGCCTGCGGGGTACGGCGGTGAGCGAGGCACGGATCAGGCCGGTGGAGTACTCGCCCGCCGTGACGAGGATGCCGAGGACCACCGTGCAGAGCGAGGCGAGGAGCGAGCCGTAGAGGACGAGGACGACGGTGTCGACGTCCGAGTCGCCGCCGCCGGAGGAGTACGTCGCGCCCATGGCGATGCCGACGCCGAGCACGAGGACGACGGCCGGCCCCAGGGTGATCCAGCTGGAGCGCACGGTGCGCAGCTTGTGCCACTCGGAGTGGAGCACCCGCAGAGGTGTGATCCGGTACGGGTGGGGAACGGCGGCGGTGGTCATGCGGGGGCTCCGGTCGGTGCGGGGGCGGTGGTCCGGTAGTCGACGGACTCCTGGGTGAGGTCCATGAATGCCTGTTCGAGGGAGGCGGTGCGCGGGGTGAGTTCGTGGAGCGGGATGGCGTGGGCGGCGGCGGTGCGGCCGATGTGTGCGGCGTCCGTGCCGCGTACGTCGATCCGGTCGGAGCCGGGGGAGGTGGTGATGTCGATGCCCGGTCCGCGCAGCAGGGCGTGCAGGGCGGCGGGCTCGGGGGTGACGACGGTGACGGACCCGCCGCCGGCAGCGGCGGTGAAGTCGGTGACCGTGGTGTCGGCGAGGAGGCGGCCGCGGCCGATGATCACGAGGTGGTCGGCGGTGAGGGCCATTTCGCTCATCAGGTGCGAGGAGACCAGGACGGTCCGGCCCTGCGCCGCCAGGTCGCGCAGGAGGGTGCGCACCCAGAGGACGCCTTCCGGGTCCAGGCCGTTGACCGGTTCGTCCAGGATGACGGTGGCCGGGTCGCCGAGCAGGGCGGCGGCGATGCCCAGGCGCTGGCCCATGCCGAGCGAGAACCCCTTGACGCGCTTTCCGGCGACGGCGGTCAGGCCGGCGAGGCCGATGACGTGGTCGACGCGGCTGCGCGGGATGCCGTGGGTGTGGGCGAGGGCCATCAGGTGGTGGAAGGCGG
The DNA here is from genome assembly GCF_022347745.1 of Streptomyces sp. OfavH-34-F. Taxonomy (GTDB): domain Bacteria; phylum Actinomycetota; class Actinomycetes; order Streptomycetales; family Streptomycetaceae; genus Streptomyces. The sequence goes on from NZ_JAKRGC010000375.1 coordinate 3,547, forward strand.
TCCGGCCGGGGTGGACGGAGCGGGCCTCCAGCAGGGCGCCGACCTCGGTGAAGGGCGCGTCGTGGGTGGTGTAGTCGCGGCCGCCGATCGTGGCACGGCCCCGGGTGGGGGCGTCCAGGCCGAGCAGCATGCGCATGGTGGTGGACTTCCCGGCGCCGTTGGGGCCGAGGAAGCCGGTCACGGTGCCGGGGCGGACCGTGAAGTCGAGGTCCTGGACGACGGTGGTGTCTCCGTACCGCTTGGTGAGTGCGTGGGCCCTGATCATGCGGTCGACGCTACGGAGCGGGCGCGGGCGTGGCGTCGGTCCGGGGGTGGGAGGTTTCCGGTCGCGTAGTACCGGGGTACGACGCCGGGCCGGGGCCGGCGGTCCGGGGGTGAATCCGTTTGCGTGGCCGTCGCGGCGCAGGTCAGGATCGGTGCATGGACTACGTGATACGGCCGGTGCGCGCCGATGAGTGGCAGTCGGTGCGGGAGCTCCGGCTGGCCGCGTTGCAGGACCCGGCCGCCCCGGTGGCGTTTCTTGAGACGTACGAGCAGGGCCTGGAACGGTCCGACGAGGCGTGGCGGGAGCGGACGGTCGACGCCTCCGACGCGGGTGCGGGCGAGGTGCGGCAGTTCGTCGCCGAGGGCCCGGACGGTTCCTGGGCGGGCTCGGTGACCGTGCTCGTGGAGGGGCCGGACGTGGAGGCGCGTTTCGGGGAGCCCGCCGCGGTGAACCAGGGGCATTTGGTCGGTGTGTTCGTGCGGCCGGAGGCGCGGGGTGCGGGCGTGGCCGACGCGCTGTTCCGGGCGGCCGTGGACTGGGCGTGGTCGCTCGAGAAGCCGCGACTGGAACGCGTACGGCTGTATGTGCACGAGAACAATCCGCGTGCCGCGGCGTTCTACCGGCGGTTTGGTTTCGCGCCGACCGGGGAGACCGTGCCGATGCCGGGTGATCCGGCGGCGCGGGAGCTGGAGTACGCGGTGACGCGGCCCTGAGCGCCGCCCGTCACAGAGGGCTGGGCGTGCGGAGCTGTTGCGTCCAGTGGGAGCGGGCCTGTTCCGGGGAGCGGAGCAGGGCTACGGTGGCGAGGCCGCGGGTCTCGCCGGTGCGCAGCAGTTCCGGCAGGCGGGGCAGGGGGGCGACGGCCGCGATGTCGTCGAGGACGAGTGTCAGTGGTGGGTCGAGCCGGCCGTCGGATGACCGTGCGGCCACGCGACGGCCGTGCTCGACCACGTCTGAGGCGAGCGCGGTGAGCAGGGGCATGGTCCCTGGACCGCTTCGCGGGGTCTCGATGGATTCACCCACCACATAGAGGCTGCCCCCTTCGGCGGCGAATGAATCCAGCGCGAGGGTGTCGGCCCGATTGGGTGTGCAGGCGTCCCGGACGTGGACGGAGGAGAGGGCGCCGAAGGCCCGTACCGTCAGTTCCTGGGCCATTTCGCGGCGTTCGGGGTGTCCGGTGAGGGCGGACTCCAGCAGTCCGGCGAGGCCGGGGGCGGCTTTGGGGTGGGTGCGCAGCAGGCGGACCGGTTCGTGGGCGTTGCCGCCCATGGCCCAGCGGTGGACCTGGCGGAAGGGGCGGCCGTCGATCGCGGCGGCGTGCAGCCAGGAGCGCAGCAGGGTCTCGGCGGTGTCGGCCGTGGCGGCGTCGACCCGGCCCTGTGGCCGGACGGGGGCGAGGAGCGCGGTGGCGCGGGAGGCCGCGCGGTCGGCGTCCTCGCAGCCGCTGGTGGGGGCCCAGTGCAGCCGGCCCGGGGTGTCGCAGAGATGGCCGGGGTCGTAGACGAGGACGGGGCCGAGCTTGGCGCGGGCGTCCTTCGTCTCGGCCCACAGGCTGGGGTCGGCGGTGACCACGACCACGGGTCCGTCGGCTTCGTGGATCGCCTGGAGTGCGGTGGCCCGGCGGGTGGGGGCGGGGCCGTAGAGGACGAGCGGGGTGCGCGGGGCGGGCACGGCGGCCGGGGCGGGTGCGGCGGTCG
>NZ_JAKRGC010000376.1 GCF_022347745.1 Streptomyces sp. OfavH-34-F
CGCCGCCTCCGGGCCGGCGGCGGGAACGGGCCCGGAGCCCTCCGCGTCCGCGTCCGCCGGCCCCCGGCCCTCCCGGACCGGCGAGCCGCCCACCGTTCCCACCGACCGACTGACGCCCGCCACCGGCACGTTCACCAGGAAGCAGAAGGAGTACCTCACCGGCCGGGTGCCCGTGGGCACCGACCCGGCGGCGGTACTGCAGACCGGGCAGGAGACCTGCGACCGGCTGGACTACCTGGTCAAGGTGGACCCGGACACGGCGGCCGGTGCCGTCGTGACGGGCGAGGTCGCCGACGCGGCGCCCGCCGTCGCCCATCTGTGCCCCCGGCACAAGGCACTGGCGGACCGGGCCGCGCGCGGCTACGCCGACGGTGTGCACCGGGGCGCGGCGCTGCGGCCCGGCCGCTACCGCGATGTCTCCCCCACCCGCGCCTGTTCCTGGGAGGTGACCGGGCGCGGCGGGAAGGTGCTGGACTCGGGCACCTCGACCGACGGGAAGCGCACCACGCTCACGCTCACCGGGGCGGCACTCGCCTTCACCTCCACCGGCTGCTACGCCTGGCTGCCCGAAGGGGACAACGGATGAACAAACTGCCGATAGCCGTGGCGATCCCCACGAAGAACGAAGGGCTCAACATCGCGGAGGCCGTGCGGTCGGTCATCGACCACTTCGAGGCGGTGGTCGTCGTGGACTCGCACAGCTCCGACGACACGGCGAAGATCGCGGCGGAGTGCGGTGCCGAGGTCGTCCCGTACACCTGGGACGGGGGGCACCCCCGGAAGAAGCAGTGGTGTCTGGACCACGTCCGCACGGACCTGGACTGGATTCTGCTGCTCGACGGGGACGAGCGGCTGAGCCCCGGGCTGCTGGCCGAACTGCGGCAGGTCTTCGCCGATCCGGCCGCGCCGAAACCGGCGGCGTACGACATCCCGCTGGGCTACTGGTTCTCGGGGAAGCGGCTGCGGCACGGCTACACCATCCGCAAACGCTCGCTGACCGACCGGACCCGCTGCCACTACCCGGAGGTGGGCGATCTGGACGCGCCGGGGATCGGCGAGGTGGAGGGGCACTACCAGCCGGTCGCCGAGAGCACGGCGGCGCTGCGCCACCCGATCGAGCACCAGGACCTGGACCCGGTCTCGGCGTGGTTCGAGCGGCACAACCGTTACTCGGACTGGGAGGCGTGGCTGAATCACCATCCGGAGGTCAAGGAACAGGTGCGCCGCGCGAAGTCGCGGCAGGGGCAGATGTTCCACCGGGCGCCGTTCAAACCGCTGGTGTCGTTCGCGTACATGTACGTGTACCGGCGGGGCTTCCTCGACGGGCGCGCCGGGTTCGACTTCGCCCTGGCGATGAGCTTCTACCGCTGGCAGATCGCCCTCAAGTCGCGGGAGAAGCCGATACGCTGACGCCCGGCTTCCTCCGGCGGACCACGTCTTCGTAGGTCCGCCGGAGGGTGCGGGTGACGACCTCGATGGTGAAGTGCCCGTTGACCAGTTCGTAGGCGGCCTTGCCCGCGGCCGCGTTGGCCTCCGGCTCCAGCAGCTCCAGGACCGCCCGCGCGACCTTGTCCGCGTTGGCCGCGTCCTGCCCGACGCGGCTGTCGATCACCCGGCCTGCCCCGGCCCGCGCCACGTCTGGGGCGAGCCCGCAGGTGCGGGTGATGACGGCCGGGGTGCCGACGGACATCGCCTCCAGCACCGAGACGCCCAGGGGCTCCTCGATCGACGGCAGGACGTACACGTCGGCCTCCCGTCCTGCGGCCAGCACCTCCTCGTGGCCGAGGGGACCGACGTGGTCCAGCGCGTCCATGACGCCGAGCCTGCGGGCCAGGTCGAGGGTGCCCGGCAGGGCGCCGGTGTCGGGTCCGGCGAGGACGAAGCGGGCGTCCGGGTGCTCGGCCAGGACGGCGGGCATGGCGGACACGAAGTCCTCCGGGCGCTTGCGGGCCTGGATGCGGGCGAGGAACAGCACGGTCGGCGGGCGGCCGGCGGGCCGGGCGGGCTTGAACTCCTGCGGCCGCACCCCGTTGACCAGGCGCACGGTCCGGGTGAGCGCGACCGGTGCGGCGACGGCGTTGACGTCGAGCCGCTCGGCCTCGGTGAGGTGGAGCACCGCGTCGGCGCGGCGCAGCACCCGGCGCACCCCGAGCAGGTCGGTGAGCTGGGCGACCCGCTTCTCGGTGGGGTCGACCATGCCATGGGTCTGCACGACCAGCGGGGTGCCGGAGGCGAGGGCGAGCAGGGCGGCGGGCAGCGTGACCAGGTCGCGCATCAGATGGACGTGGACGACGTCGGCGCCGCGCATCATGCGGTGGGCGGTGCGCAGCAGGGCGGCGGAGGTGATGCCGCTGACCTCGAACGCGGGCAGCAGGTGGCGGGCCTGGAAGAGGTGGACGGGGACGCCCTCCACCGTGTCGGGCAGGGGGCCGTCGAAGCCGTCGCCGAGCGCCATGATCCTGGCGTCGTCCCCTCCGGCGCGCTGCGCCTTGGAGAGGTTCAGGGCCACCCGTGTCGGCCCGCCGAAGGCGTGGTCGGGCGTGTGCAGCGTGACGATGTGAAGGATCTTCACCAGGGTCTCCCTCGCCCTCGTTCCCGGCCCTCACACCCTAGTCGGCACATCTCCTCACGTGTGGTGATTCGTTAATGTGTGCCTACACAAGCGCCTTTCGGAGACGGGGAGTTGATGGTGTCCGTACACCAGGAGGTACCCCCGCCGCCGGTGCGGAGGAGCGGGCGGCCGGCCGCGCCGCTGTCCTGGTCGATGCTGTCCCGGGCCCTGGCCGTGCCGCTCATCCTCGCCCTGGTGTGTTTCCTGCCGGCGCTGATCGCCGCCCAGCCCGGCGCGGGGCTGCGCGACACGGCGTACTGGTTGCAGCTGGTGCTCACCTGCTATTCGGGGGCGCGGCTGGCCACGATGATCCTCTCCACCCGGCGGCGGCTGCTCCAGGGCGTGTTCTGGATGTTCGTGTACATCGCGATGGGGGTGGCGGCGTTCGCCCAGGCGGTCATCGGCCAGACGCCGACCCCGGTGGTGGGTCCGCGCGGTGACCTGGTGACGGCGGTGGCGCTGGTGCTGGTGGGGTGCGCCGCCTTCGACCTGGGGGCGCTGCTGGCCTCGCGGCGCCCGCTGCGCCCCCGCCGGTGGGGGCGCGGTGACGGCAGGGGGGCGACGGCGCACCCGGTGCGGCTGCGGCTGCTGGTGCTCCTGGCGTTCGCGGCGAGCGGGTACTACGTGCTGAAGCTGGGCGGGCCCGCGGTGTTCTTCTCCAGCCGGCAGGAGATCAGCGCCTCGGTGGCGGAGAGCGGGGTGGCCTCGGGCGGGTCCCAGGTGGGCTCGGCCTTTCTGAAGGGCTTCGGCACGGTGCCGGCGCTGCTGGCGCTGCTGTTCTGCACGCGCGGGCTGGTGACCTCGCGCCGGGCCCGCCGGACGCCGTCCGCGGTGCTGGTCTGGTGTGCGCTGGCGGTGGTCAACCTCGTCGTCAACAACCCGATCTCGAACGCGCGCTACTGGTTCCTCACGGTGCTGGTCTCGCTGCTGTTCACGGCGTTCCCGCGCAGTGCCGCGATGTACCGCTCGGTGCTGGCGCTGGGCGTGATCGGGGCGCTGGTGCTGTTCCCGTACGCGGACCGGTTCCGCTACGACGACGAGGGGTACCGGCCGGTGCAGTCGTCGTCGGTGTTCGAGCCGCTGGCCACGAAGGACTACGACCAGACGGTGATGTTCGCCAACACCGTCACCTGGGTCGGTGCCCGGGGCGGCCACACCTACGGGCGGCAACTGGCGGGGTCCGCCTTCTTCTTCGTACCCCGGTCGGTGTGGAACGGGAAGCCGGAGGACACCGGGGTGCGCGTCGGGCAGTGGATGGGGATGAACATGACCAACCTGTCCGCGCCGCTGTGGACGGAGCTGTGGGTGGACTTCGGCGCGGTCGGCGTGGTCGGCGGGCTGGCGCTGACCGGGTACGTGGCGGCGCGCACCGACCGGCGTTACGTGCGGGCGGTCTCGCGGGACGGACCGGGTTCCGGCAGCGTGCTGGCGATCGCGGCGCCGCTGATCGCCGGCTACACCTTCATCCTGCTGCGCGGGCCGCTGCTCCAGGCGGCCGGGAAGCTGGCGATCGCGGCCCTGTGCCTGGCGATGGTGACCAGTTTCAGGTCCGGGCGGCGTCCGCGCTGACCGGCAGCGGGCTCCGGGTGTCCGCACGGCGCAGCCGGGCCACCCGGACCCAGGTGGCGATCGCCTTGCAGACGGAGCCCAGGCACAGGCCCCAGGCGGCTCCGGGTACCCCCGCGAGGGCGTAGCCGCCGGTGAGGAAGGCGACCGCGGCGAGCGAGAACACCACCTGGATGGCGAGCGTGGTGCGCGGGTCCAGGAGGCGCAGGGCCAGCAGTCCGCAGGTGCCGGCGGCCATCGCCGCGTACTGGCTGCCGGTGGCGGGGAGCAGCGAGGCCGCGGTGGGCCAGGTGGCGCCGAGGAGGTGGCGGCCCAGGGAGTCGGGGAGCAGGGCGAGGGCGGTGGCCCAGGCCGCTGCGGTGAGGGCCAGGACGGCGGCGAGCGCGGCGGTGGCGCGCACCCGGAGCCGGTCGGTGGGGAGGCGGCCCAGCAGCGGGGGGCCGAAGCCGGTGGCGGAGGTGAACAGCACGTTGAGGGGGCCGAAGAGGGTGGTGGCGCCGCGCAGGGCGCCGACGACGAGCGGGTTGCCGACGGCGCCGAGGCCGAGCACGGAGAGCTGCGAGGTGGCGTTGCCGACGCCGAACTCGACGACGAACCGCCGGCCGAGGTGTCCCCTGGCGAGGAACGGCCGCAGGGCGAGGGGGGCGCCGGCCGTTCTGCGGTGCAGGGCTGCGGTGGACAGCAGCAGCGCGGGCAGGGCGGAGAGGCCCCAGACGGCGATCAGCCGGGCGGCCGGTGCCCCGTGGGGTTGGGCGGCGAGGGCGCCGACGACGCAGACCAGCCGCAGCGTGTCGGAGGCCAGCGCCAGGTGCTGGGCGTGCAGGGTGGCGAAGGCGTAGCGGGCGATGTCCTGGCCGAGCACGACGGGCAGCACCAGGCCCAGCGTCATCAGGGCGTCCGCCGTGGAGCCGGGCAGCAGGGCGCAGACGGCGGCGAGGGGCGCGCCGACGGCGGTGGCGGCGAGCAGGGTGAAGCAGCAGGCGGACCGGCAGGCGCCCCGGGTGTCCTCGCCGCCGCCCCGGCGCAGGACGAGCGGCTGGCCGGCGTAGGCGCCGAAGACGCCGAGCAGCACGGTGAAGACGAGGTAGACGGCGGAGAAGCGGGCGAACCCCTCGACGGTGGAGAGCCGGGCGGCGGCGACCAGCACCAGGATGTTGGTGAGGGCCGCCACCCCCTGGTCCGCGACCGAGCAGACGATCGCGGTGCGCGCCCTCATCTGTGGCCGGCGGCGCTGTTGCGGCCGCCGGGTCCGGGTCCGGGCCCGCCGTCCACGGTGCGCAGGCCGAGTGTCTCGGCCGGGTCGCCGGTGAGCCCGGCCGTGTCGGG